>DAIPHL010000023.1:0-19266 GCA_036771375.1 Synergistaceae bacterium | reverse complement strand
ACCTTGCTCACGTAAAATCCCTTCCTGATTTTTGCCTTGAGGAACAAACCGTTCGACGGGCGAACCACATACCCTTCCTTCGCCGTGGACGCGGCGAAGTCTTCCGAAGTTTCAAGCGCACTTTTCATTCTAGCATCAATGACCGATTTTGCGCCATTTCAAAACGACATTTCCCGTCGGTATCTCGTTGAAATCCGTCTGGTTTTCCCGTCCCTTGCGTTGACCCGGGGTTTGGAATCGAACGAAAGCCGGCGGATCCTTCGTCGTAAAAGGCGCGCGCGCCCTTTGCGGCTTCGCCGATCCGTGCGGCGATCTTCCCCGGCGTGCTTCGGGTCTTTACGTCCTCACATTCGGCTCCTTTTCATCGCCAGGTAGACCTCCTCGACGACGTGATCGAGCGAGCCGATCTCTTCCCCGAAGAAGACCGCCGTGGCGTCGGCCAGCTTCGCCGCGGCGAGCTCCTTGCACTCCAGCATGGCCAGCTTTTTGACGTTGTCGTTCATCCGGTTCACCGCGGCCTCGGCTCCGTTCTGAGACGTGTCCGGCATGAAGAGAAGAATTTCTTCGTCCTTGACCCGAAACGCAACGTCGCAAGCTCTGACGGAGACGGACAACATCCGTCCGAATGCCGATATGGCCGTTTTTTTGACCTCTTCGTTCGGGGGGATCGTCGTCCCCTTGTCGAAGGAGATCCGAAAGAGGGTGACGGCCAGCTTTCGTTTGTATCTTCGACAGCCCTCGACGACGGAACGGGCGAAGTGTTGGACGAGATGACCGGTGTAAAGACCGGTCTCGGGATCCAGCGCGTCGAGGGTCTCGATCACCGGCGGTTCGTCCGACTTCGCAAGAGGTGTCAGGATGAAAAGCGCCTGTTTGCCCTTCGCGGTGCGATGTGGCGTCCATTCCATGTCGACGAAGCGGAAGGTCGTTCCCTCCTCCGAGGACGGCAACAGCTCCGAGAAGGGGGTTTTGTGCAGGCCCTCGGCGCTTCGTCCCAGGAGGGAGGCGAATGTCCCGTTGGAGGCGTACACCCGTTCCGTGCCGTCCTCATCCGTCTCCGTGAGGACGGAGGGAAGTACGATGGCGTCCAGGATTTGCCTCGTGTCCGATCTTGTCAGCCCCTCGGGCAGGATGTTCGATGTCGGCTGGGCAAAGCGCGCCACGGGCTTGGGAGAGAGCTCGGTCATGGTCATGGAGAGCCCTCCGAAGAGGAGTGCCGTGCCGAACCAGCCGAAAGCGGGAGGCGCCCCGATCTTGGTGGCGAAGAAGAAAGCGAGCAGGGCGTCGGCCATGAGCGCGGATGCAACGGCGCCTTGGTCGTTCCCCTTGGTTCGCAGGATCAGAAACATTCCGCACAAAAGCAGGTACGAGAGGACGAGCGCCGCGACAAGGTACGATGGGAGCAGATCACCCCGCGCGGACGGGCGGAAGAACATCGCGAGAAGCAACGCCGGAGGGATCGCGATGGGAGGAAAGAGGAAGATGGAGACGGTTTTTTTCTCCGTTCGCCCCTTCTTGTCGGTTTGGCTTTTTGTGGCCATGCGCTTTCCTCCTCGTTCTTCGGGTTTTTGCGTTTCGGTGACCGTCGATCGCGTCGTCAGTCGTCCGACGATTTTGGATCTTCCTGCCCGGGGCTCCTCGCATCGTTGAAGGAGAACTTCACGAGCTCCGCGACGAGCACCAGAAGGCCCGCCCCCAGTGCGACGGGTTTCAGAATGAAGTCGAAGCCCTGTGCGGTGGTGACGGCGATCAGGCTGGTCGCCGCGGCCGGGGGATGCATGGTGTCCGTGACGTCCATCGCCGCCACGGCGAGGGCGACGCTGCACGCGCTCACAAACCAGTTCATGCCGAAGAGATGCCAGGCGGCGACGCCGATCGCAGAGGAGATGATATGACCGAACACCACGTTTTTGGGGCGTGCGAAGCGGCTGTTCGGCACCGAGAAGAGAATGCACGTCGACGCGGCGAGCGGGGTGATCAGAATGGGCATCCCTTTCGAGAACGAGAGAAAGGCGATGACGCCAAAGGCGAAACTCACTCCAAGGTAGAGCTTGCAGCGGCGAAAGATCGCATCGTGAAGAATGGACATTCGGACGGTCCCTCCGATCCTGGCGCTGGATTCGAGCGCGGTTTGGTTTTATAATAACAGAATCGGGTATAATTTGTACCGGATCGAATAAGGATAGCAAGGAAAGGGTGCGTCGATTTTGAAAAAAAACCTGTTTGCGGTCGTTGTGATGGCGGTGTGCGTGCTCTTCCCCGCGTTCGCGTGGGGCGCCCAGGCGAAGACGGACTACCGGTTCGACGACGTACAGCCCCACGGAGTCGGAGCACAATGGATCGTGCTGACCGACAAGGGCGGTGCGATCGGCGACGTCGCGACCGTCCCGATACGGACTGCCGCGAACTTCCTGAACAAAAGAGACCACGTTTATCTGCTCAACCAGGCGGCTTTGAACGGCAAAGAAGCGGGAAACGGCATCGACGCGGTCTTCCTCGTGATCCCGGAGAGGGAGGCTTCGATCACCCTTTCCCTGAACCGGATGCCTCCGTATCCGGCCAGCGGAGACCACGGTCAGGACCTGTTCATCGATTTCGGCGCCTACGACGTGAAGAAGACGAAGAAGAAGGACCTTGCGCTCCCCGACGCGTCCAGCACGGACGTCGGATCGGGCAAAAGCTGGGAATTCGCGTTTCGTAAGAAAGAGGGGGGCGCGGCACGCTTTGGGACGGCGCGGGGTTACATGGTCTTCCACCAGAGTTCGAGCTCCGCTCCCACCCAGACCCTCCAGCTGCCGATCGTCGTCGCCAATGTGCGCTCGGACACGGCGGAGGGAAATCCTCTCGTCTTCGGGGCGGCGCTGCGGGATGGTTCGTCGGGAGCCGAGGGAGGGAACATCGTGGCCTACGATCGTTTCACCTGGGACGTGACGGCCGACATGCGGGTGCGAAGCAGTGCGAGTTGGGTTCTTGTACCGGTCAAGACGCTTCCCGTCAGCTCGAACAAGGTCGACTATACCCTCGTGACGGATATAACGAACTACTGCGGCATCCGTTACGCGTTGCAGCGTTACGACGGGCGTCCCCTCACTCCCATCCGTTGGGCCATGGATCTTCCGGGGGACGTCAAGGACGTGGACCCGAACCTCGTCCTGGACGAGCTCAGCCACATTCCTCCCGGGCTCGTCACCACGTACGTGCAGCCCTTCGACGTTACGTCGCCGCTCAAGACCGGCGTGTTCAAGATGTATCCGGTTCCGCAGTACTACCGGGCGATTCCGTTCAGGGATCTCGATCTCGCCTACAACACCGTCTACGGTCAGGAGCTCGGAAAGGAGTCGGGGACGGGTTACGAGGTCATGGGTTTTTCGCTTCTGCCGGCGGACATCGATTTTCTGAAGAAGCTCGCCTCCGCGACCGGTGTGAAAAAAGCCGAGATGGTCGGAGTGGATGACAAGGTTCTCGGCGGAGCGGTCAGCGCCGACTACGTAGGAGGCGACGTCATCGGCGCAGTCTCGATCGCCTCGAAGATTCCGGACCGCTTTCCGTCGTCCGGCGACGTCCGAGGCGTTCTGCCGCTCCATATCACCTTCAACCTGCCGCGCTCCGACAGAGCGGTCTCGCAGGTCTGGGACGAGCTTCTGGCGGAGTGGAAGCGGACCGGGGACATCCAGAACTCCTTCGCGAAGCGTTTTGCCCTTTACATGCGCGACACGAAGGACAAGAACCTCGATCTCACGCAATGGCTCCGAGGGAAGGGCGTGTTCGACAGGGTCGCGAAGGTTTTCCTCGACGAGAGCCGCGATTGTCTGACGGTGAGCTTCATCGTCATGTTGATGGACGGTTCGGGGACCGATCTCGTGATGGTCAAAGACAGGTCCATGCTCTCCGACAACAGCTATCTCGTGATTCGGGACGGGAGCAAAAACCGCGTCTGGGACATGGGCTTTTTCGTCGCACCGATCCACTACGCGCCGTCGGACATGTCCACCGGAGGTGGCGGCGGTGGGGGTTGCAACGGCGGGTCGTCCGCCCCCCTCTTTTCCCTTGTCGCTCTCCTTTCTGCCCTCCTCGTCGCGCCGAGAGGGCGGCGTTAGGGAATTCTCCCGCGGTGTGGCGCGGATGGATACGCCGTTTCCGGAGAACGTTCGAATCGGGATATGCTCGTGGACGGACAGGACCCTCCTCAAAAGTGGGTTTTATCCCTTCTGTGCCTCGACTCCGGCTTCGCGGCTCGCTTTCTACGCCGGCTGCTTCGATGTCGTCGAGGTCGACAGCAGCTTCTACGTCCTCCTCGACGCCGGACGGGCGTTCCGTTGGATCGCCGGCACGCCGAAGGATTTCCTGTTCGGGGTGAAATCCTTTGCGATCTTCACCTTTCACAGGGCGAAGTACGCCTCACTCCCCTTCTGGCTGCAAAAGGAGCTGGGGCCACACGGAAGAAGCGACTTCGTGCGGCGGGGCGACCTTTCGCCGGAGCAGCGCAGGAGGCTCTTCGAGGAGTTCGTGGAGCCGGTCCGGGTCCTGCAGGATTCGGGACGGCTCGCCTATCTGCTCTTTCAGTTTCCCCCGAACTGGCGGTACGGAAGGGAGTCTCTTGCGTATATTCGGCGCCTGCGGGAGGTCTGCGGTCCCCTTCCGATCGCGCTGGAGGTTCGGAATCGATCGTGGCTGGAGGCGGAAAACGTCGATCGATTCGTGGCGCTCCTCCGGGAGGAAAACATCGCCTACGTCGCGGTGGACGAGCCGAGGCTCGGGTGGACGGTTCCGCCGGAGTGGCCTTTTACCGCGGAGTGGGGGACGCTCGTTCGTTTTCACGGCCGCAACGAGGTGGGGTGGCGGAACCCGAGGGCGACCGTGCACGAGCGCTTCGACTATGAATATGGGCCGTCCGAGCTGGAGGAGTGGAAACCCAGGGTGGATTCCGCCGCCAAAGTTTCGAAAAGCGTTTATCTCATGTACAATAACTGTGTCGGGGACAAAGCCGTGCGCGCGGCTCGACTCATGACGCGGATTCTCGGCGGCACCCCGCGCGAGGCGCATATGGGCCAGACTTCTCTCGGGTTTCCCGTGCCGGTTTGAGTCGGATCGGAAGAGGGGGAGATCGACGATGCTTTTGAGGAAGGAATTCACGTTCGACGCGGCTCACAACCTCGTTCGCTATCATGGAAAGTGTGAGAAACTGCACGGACACACGTATAAAATGGCGGTCACCATCAGTGGAGAACCGGGAGAGGAGGGGATGGTCATGGATTTCGTCGAGATGAAGAGGGTCGTGGACGACGAGATCGTATCGAAGTTCGACCACGCGTACCTGAACGACATCGTCCCCCAGCCCTCCGCGGAGAACCTGGCGAGGTATGCCTTCGAGAAACTCGATCCGCTGCTTCGCGCGCCGAACCACTCCCTCTACGAGGTCTCCGTATGGGAGAGCCCGACGTCCGCGGCGATCTGCCGCAGGGAAGACCTGTAGATGAATGGCCCGGGGAAGGAGCGTATGACGCGCATCGGAGCCGTTCTCTTCGACTTCGATATGACGTTGGTGGACAGCAGCTATGCGATCACGGAGTGCACGAACCTCCTGGCCGACGCGAAGGGGCTTGCACGGGTGACGAGGGAGGAGATCCTGAAGGTCATCGGCCTGCCCATCGAGGAGTCGTGGAGGACCTTGTGGGGGTGCTGTGACCCGGAGTGGCTCGATTATTACAGGAAGAACTTTCGGGAAGTCGAGCAACGGAATCTTCGGGACTTTCCGGGAACCAGAACGGTCCCGAAGATGTTGCGTTCGATGGGGTTGAAGCTCGCCGTCGTCTCCAACAGAAAGTTCGCCAGAATCGCGGTGGAGAAAAGTGGGCTTCTGCCGTTCTTCGACGTGATCATCGGGTTGGAGGACGTGAAAAACCCGAAACCTCATCCGGAGCCGGTCCTTACGGCGCTGGAGCGCCTGGGCGTCGAGCCGGGGAGGGCTGTTTACGTCGGAGACACCGACATCGACGTCAAAACGGCAAAGCACGCCGGCGTGGTCGGGATCGGCATGCCGACGGGCGGGTTCGACGAAAGGAACCTGAAGGCTTCCGGAGCGGATTTCGTCTGCTCCGATCTGCGTGAGATACCGAAACTCCTCGGGGGTCGCGCGTACACGAATAAAGGGGAAATCGAATTATGAGTGCCAGAATGAAGGCCCGGTTCAGTGAAAACGCGCTCAGAGTCTTGGAGAAGAGATATCTGCGAAAGGACGAGTCGGGCGAGATTGTGGAGACGCCCGAAGAGATGCTCTGGCGCGTCGCTTTCACGGTGGCCGGGGCCGAGGAGGAACACGGCGAAGATCGGGAGGCGTGGGCGGAGAGATTTTACGGCGTGATGGCGTCGCTCGAGTTTCTGCCCAATTCGCCGACCCTCATGAACGCGGGAACCCCCATGGGACAGCTGTCGGCATGTTTCGTGCTTCCCGTGGGAGACAGCATGGAGGAGATCTTCGCCTCGCTCTCCGCGACGGCCCTCGTCCACAAGAGCGGAGGGGGAACGGGGTTCAATTTTTCCGGGATCCGGCCGGCGGGAGACAGGGTGCGGAGCACGTCCGGCGTGGCGTCCGGGCCGGTCTCCTTCATGGAGCTCTTCGACCACACGACGGAGGTCGTAAAACAGGGCGGAACGAGGCGCGGTGCGAACATGGGCATCCTCGAGGCCTCGCATCCCGACATCATCGACTTCGTGAAGGCCAAGACCGAAGGAGGCAAGCTGACGAACTTCAACATCTCCGTCGGCATCCCGGATGCCTTCATGGAGGCTCTTCGCGCCGAGGCGAATTGGGATCTCGTCAACCCGAGGACCGGCGCGGTGACGAGGACCATCGAGGCGAAGGAGCTCTGGGATCTGCTGATCGAGAGCGCGTGGAAGACGGGAGATCCCGGCGTGATCTTTCTGGATCACCTGGAGGCCGGGAACACGGTCCCCGGGTGCGGAAGGCTGGACAGCACGAATCCGTGCGGAGAACAGCCGCTGTTGCCGTATGAAAGCTGCAATCTGGGCTCGATCAATCTGGTCAAGATGGCCGACAAACGGGGCGAGATCGATTGGGAGCATCTGGAGCGCACGGTTCGGACGGCGGTGCGTTTTCTCGACGATGTGATCGACTGCAACAACTACCCGCTTTCGAAAATCTCCGAGATGACCCGGGCCTGCCGGAAGATCGGGCTTGGCGTCATGGGTTGGGCCGAGCTGCTCTTCGCCCGGGGCGTCCGCTACGGGAGCAGGGAGTCGCTCGAACTCGCCGAGAACGTCATGAGCTTCATCCAGCGCATCGGCCACGAGGAGAGCGAGGCGCTCGCGAACGCGCGCGGCTCGTTCCCGAGCTGGAAGGGAAGCGTCTGGGAGCGTCTGGAAAGACCGATGCGCAACGCGACCGTCACGACGATCGCGCCCACCGGCACGATCTCCCTGATCGCCGAATGTTCCAGCGGGATAGAGCCTGTCTTCGCACTCGCCTTTCGGAGGAAGGCGTTCGACAACGACACCCTGGTCTACGTCAACGGCTACCTGAAGGAGGCGCTCGCGAAGCTTGGGGAACCGTCCGCCTCGATCCTCGAACAGGTCGTCGGAAGCGGAACCCTGGCGGAAGCGGACGTTCCCAGACATCTCAGAGAGGTCTTCGTCACCGCGCACGACATTCCGTACCGGGAACACGTCGCGATGCAGGCGGCATTCCAGAAATACACGGACAACGCAGTGAGCAAGACGATCAATATGCCGGACACGGCTACGCCCGACGACGTCAGGCAGGCCTATCTTTTCGCCTACGACAGCGGCTGCAAGGGGATCACGATCTACCGCGATCGATGCAAGGAGGTACAGGTTCTGTACCACGGCGCCAAGAAAGAGCCCTCCGCGTCCGACCAGGGGGCCCGCCCGGCGAAGCCGAGAAAGCGTCCGACGAACCTCGTCGGCAGCACGGTCAAGATAAGGACGAGCTTCGGGAACCTCTATCTGACACTCAACCACCTGGAGGGCAAACCGTTCGAGCTCTTCGCGACCCTCGGAAAATCGGGAAAGGACACGCAGGCGCATACGGAAGCGCTGGGGCGCCTGATCTCCCTCTCCCTGAGGAGCGGCGTGCCCGTGAGGGAGATCATCGAACAGTTGAAGGGAATCGGCGGAAGCCAGCCGGTTTTCGAAAACGACGGGATCATTTTGAGCCTTCCCGATGCGATCGCGCAGGGGCTCGAACGGGCCGTCGGGGAGACGGTGGAGATCTCCGCCGACGATATGTGTCCGTCGTGCGGAGCGCCGACGATACACGCCGAGGGCTGTCTGCGCTGTGTCTCGTGCGATTACTCGAAATGCCGCTGATGCGGGCGATCGATTTCGGGGGGAAGACATCCTAGACAGATGAGGCAACCGAGAGAACGAAGCCGCCTCGGGTACAGGATTTTTTACGGCATTGCACTCTTTGCCATCTTGATCGTCTGGGTGTATGCTTTCAAGTCGTACTTCGAGCATTACGACAGCATCCACCCGGAGATCGCCTGGGCAGTTCCGTGGATGGAGGTCGACAGCGTGACGGCGAAAGGGATTTTTCTATGGAACGAGACCCGGCTCGCGTCGCCCAGGGACGGATCGGTGCGTTTCCCGATGGGCTCTGGCCCGGTGCGGGTTTTCAAGGGCGCCGTCGTCGTCAGGGTTTCGTCCGGTCCGTCGGTCTCCGAGGTCCGCTCTCCGGTGGAGGGTTACTTCATTGCGGGGCTCGACGGTGTCGAGGGAGAATGGCGTTATTCCAAGCTCTGGCCGGGTGCGAAGGAGCTTCCGGAGGTCGGAAGCGTCCGGATGAAGCGGGAGGGCGCAAGCGTACGAAAGGGAGAGGCGGTCGGGAAGATCGTCCCACAACCGCAGAATCTTCGTTTTATGGGCTACGCGGATCTCGGAGGCAACCTCGAATCAGAGCTCGCCGCCAACCGGCTCATGGTCAAACTGGATGCGACGGATACCCCGTCCCAGGCTTACGTGAGGGTGTACGAGCGGATGGGGCATCGGGTCAAACTCTACCTCAACATGCCCTGGTTTCCTCCGGATGTGCTTTTGTCGAGGAACTACAATCTCACGATCGAGGCGGGGGAGACGACGGGCGTTGCGATCCCGGAGTCGGCCGTCACGCTCAGGAACGGCAGGGAAGGCGCCTACGTTTTGACCGGATCGAACGCAGTCTTCCGGTCGGTTCGAGGACGTCCCATCAGCGGATCCCGCTTCCTCGTGACGGAAGGCATCCGGCTCGGGGATGCGGTGATCGTGAACGGACAGCTTGCAAGAGAGGGCAGGATCAAGTTATGGTGATGGACCTGCGAAAAGAGGACGGAGACGGCGGCAGCGGGATACGCCGTCGGATAGAGGAGATAAGGGAGAGGATTGCCGCGTCGGCGCGTCGTTCCGGACGTTCTTTGGAGGACGTCCTTCTGGTCGGGGTATCGAAGTTTCAGCGGGTCGATTCGATGTACGCGGCGATGGATTGAGGGGTCGCGATCTTTGGGGAGAATCGCGTCCAGGAACGGGAGCGCAAGGCCCTGCTCTGGAATCGAGGACAGCCTGTCTGGCATATGATCGGGCATCTTCAGCGGAACAAGGCCCGAAAGGCGATCGAGCTCTTCGACTGCGTCGAGAGCGTCGACAGCTTGGAACTGGCCGAAACGATGGATCGGATTCTCCGGGAGAAGGCGGACGCCGGCGAATGTCGAAAGGAGCCCTATCCCGTCTTCGTCGAGGTCAACACATCCGGAGAGTCCTCCAAGGAGGGCGTCTCTCCGGACGGTCTCTACCGCCTCGTGGAGAGCATCGTAACGGGCTGTCCGCGGATACGGGTGGAAGGCCTGATGACGATCGGACCGCTTTCCGACGACGAAAAGAAAGTGCGCGCCGCGTTTTCGATGTTGCGGGAGTTCGGCGATGGTCTGCGCAGGCGCTTCGGCATCGAGAAGGGACATCTGTCCATGGGCATGACCGGCGATTTCGAGGCCGCCATCGAAGAAGGGAGCACCTTGGTACGTATCGGGACCGGCATCTTCGGTGTGCGGTCCGCGATTTAAAATGATAAGATAGAGACCAAAACTGAGCGGGGGGGAACGGGATGAGCGAACTTTTGACATCGCTTGACATTGTCAACCAGGCGTTCAAGAAAACCATGAGGGGCTACGATCCGGTGGAGGTGGACGAGTTTCTCGACAGGGTGGCGGAATCCATCCAGGTTTACACCCAGAAGGCGAAGGATTCCGAACGTGCACTGACCGAGCTGAAGGAGCGGCTTCGCGACTACGAGACTCTGAAGGGCTCGCTTCAGGAAGCGCTTCTGATGGCCCAGAAGACGGCGGAGGAGCGCATCCGCAACGCGACGACGGCCGCGGACGGCATCGTGAACGACGCGCGGCTTCGCGCCGAGCGGATCGTCAAAGAGGCGGAGATGAGCGTCGTCGAGTTCGGAAACGAGCTGAACACGTTGAAAGAGCTTCGCTCCTCCGGTTTTTCGCGGTTGAAGGACCTCCTCAACGAGATCGCCGAGGTGATCGAGAAGGCCGAGGGCGGTGAAAAGCTGCACTTGCCGGATTTTACCACGGAGCTCATCAGGAAGAGTGAGATATCCAAGGCGGGTGCTTCGAGCAGCGGAGACGGCGAGCCGAAAAAGCTGGATCTCTCCGACACCCTGAATGCGTTGGGCCTCGATCCGGGACTTCTCCTGCACAACCCCGTCTCCTCGCTGGACTCGCATGAAATGTAAGTCCATTTTGTTCATGGGCGGCAGACAGTCGCGTTGCTCCTCTCCGATTCCGTAAAAACGCTTTCGGGCGTCGGCCCCGCGAGAGCCGACGCCCTGTCCCGTGTCGGAATCACAAGCGTCGGAGATCTCCTCCATCATATGCCGTTTCGGTACGAGGACAGGCGTTTCGTCACTCCTCTCGCGGAGATCTCCGGAGAGGGGCCGTCTGTGGCCGGAGGAATCGTGGGATCCCTGCGGATTCGCCCGACGAGGCGAAGGAACGTATTCGCCGCCGCCTTCGACCTGGATGACGGCACCGCTTCCGTGGGGGTTGTCGTCTTCGGTGCACGCAACGCCCTTTTGGGGTTGTCGGAGGGGCGAAAGGTGCTTCTCTACGGCCGGCCCGTGAAACGGGACGGCGAGTACGTGTTCCCGAGCCCCGAATATACGCTCTGCTCCGAGAATGGAACGCCACCGCCCGGTTGGGACCGAATCGTGCCCATCTACCCGACGACGGCCGGGCTCGCGAGAAAAACCCTCGCATCGCTCATCCGCTCCTGCGTGACCTCGGACTCCCTCGTCCTTTGCGATCCCCTGCCGGAGGCGCTTTTGAAGAAATATTCCTTTCCGTCTCTTGATGAGGCTCTAAAGGGGATACACATCCCTTCCTGCCAGGAGGAGATCGAACGATCCGAAAAAAGACTGGCCTATCAGGAGTTCTTCGAATTACAGAAAGCGCTCTGGGCGCTTCGAAAACGTGTGTTTGCGCTGGAATCCCCGAACCTCGCCCGGGGAGGTGCAATGCGTCGGCGTTTCATGGAGGCGTTGCCGTTCGAGCCGACGGACGCTCAGAGGCGCGCGGTCGCCGAGATCGCCGAGGATCTCTCCCGTTCCCGCCCGATGCGGCGGCTGCTTCAGGGGGATGTGGGGTGCGGCAAGACGATCGTCGCCCTGGGCGCTCTCGCGCAAGCCGTGGGCGCCGGTTTCCGCGCGGCGGTCCTGGTCCCGACCACCGTCCTCTCGGGACAGTTTCGTCGCGCGTGTGAAAGACACCTCTCTCCCGTGGGTGTGCGCTGCGCCGAGGTCCTCGGTGGGATGAGCGAGAAGGCGCGAGCCTCCCTCCGACGCGCCCTGGAGGACGGCGAGGTCGACGTCGTCGTCGGAACCCATGCACTCCTCGAAGAGTGGCTTTCCTTCGACCGTCTGGGGCTGGTCGTGATCGACGAGCAACATCGCTTCGGTGTGGCCCAACGCGAACGAATGGCGGACAAGGGGAGGACGCCTCATCTTCTCGCCATGAGCGCAACGCCGATCCCACGGACGCTCTGTATGGCGCTTTACGGTGAGATCGACAGCACGGTGATCGCGGAGCTTCCGAGCTCCAGAAAACCGGTGACGACGAAGATCGTAAGCGACAATCACATCGACGAACTGTATGCCTTCCTCGAGGAGAGAGTCGCTTCCGGCGGGCGCTGTTACTGGGTCTGCCCGTATATCGGAGACGAAAAGAGAGGGGAAGAAGGGGCTTCGGGGGACGAATCCGTCCTTTCGAGAGCCTCCCATATGAGGAAAACCCTTCGCGGGGTACGCGTCGAAACGCTGCACGGCAGGCTGTCCGCGGAGGAAAAGCGTGCGTCCGTCGCTCGCTTCGCCTCCGGCGAATGCGACGTTCTCGTCTCCACGACGGTGATCGAGGTGGGGATCGACGTGCCCGAGGCGAATCTCATCGTGGTGGAGTCCGCCTCGGGGTTCGGACTCTCCCAGCTTCATCAGTTGCGCGGTCGGGTCGGTCGCGGCGAAGCGCCCGGCATCTGCATCCTTCTGGACAGGGCCGCCAACATCCGGGGAAATCGGAGGCTCGCCGTGTTGAAGGAGTGCAGCGACGGATTTGCCATCGCCGAGAAGGATCTCGAGATGAGAGGTCCCGGAGAGATCGCCGGGTTTCGCCAGCACGGGGAACTCTCCTTCCGCGTCGCGGATGTCCGCCGCGATGCCGATGTGATGCGGCTTGCCGTTCGCGATGCCGCCGAGATGTTCGGGGATGGTGCCCCTGCAGGCGGCGGAGCGTGCGAAGGATGACCTCGTCCAGGCTCCGGCACAGGCCTCGACGGAGGAAGAAAACGTTCGCCGCTCTTGCGGTCTGTCTTCTTTTCTTCCTTCCCGTTTCCGTTCTCTTCGCCGACCCTCCGGCCGTCCCCTACGGCGGATACAACATCGTCTCCGAAGGCGGACTTGCGAAGTTTTACTATCCTGACGTCGTCAAGAGGCACTTTGACGAAAAGGTTCCGGCTGTCCTCCCGTCGACGCCCACGCTGGACCGGATGCGCTCGGTCGTGGACGAGCGGCCGGACGCTCGAGCGGCCCTGCTCGCCTCCGACGAGCAGGGCGTTCGGGCCCGTTTTACCAGCAATGAAGAGCTCGTGGCCTATCTGAAGGAGCTGCCGACGGCGTACATGCGCATGAGATCGCTCGGACGCTTTCCTTCGTACTCCGCCGAAGGGCAGGTCGAGGCGGTCTTCGATCTCCCGTTGCTCGTCTTCAGCAGGCCCCCGCGCTTTGACGCCGAGGAGTTGCGTGCCCTCGGCAAGCCCGTGGTCTATCTTCAGGGACAGATTCACGGGGACGAGGCGAGCGGTGCCGACGCGATGCTCGCGATCGCGCGTGATCTTTCGGAGAACAGGGGCGCTCTGCTCGATCGAATCTCCGTGATCATGATCCCGCGGTTGAACGTGGATGGAGCGTGGCGCAACCAACGGGGTACGAACACGACGGCTCCCGCGTTCGTCGATTTGGACCAGAATCGGGACGCGATCGCGACCCTTTCTCCGGTCACGAGAGCGGTTCGCAACATGCTCACGCTGTACAGGCCGGAGGTCACGGCCGATTTCCACGAGATGGGCTATCTGCTGGAAGGGTCCGCGGAGTACGCTCCCGACGGACGTATGATCGGGTATCGGTATTACCCGGATTCCGACGTCGCGGTCCTCGTCGCGCATCCCTGCAACGTCCCAAAGGGGGTGACGGATGCGGCGCGGATGCTCGAAAGAGCCGTCGCCTCGGCGTTGGAGCGGTCGGGTCTGAGGACCTCTCCCTATGTGTACGAGGCCTTCATGGTGCCCGGTTACGAGGAGATCGTGACGTCGGCCGAGGTGATTTACCGAGGAAAGCGGGTCCGTGGTTGGATCACGCATCCGAACCGTCTGATGGAGGGCCCTCCGGACGAGTGTATCTTCGACTCGGCCATGAGCCTCGCCCCGTCGGTCACCCTGCTCTTCGAGGCCCGGTCCCCGAAAGTCCTCACCAACTTCGGAACGAGGGTCCATGCGCACTATCTCGCGGGAATGTCCCTGCTCGAACAGGTCGCCGCGAAAGCGAAGTTCTTCAGGGCCGTGGTGGCGGACGGGGCGAACGCCTTGTCCGGTATGGGGGAGAGGTCCTTGGAATCGGACGATCTCGTCCTCTGGACGAGACAGGGGGAGGAGAAAAACGGCCGCCTGCCGGTTCTCGTGCTCGACGCCGCCAGGGAGGCGTTCTTTTCGAAAACCGTTCCGATCGACACATTGTATCGTAACTTCGAACTGACCTCGGTCATGTCGGTGAAACGTCCTTATGCGTACGTCGTCTCCGCGGATGCCGCGACCGACCTCGCCATCGCGGGCCGGCTCGCGCTGACCGGTGTCACCGTGAGTTGTCTCGAGGAACCCGTAACGTGCGAGGTCGAGGCCTACAGGGTGGACTCGGTCGCCGAAGCGAGCGACCCTGTCCTCTCCTATGAGACGAGAAGCGGCGACTACTTTCCTCTGAACCCGATCCTCACCCACGCCATCGCGGGCGTATCCAGGCATGTGAAAAAAGTCGTCCTTCCGCGGGGTGCCTACCTCTTTCGCATGGCCCAGCCCTCGGCGGTCCTCGCCGCTCTCGCCGTCGAACCCATGGCGAACAGGAACCTGGCGAATTACTGGTATTCGCTCGAGGAGGGGAAGAAAGAGACGTCCGGCTTCATCCCGTTTGTTGTCGGAGAGGAGTATCCCGTCTATCGCCTGATGAAACCCGTGTCGTTGCCGGCGCACGACATGACGGCCGAGATCCCGATCATCGCGGACGCGTTCGTGGCCCGTGCCCGTCCGGTCTTTCCCTCCGGGATCCGAGGGTCTCGGAGCGCCGTCTTCGCCTACTCCTTTTCCGTCGAGGAACCGTATACGAAGAGGCTTCCGAGTTCGTTTCGCATGACGCTTCCCCGAAGGAGGGGCGGCGTGCGTCTTCGAAAGTGGTCGCTGTACGATCCGAGCCATGACCGGTTCGAGCCCGCGGAGGTCGTCGAACGGGAGGGGATTCCCGAGGTCGTGGTCGACTCCCGCTACATCGATTCCGGCGGAAACGTGACGATCGTGGCGGCCGGGGCGCCCGGCGGAACCTGCCTTTCGACGCACGAATCTTCTCCGCTCTTCCTTCTGGTTCCGTTTTTCGTGCTCCTGAAGGGCGGCGGACGCAAGGTTCGAGGCGGTTTCTCGAGACTCTTCCGCTCAAACCGCAGAGCCTGAACTCTCCGACGGGGGCGGGTTCGCCCGTCCGGCTCCGTGATGCGTGTTTACGGACGATGTGCGATGGGACCGCAAATGCTCTACGTCCTCGCCTTTTCGCGTCAGGCCCCCCGGTTTTTCTCCGTGGTTTTATTTTTCACGCAACGCCCTGCCGGGGAGCCGCGCTCCCCGATCCTTCCCCTCGTCTTCTGAAAGCCGGACGCGTCGTTCTACGGGAGCGAGTCTACACGAAACGATAGTGGGCGAGCCTGGTTCGGCACTCGTCGCGGCCGAGAAGTTCGGCGACCTCGAAGACGCCGGGACTGACCTTGCGTCCGGTGAGTGCCCATCGCAGCGGCATGGCGATCTCCTTCAAGGCGACGTCGTTTTCCTCGCACCACCGGCGGGAGAAGGCCTCCATCGCGCTTGCGTCCCATTCGGCGGAGTCCAGAAGGGCGGCGAAGAATTTTTTGAGCGTGGGCAGGCGTTCCGGGGCGACGTCGCCGGCGTCGTATCTCGCTTTGACGGGGGCGAAGTCGATGAAATAATCGCTGTATTCGGCGAGCTCTTTGGTGGTTTTTCCCCGTCCGCCCATGAGGGAGAGGGCGTCTTCGAGATATCGGCCCGAATGTTTTTCGGGCGAGAGCCCCAGAGACGTCCAGAACGGAGTGATGATCGCCCTCTTTTGCGGGGCGGGCATTCTCTTCAGGTGTTCCTGGTTGACGTAGTTGAGCTTGTCGATGTCGAAGACGGCGGCTTTTTTGACGACCTTCGTCAGGTCGAACGTCTCCAGCGCGAGCTTCCGGTCGAATATTTCGACGTCGTCGCTCGGGGACCAACCCAGCAGGGCCAGAAAATTGAACACGGAGTCCGGCAGATAGCCCATGTCGTGATATTCGAACACGCTCGTGGCACCGTGGCGTTTCGAGAGTTTTTTCTTGTCCTTGCCGAGGATCATCGGAAGGTGGGCGAACTTCGGCAGCTTCCAGCCCAGGGCCTGGAAGAGCAGGATTTGTTTCGGCGTGTTCGAGATGTGGTCCTCTCCCCGTATCACGCAGGTGATGTCCATGGTGTGGTCGTCGACGACCACGGCGTAGTTGTAGGTCGGCATGCCGTCGCTTTTGATGATGACGATGTCCTTGACCGAACCGTCCGGGTTGACCGAGGCCTTTTCGCTCTGGATGTCGATTCTGCCGTAGATCATGTCGTCGATGCGAAGCGTGATGCCGTGCGGCACCCGGAAGAGGACGGCGAGGCCGTCTCTGTAGGCGAGCCCCTTGTCCAACAGCTCCTCTGCGTACATGGTGTAGAGGTCCATGCGTTCGGACTGGCGGTAGGGGCCATACGCGCCGCCGCAGTCCGGTCCCTCGTCCCAGTCGAGGCCGAGCCAACGCATGCCGTCCATGATCGTCCGTTCGTATTCGGGAGTGGATCTCTCCCTGTCGGTGTCCTCCACCCGCAGGACGAACTTCCCTCCGTTGTGCCTCGCCCAAAGCCAGTTGAAAAGGGCGGTGTGTGCGCCTCCTATGTGCAGCGCACCGGTAGGGCTGGGCGCGAATCGTACTCTTACCTCTTCGTGTTTGGACATTGCACTGAACCTCCCGGCAAACGCCTTTTATCCTCTATAATTATAATCAATATGCGAACGAGGCGCGTCGCGAAAACGGATATCGACAATGTCGAATTATACAGCATAAAGACGGCGGAGGGGTCGACGGATGAAAGACGACGGTTTTTCCGAGAAGAGAAAGGTTTTGCTGGTCGACGGGCACGGGCTCGCGTTCCGGGCCTTCTATGCGCTGCCGGAGATGACGGCGCCCGACGGCACCCCGACGAATGCCGTCCTCGGATTCGTCAACATGTTGCTGCGGGTCGCGGAGGAGTGCCGGCCCGACGGAGCGGGGATCTTTTTCGATCCCAAGGGCCCGACGGAACGGGACGCGGTCTTCGCCGCGTATAAGGAGGGGCGCAGGCCGACGCCGGACGCCTTCAAACGCCAACTGCCGATCATCATGAAGATCACGGAGGCGCTCGGCTTTCCCGTCTTCGTAAAGGAGGGCTCGGAGGCGGACGACCTCATCGCGTCCACCGCGAGGAACGCGAGCGGCGAAGGGATGGACGTGGTCATCCTCTCGGCGGACAAGGACCTCTTCCAACTGCTCAGGGACGGCGTGACGATGCTTCGACCTCTGGGAGGCGTGAAACAGACGAAGCGCTACGATGTCGCCTCGTTCACGGAGGAGTACGGCTTCCCCCCGGAGCGGATGGCGGACTATCTGGCGCTTTGCGGAGACGCGGTCGACAACATCCCCGGCGTTCCGGGCATCGGGGACAAGACCGCGAGGCTGTTGTTGAAGGAGTTCGGCTCGCTCGACGGCATCTATGGTTCGCTCGACGCGATGCCGGAGAAAAGACGCGCGCTTCTCTCCAGGGGACGCGACTTTGCGTATCTGAGCCATCGGCTGGTCCTCCCGACGGACGTGGAGGCGATCGCGACGTCTCTTCTGGAGCTCCGGGGCATGGATGAAGAGGCGCTCGTCTCCATCTGTACCCGGCTCGGCCTGAAAAAATTGATGGAGCGCCTGGGGCTCGCCGCGTCTTTCCTCTCCGACGGGTCGAGGGATGTCTCCGGCGCGGAGCCGGGAGTGGTTTCGACGGAGGACGCGCCCTCGAAGCTCGAAAGGGCTTCGCTGGAGGCGCTGCTTCGAGAGGATCTTCTCGTCCTCTCGGAGAACCCCGATGTCCTGTTGGCGCCCGACGGCCGGTGGGCGCCTCTTTCGGAATCGGATTTCGACGGGCTGTCCTCCTGGACCCGACAAAACCGGCTCGTCCTCGCGGATTACAGGCGCTGGTGCGAACGGGTCGGGGCCTTGCGCTCACATCCCGCCAACGTCTGGGACGTCGAGCTCGCCCATTATTTTCTGCATCCGGACGCTCCGGGGCATTCGATGGAGCGCGGGCTTTTCGGAGGGGAGCTCTTGGCTGCGGAGATTTTGGCGCAGTGGAGGGAGTACCGGAGAAGCGAGTTCGTCGAAGATATGGACAGAATCATGCGCGAGATCGACGCGCCGCTTACGCCGGCGCTGCTGGATCTGCAGGAGCGGGGCCTGCACGTGGATCGGGATGCGCTGGAACGTCTGGACGAGGCGCTTCGAACGCGGCTCGTCGAGATAGAGAAGCGGATCTTTTCGGCCGCCGGAGGGGAGATCAATCTGAATTCTCCGAAACAGCTGGGGGAGCTTCTGTTCGACAAGCTGCATCTGCCCGTGATCAAGAGGACGAAGACCGGGTATTCCACCGACGTGAGCGTCTTGGAGGAGCTGGCGCGCCTGCCGGAGTCGCTGGGGGAGATCCCGGCCATGATGTTGGAGTATCGCGAGTGCTCCAAGATGTCCTCCGGTTTCGTCCATCCCTTTTTGAAATACGCCGCCGAATCGGCCGACGGAAGGGTTCATTCGACCTTTCTGCACTCCGTGACTGGCACGGGACGCCTTGCGAGCAGGGACCCCAACGTCCAGAATCTGCCGGTCTTCGGAAGTTGGGCGGAGGCCTTCAGAGGGGCGATCGGCACGGGAGATCCCTCGCGGGTTTTCGTCGGCGCGGATTACTCCCAGATAGAACTTCGTGTGTTGGCGCACCTCTCCGGCGAGGAGCGCCTGCTCGACGCCTTTTCGAAGGGCCTCGACATCCACCTGGAGACGGCGTCGTGGGTCTTTGGCCTCGATCCGGGGCAGATCACGCCGGAGCAAAGACGCTTCGCCAAGACGGTGAACTTCGGTCTGCTCTACGGCATGGGGGCGCACGGTCTGGCTCTTCGCATGGGGATCGGAAGAGTGCGCGCGGCGGAGATGGTGGAACGGTACTTCTCCGTGCTTCCGAGGGTCAAGTCCTACCTGGAGGAGAGCGCTCGGGAGGCGAAGAAGCGGGGCTATACGCGATCCGTTCCGGAACGCATCGCGTCGTGCCCCGGATCGGGCGCAAACTCATCCAGACGGTCTCCATTGACGGATT
>DAIPHL010000022.1:0-19319 GCA_036771375.1 Synergistaceae bacterium | reverse complement strand
GGTCGGCGATGAGAAGGAAGTTGCTCGGGTTCTCCTTCTGTACGACGCGCTGCACCACGCGGGCCGCCATGGGCACCGCGGAGACGCCTGCCGCGCCGATGGTCGGATTGATCTTGTGTCCCGAGACGACCTTGAAGATCTGTCCGAGCACGAGACCGCCGACGGTGCTCGTCGCAAAGGCGACCAGGCCGAGCAGGATGATCTTGATCGTCGTGATCTGCAGGAAGTCCGTGGCGTTCATGGTGGAGCCGACGGAAATTCCCAGGAAGATCGTGGTCGCGTTCAGAATTTCGTTCTGCGCGGCCTGGCTCAGACGCTCGGTGCAACCGGACTCGCGGAGCAGATTGCCGAACATGAGCATTCCCACCAGGGGGACGGACGCCGGGAGGATCAACCCGCAGGCGACCGTCGAGACGATCGGGAAGAGCACCCGCTCCAGCTTCGTCACGGGACGCAGCTGGTCCATCTTGATGGCGCGATCCGCCTTGGTCGTCAAAAGTTTGATCACCGGCGGCTGGATCATGGGCACAAGGGACATGTAACTGTACGCCGCGACGGCCACCGCTCCCAGTATCTGCGGAGCCACCTTGTTACAGAGATAGATCGCGGTCGGTCCATCCGCACCTCCTATGATGCCGATTCCGGCCGCCTCTTGAATCGTGAAGCCGGTGGCCATCGCGCCGATGACCGCGACAAAGACCCCCAACTGCGCGGAAGCGCCGAGGAGGAAGGTGATCGGATTGGCGAGCAGCGGTCCGAAATCGGTGAGAGCTCCGATGCCCATGAATATGATGATGGGATAGATCTCCTGATCGATGCCGAACTTGATGTAATACAAAAAGCCTCCGTGAATGATGCCGTTCGCCGGATCCGGAGCGGAAAGAATTCCCGACAGCGGCAGATTCGCGATGAGACACCCGAAGGCGATGGGCAACAGCAGCAGGGGTTCGAATCCCTTGCCGATGGCGAGATACAGCAGGACAAAGGCGACGACGAGCATAACGATGTTGCCACCGGTCAACCCCACGAGACCGGAACCTTCGATGATACCCTTCAGCGCCGCTGAATAGATTTCAAACATGATGTGCGAACCTCCTCAGGCCAGGCCGATCCCAATCGGCTCAGCCGATGACGAGCAGCGTATCGCCGGTGTTTACGGTGTCACCTTCTTTGCAGTTGACGCTTACGACAGTGCCTGCCACAGGCGCGAAAATCTCGTTTTCCATCTTCATCGCTTCGAGAATCAGCACGAGCTGCCCTGCCGTCACGGAGTCACCCTGTTTGACCGGAAGCTTCCATATTTTGCCGGGCATCGGGGACGTGACGGTCCCTGCGCCTGCGGGAGCCGGAGCGGCGGCCGGAGCCGGTGCAGCGGCAGGGGCCGGTGCGGCCACGGGAGTCGGGGCCGGAGCGGCCGGTTTCGGAGCGGGCGTACTCGCCGCGGCGGGGCTCGCTGCGCCCATCTCCTCCACAACTACATCGTAAGATTTTCCATTGACAGATACCCGATAACTACGAGCCATCTCAAAAAGACCTCCTCATGTTCGTTTAGATCGATCGTTTCATGCGTTCATAAAAGATTCCGGGGCGGTTAAGCCCGCTCTTTTTGCCGATTCAGTCTCCAAATCCCTCGCTGTTCTGGAGCCTTCCGGTCATTCTCCACGGGGTGCCCGGAGTACGCGGAGGCGCAGGCGCGAAGCGCACGACACGCGCGGAGGAACCACAGGCGGCGGCGATGGCGGCGCTTATGACCGCGAGCAGTTCGTCGGAGTCCTCCGCCCCCTGCGCCTGTACCGCAGGTGAAGCAACCGGAGCGGCTGGGGCGGAAACCGGCGCACTGCGGGCAGCCGACGCCTTGTCGATGGAGCTGACGAAACATTTGAGGCCCATCATCAACAACATCAGGCCGGCGATGACGATAAAGACGATACTGAAGGCGATGATGGACATCAGGATCCCACCGGAAATTCCTACAAAGTGGCTGTGAATCGAGGCTTCCATATCTTTACACCGCCTAGCCGGGCATGACGCCGTGCTTGCGTTTCGGGCGCAGCTCCCTCTTGTCCTCGGTCATGACGAGCGCCTGATAGAGAGCCACTCTGGTCTCCTCCGGCAGAATGACGCGATCGACGAAGCCGCGGGCGGCGGCTGCATAGGGATTCGCGAAGGCTTCCCGGTATTCCTCTATTTTTTCGGCGCGCATGGCGGCCTTATCCTCCGCCGCTTCGATCTCCTTGCGGAAGATGATGTTGGCGGCTCCTTCGGCCCCCATCACCGCGATCTCGGCCTGTGGCCACGCAAGAACCACATCGGCGCCGAGGTCCTTGCTGCACATACCGAGGTACGAACCGCCGTAGGCCTTGCGGAGGACGATCGTGATCTTCGGCGCGGTGGCCTCGCTGTAAGCGTAGAGGAGTTTCGCCCCGTGCTTGATGATCCCGCCCATCTCCTGGTTGAGCCCCGGCAGATAGCCCGGAACGTCTTCGAAGGTCACGATCGGAATGTTGAAGGAGTCGCAGATACGTATGTGGCGCGCGGCCTTGCAGGACGCGTCGATATCCAGGCAACCGGCCATTACCTTGGCCTGGTTCGCGATGATTCCGATGACCTTGCCGCCGACGCGGGCGAAACCGGTGACGATGTTCGTCGCGTACAGGGGCTGTACCTCGAAGAAATCGGCGTTGTCGACGACTTTGGAGATCACGTCTCTCACATCGTAGCCCTTGTTCGGGTTCGTCGGAACGACTTCGCGCAGGGACATGTCCAGCCGCGCCGGATCGTCTCCGGTGTCCTTGAAGGGAGGCTCTTCGAGGTTGTTGCTCGGCAGATAGGAGAGGGTCTTGCGCACCTGCTCGTAGCACTCGTCCTCGCTTGCGGCGAAGAAGTGCGCCACGCCGGAGGTCTGGTTGTGCGCCCGGGCCCCGCCGATCTGCTCGGACGTCACGTCCTCTCCCGTGACCGCCTTGATGACCTGCGGTCCCGTGATATGCATGATGCCGATTTGATCGACCATGTAGACAAAATCAGTCAATGCGGGGCTGTAGACCGCTCCACCCGCACAGGGACCGGCGATGATCGAAAGCTGCGGGACGACGCCGGAGGCCTTGACGTTGCGGAAAAAGATGTTGCCGTAGCCGGAGAGCGCGTCGACGGCCTCCTGGATGCGGGCGCCGCCGGAGTCGTTGATGCCGACGCAGGGTGCACCGTTCTGCGTGGCGAGATCCAGAACCTTGCAAATCTTCTTGGCGTGGGCCTCTCCAAGCGAACCGCCTATTACCGTGAAATCTTGGCTGAAGACGTAGACGATACGCCCCTCGACGGTCCCGTACCCGGTGACTACGCCGTCGCCCGGGAAGACGGTCTTCTCCATTCCGAAGTTGAAGCAGCGGTGTTCAACCAGCTCGTCGAGCTCCACGAAACTGCCCGGATCGAGGATCTTTTCGATCCTCTCCCTGGCAGTCAGCTTGCCCTTGCCGTGCTGTTTGGCGATGGCCTTTTCTCCACCGCCTTGCGAGGCTTTTTCGCGTTTTGCGAGCAGTTTCTCACAAAGTTGATCGATCGTGCGATCCGCCATACCTGAAAAACCTCCTTATATGCATTGCGGTTTGCGACGTCGCGTGAAACGAAGGAGAACTCTCCGGACGTTCGCAAACCGTATGGTACAGGCTAACGCTGGCTGAGCTCGAGCAGGATGCCTCCGGTCGCCTTCGGGTGAATGAAGGCGATCAGAGCGCCTCCCGCACCTTTTCTGGGCGTCTCGTCTATCAGCCGCACGCCCTTGGCCTTGAGCTCCGCGAGCGCTCCGGCCAGGTCGTCCACCCGGATCGCGAGATGATGAATCCCCTCGCCCTTTTTCTCGATGAACTTCGCGATCGGGCTTTCCGGATCCGTCGCCTCGAGAAGCTCCACCTCCGACTCCTTGATCGGAAGGAAAGCGGTCTTCACCTTCTGATCCGCGACGGTCTCCACACCGGTGCACTTGACGCCTAAAGTCGTCTCCCAGAACGCAAGAGATTTGTCTATGCTGTTTACCGCGATACCGATGTGATCTATGACTGTGGTGTTCATTGAATTCCCCCCTCACATACAAGTGTATAAGAATAGCCTCTCAATTATATCATTTTAAGAGTTTTATGGTGTTTTATGCGCGCTTTTCGGCGACGGCTTTTTTCAACCACTCTATGCAGTCCGTGGTCGGGGTTCCAGGGCCGAAGATCGCGCCGGCGCCGACCGAGATGAGCGTCGGCACGTCGGACTCGGGTATGACGCCCCCACCGAACACGATGATGTCCGATGCGTTCTTTTCCTTCAAAAGCGCCACGATGGCCTTGAAATAGTGTTCGTGTGCGCCGGAGAGAACCGACAGTCCGATCGCGTCGGCATCCTCCTGGATGGCCGTTTCGACGATCTGTTCCGGTGTCTGGCGAAGGCCGGTATAGATGACCTCCATCCCGGCGTCTCTGAATGCCCTCGCGATGACCTTCGCTCCTCTGTCGTGTCCGTCGAGCCCGGGCTTTGCAACAACCACTCGAATTCTGCGATCCGTCATAACCGTTCTACCTCCTCGAAGGGCCAAGCCCTATAGAACCACGTTTTCCTTGTACTCGCCATATACCTCACGCAGGACACCGCAAATCTCGCCCTCCGTGGCGTACACGCGAACCGCGTCGATGATCTTCGGCATCAAGTTGCCGCTGCCCGCAGCACAGGCACGGATATCCTCGAGCGTCGCCCTGACCCTGACGTTGTCTCGGCCCTCCTTCATCTTCGTGAGCTTTTTGACCTGGTTCTCACCGACGGAAGGATCCACGCGAAGGAGCTGGCGGTTGGAATCGTCCTCCTCGACCTGGAACTTGTTGACTCCGACGACGACCTGATCCTGCGACTCGACCGAACGCTGGAACTCGTAGGAAGCGTCTTGAATCTGCTGCTGCGGATAACCTCTCTCGATCGCGTTCATCATGCCGCCGAGGTCGTCGATCTTCTTGATGTACTCCCATGCGCCCTTTTCGATCTCGTTCGTAAGAGCCTCCACCGCGTAGCTGCCGGCGAGCGGATCCACGATGTTGGCGATTCCGGATTCGTATGCGACGATCTGCTGCGTGCGGAGCGCGATGCGGACGGACTTGTCCGTCGGTAAAGCGAGGGCCTCATCGAGGCTGTTGGTGTGCAGGGACTGCGTACCACCCATCACCGCCGCCATCGTCTGGATCGCGACGCGGACGATGTTGTTCTCGGGCTGCTGTGCGGTAAGGGTGGAACCCGCCGTCTGGGTGTGGAAGCGCAACATCTGGGCCGACTTGTCGGTGACACCGAAGCGCTCCTTCATGATGTGCCCCCAGAGCTTGCGGGCCGCGCGGAATTTCGCGACCTCCTCGATGAAATCATTGTGGGCGTTGAAGAAAAACGACAGGCGTTTTCCGAAAACGTTCGGGTCCTGCCCCTTCGCGATGGCCGCCTCGACATACGCGATGCCGTCGGCAAGCGTGAAGGCGACCTCCTGTATGGCGGTCGAACCCGCTTCACGGATATGGTAGCCGGAGATCGAGATGGTGTTCCACTTCGGAACGTTCTGGCTACAAAATTCGAAGATGTCGGTGATGAGTCTCATGGACGGTTTCGGCGGAAAGATATACGTGCCCCGCGCGATGTACTCCTTGAGGATGTCGTTCTGGATCGTTCCGGAGAGAGCGTCCGGTTTGATGCCATTCTTCTCCGCCACGGCGATATACATGGCGAGCAACACGGACGCGGGCGCGTTGATCGTCATCGACGTCGACACCTTGTCGAGAGGAATTCCTCCGAAGAGGATTTCCATGTCCGCAAGACTGTCTATGGCGACCCCGACCTTTCCCACTTCCCCCTGGGCCATCAGGTGGTCCGAATCGTACCCGATCTGCGTCGGAAGGTCGAACGCGACGGACAGACCCGTGGTTCCCTGGCTGAGAAGATAGCGGTACCGTTCGTTCGACGCCTCCGCCGTGGCAAACCCCGCGTACTGACGCATGGTCCAGAACCGGCCACGGTACATCGTCGGCTGGACCCCCCGCGTGTACGGATATTCACCGGGAAAACCGAGATCCTTCGCATAATCCAGTCCGTTCACGTCCTCCGGCGTATACAACCTTTCCACCGGAATGCCTCCCACCGTCCTGAATCGTTCCTTGCGCTCGGGATTTCTGGAGATTGCCTTCTCCACAGACGCCCGATAACGCTCCTTTCCTGCTCTTACTTCCTCCAACTGTTTCTCTTCAAACACAGACATTCACCTCCCATCGTACCGCATCGGACGGGAGCTCTTCTTCCCCCGCCCGATACGGTTTTTGTACGTATTATCGCCCAAGCGAAACGAAAAGACAAGATTTTCCGCAAAATTTCGTAAAATTGGGCACAATTTATGAAGGCACTCCCTGATAAAATAGATATGATATATTATACCGTGTCGAACGGGTGACAGGTCCCGTTCATTTCACTGGCAAGGAGGTGTTTTTCATGGAGATGGCCGCCTGCAACGTATGCGGTAAAATTTTCGGGGCGAGCGGGAGGTCCGTCTGTCCTGCCTGCCGCAAGTTGCTCGATATCGTTTACGACAAGGCGCGGACTTACCTCCGCGACAATCCCGACGAAGAGCTGCGCGCGCAGAGTCTCGCCGAAGCAATCGGAGAGGATGTCCGCCTGATTGAGGTGCTCGTGGCCGAGGGCCGATTTGATAACAAGGACGGTTACGACGACGAGGTGAGCGAGGAGGATCGGAGAAAAAAGAAACTTCTAGAGGACCTTCAGAAAAACCTCTCCTCGCCGGTACCCAAGAAGGATCCCGGCATCGCGACCTATGGAAGAGACCGGCACGGCAGAGACTGAACCGGCTCGATCTTGTGATTTTGTCTGGAGGCGATCCGTGCGATGTTCAAGACGTTCGGCATAGTACCCGTCACCCGCTCCATATTCTGGATTGGGGCAAACGACAGAGAGACCGATAAATTCGAAGGGCTGTGGGATCTTCCGCATGGGGTGGCGTACAATTCGTACCTGATATGCGACGAGAAAACGGCCCTGATCGACACCGTGAAAAGCTCCTTCATGGACGACTTTCTGCAGAGGCTCGAGCTGCTCCTGGACGGCAAACCGCTCGATTACGTCGTCGTGAACCACATGGAACCGGATCATTCCGGTTCTCTCTCGCTGATTCGGCGCCTCCACCCCGGGGTCAAGCTCGTCGGGAACGCGAAGACGATCGAGATGATGAAAAACTTCTACGGGATTACCGAAGACTTCGTCGAGGTCAAGGAGGGAGACGTCCTCGACCTCGGACATCACAAGCTCGCCTTCTGTCTTGTGCCGATGGTGCACTGGCCGGAGAGCATGGTGACCTATGACACGACGGAGCGAATCCTCTTCTCCAACGACATCTTCGGCGGTTTTGGAGCCATCGAGGGTGGTTTCTTCGACGACGAGGTCAACCTGGAACGCGCCATCTCCGAAATGATGCGTTACTACGTCAACATCGTCGGACGTTTCGCCGCGCCGGCGAGCAAGGCACTCGCCAAGGTGAAAAAGGTCGATCCATGCCCGAAGGCGATCTGTCCCTCGCACGGCCCGATCTGGCGCAGCAACCCCTGCGACGTCATCGACCTCTACGAGAAGTGGAGCCGGCACGAGACCGACGAGGGCGTGGTCGTTCTGTACGGTTCGATGTACGGCAACACGAAGATCGCCTCCGACGCGATCGCACGTTCGTTGAGCGAATCGGGGGTCCAAAAGGTCGCGGTCTACGACATCGCCCGCTCGAACATGTCCTACATCACGACCGACATCTGGCGGTACCGCGGCCTGGTCCTCTCGTCCTGTACGTACAACATGGAGCTGTTCCCCCCGATGGCGGCGCTCTTGAGACTGCTCGAAAACAAGATGATGAAGGGGCGCAAGATCGGCCTCTGTGGAACATACAGCTGGAGCAGTGCCGCCCTCAAGGAGATGCGCGAGTTCGTCGACCGCTCGAAGGGCGGATGGACCCTCGTAGAGCCGGAGGTGGAGATCAAGTCGTATCCGGGCCCTTCGGACATCGAACGCTGCATCCAACTGGGACGCAATATGGCCGAAGCCGTCAAGAAGGACTGAAGACTCGACCGGAAACCATCCAGGCATGGAAAATCGCGGCAAAACCTCGGCCAGGAGGCATCCAGCGGGAAAAGACAAGCTTCGACATCAGTTCCTGATGTTTCGCGAACTGCTCAGAGAGCCACGCGATATCGGCACACTCTGCCCGAGCTCGGCGGCTCTCGCCGACAAAATGGCGGATGCGATATCGCCTTCCGTCATGGGATCCGGTTTCCTGGTCGAGCTGGGGGCCGGTACCGGTCCGGTGACGGAGGCCCTTCTCAGACGAGGCATCCCCCGGGAGAGGATGATCGTCGTGGAGAAATCCGAACCTCTCGCGAATTGTCTTTCCACACGCTTCCTCGGCGTAAAGATCGTCTGCTGCGGCGCCGAGGAGCTGCGGCGATATGTCGGCCGCGACGACGAGATCCGGGCTGTCGTCTCCAGCCTGCCCTTTCGAAGCCTACCCACCGAGCTGTGCGAATCCATCATGTCGGTCATCGAGGATATCCTGGCCCCCGGTGGACTGTATGTCCAGTTCACCTACGCGCTCCTCGGCAAAATACCCTTTGTCCCCGAAAACTTTCGCAGACTGCGTTCGGACTTGGTTCTAAGCAACATCCCTCCGGCCAGGGTGGAGGTCTTTCGGAAACCCAAAAATGCGCCCGGTCCGAGGACATAGCAAAGACGGAACCCCCATGCGGATTTTAGGCCTTCGAATACACGTCGACACACGCAGAGGCTATCGAGAGGGGGTTCCCCGCCTGCTCGATCTCATGGACGAACTGGACGCGAGAGGGAGCTTCTTCTTCGGCATGGGCACGGAGGGGAGCGGCTCCATGGTCTCCAGGGTCCTCGGACAGGATGGGGAGATCGTCGCCTCCGCACCCGGCATTCTGCGCGACGTCCATCGGAGAGGACAGGACTGCGGCGTCTGCGGCTGGAACCCCCTCAAGTGGCAGACACACCTCGACAAGATGAAAGACACGACGCTCGAAGCGGAGATCCGGCGTTCCGTCGAACACTTCACGCAGAGAACCGGGATCCGGCCGAGCGGCTTCGCCTCGCCCGGCTTTCGGGTCAACTACATGAGCCTCCGCTCTCAGGACGAGGCGCGGTTCAAATATTGCAGCGACACGTTTGGACTGCACCCCTACCGCCCGAAGATCTCCTGGAAGACCTTCTCCACCCCTCAGATACCGGCGACCGTGCCGCCTCTTGAGACGATCCTGAAGAAAAAAACCGCGTCGGAAGCGGAGCGTGCACTCGGTGATCTTGCCGAATATCTCCCCGAAGGCTTGAGCGTTTTGCCGATGAGTGCTATAGTGGCGGCCGCCACGGAAACGCTTGCACCATTGCACGGTTTTCTTTCGCGTTGCCGTGCGGAAGGGGTTCGGTTTGTCGGGCTCGATACCGTGGCACGAAGCCTCGATCCGGATTCGCTGCCCATATGCGAAGTCGTGAACGTCTGCGTGTCCGGAATGCCACAAGAGGTTGGCTCGCAGAGCCTCGAATAGGAAAAAGTGAATGGAGGTCTTGCTCACGATGAGAAAGTATCTGTGCGCGTTCATCATGTCCCTCATGTTCTTCTCGACCGCCGCATATGCGGAGAGACTTCAAGTCGGAGGAAGATGGCTCGTCGACGGAGCGGGATTCGCGGAGAAAGGGTTTGTCCGCGTGCAACTCACGACCCAGGGGCATATCGACATCAAATCGAAGACCACAGGCAACGTCGAGACGATCACCGGCTATGACGTGCGAGGCGTGCTCAACGCGTCGAAGCTGGGCATCAAAGCTTGGGAGTATGACGAAACCGTAAACCTGGCGGTTCCGATCACCCTGAACAACTTCAATCCGACCGTCAGCGAGCCCTACCGGCTGCCTTCGTTCTCCGTGGATGATCTGACCTACACGATCGAGTTCACCAGTGCGACGACGGGAACGGTCAAAATCAGAGGGTATGCCGATATCGAAACGGTAGGCAGGTGCGAGATCAACGCCGACTGCGCGATCTGGAAAAAGGGCTCAAAAAAACCCGACGCGGACAACGAAGGAAGCGGCTGCAACACCGGATTTGGCGCATTCGCCTCGACAGGAGCCGCGGCTCTTGTCGCTCTGCTCCGCAGGAGATACTGACCCCGGCCAGGGAAGAAAACCCGGTCGGACCGAATCGAACCCTCACAACGCGAATGAAGGGAGCCGGCGTGTACGAAAACGCCGGCTCCCTTATATGTCCATACTTCCTAACGACATTGCTTGTGGGACTTTTTCGTTTTTTCGACCCAGCTTGCGGCGACAATGCACCATTACAAGCGTGAAAATATTTTCATCCTGTCGAAAATATTTTCACTGTTAAATCGTTTCATTCCATGTGATATAGTTTCACCGATATATATTTTAGATCAAAAGCCAATTCGGCAGACAGACTCAAAAAGAATGATTCCATGTCTTTTTAAACCCTTATTCAGGCAGATCCTGTTCTAGTACGAAGGGGGAGATCATTCTGAAAGGCATCTATGACCAATCGACATTCCTCATTTTAAAGGTCGCTTATCTTTATTATATAAAGGACATTCCTCAAAACGATATCGCAAGACAACTACAGGTATCGATTACAACCGTCTCTAGATTGTTGAAAAAGGCCAAGGAAGAAAAAATCGTCGAATTCGTTATCCGGGATCCATACGTAACGTGTATTACCCTTGAGGAGAAGTTGAAGAAACGCTTTGATCTCAAAGACGTCATTATAGCCCCTTCCGTAAACGAAGTCGGGTTTTCGGGAGAACGCGTCGATCCGATAAGCGCAAAAAAACTTGTAGCGCTTGAAGGAGCCCGTTATCTCCAGCGAATAATCAGAAAAGACGATGTCCTTGGCGTGACATGGGGAAGCACGATCTATCATATGATCAATTGCCTCAACCCTTCTCAGAAAGTCGATGCCACCTTTGTCTCGCTTCATGGAAGCATCGCGAACTGTGCCGATGAACTGGATGTGCGTACGCTGGTTTCACGTATGGCCAAAGCGTTTTCCGGCAGAAATTATTTTTTGATGACCGAAGGGCTTATGGGAAGCAAATGTGCTGCAGACATGATCAAAAAAGAAAAAAACATTAAAGCGGTTTTCGAGATGTTCAAAAACATCAACATTTCCGTGACTGGCGTCGGATCATTTTACCCCACTCCAACATCCGTTTTGGCAAAACCCTCCTATATCTCGGCATCCGAACTACAAAGCATACTCGATCAAAACGTTATTGGCGATATCGTCCTCAGATTTTTCGGATCTGAAGGAAAAGAATGCGACACCGAACTCTCTCAACGAACGATCTCCATAAATCTGGAGCTGTACAAAAAAATCGATAGAAAGATCGTTTTAGCCTCTGGGAAAGAAAAGCTTCACCCAGTATTGGAAGCGCTTAAAGGAGGACTGATAGACGTTCTGGTCATAGATTACGAACTCGCTAATCTGATACTCGAAATGAACGACCTCTCCGTATTCCCAAAAGATGGTGACAGTTCGATTTAAAGAGGACGTGAGGATACGTACCGGGAAAAATTCTGTAAATTTTGATTCCAGAAGGAGTGACAAGCATTATGGGCGAATACATTATGACAATTGACGCGGGGACTTCCAGTGTTCGTTCTGTTATTTACGACAGGGGTGGAGAGTGCATCAGCCTTGCTGCTCAGGAATTCACTCAATACTACCCGCAAAATGGATTAATCGAGCAGGATGCCAATGAAATATGGGGAACTGCACAATCAGTCATCAAGAAAGCCCTCCAACAAAAAGGAATCAACGACGACGAAATCAAGGCTATCGGAATCACGAACCAACGCGAAACCGTCGTAATCTGGGACAAGTATGACGGAAAACCGGTCTATCGCGCGATCGTATGGGGCGACCGCAGGACCTCCGATTACTGCAAGGAACTGAGAAAATCCGGCTGTGAACAGATGGTGAAAGAAAAGACGGGGCTCGTTATGGATCCCTATTTCTCAGCTACAAAGATCCGCTGGATTTTGGATAATGTTGATGGCGTAAGAGCTCGCGCCGAAAGAGGAGATCTCCTCTTTTCGAACATCGATGGTTGGATTGCATGGAACCTGACCTGTGGTTCGGCACATGTTACCGACTATAGCAACGCATCTCGTACGCTCATATACAATATCAATGATCTGAAATGGGACAAAGAGTTGTTGGAGCTTTTTAAAATTCCAGAGTGTATGCTACCCAAGGTCCAACCTAGTAGTGGACATTTTGCGAACACGTCCAACTCCGTTTTCAACAACGAGATCCCAATCGAAGGCATCATTGGAGACCAGCAGAGCGCGACGTTCGGTCAATGCTGTTTCAAAGAAGGCCTCAGCAAGTTTACATACGGTACGTGCGGTACCATCACCGTTAATATCGGAGAAAAACCGGCGGCTTCCAAAAACGGAATGCTCACGACAATTGGCTGGGGATACAACAACAAGGTCGAGTATCTCTTGGAGGGAACCGTGTACAACACGGGTTCCACAATACAATGGTTACGTGACGAACTCCAATTCCTGGAGGCATCCGAGGACTCCGAATACTTTGCGCGCAAGGCCAACACCATCGGGCAGGTGTACTTGGTTCCGGTATTTAGTGGTTTTGGCGCACCATATTGGGATCCTTATGCAAGGGCTGCCATCGTCGGGATATCCCGCGGAAGTAACAAAAACGACATTATAAGAAGCGCTCTCGATTCCATGGGATATCAGACACGCGACATGTTCGACGCCATGAACGAAGACCTGCCGAGTCCGATTCAGCTGCTTCGCGTCGATGGAGGAGCTTGTAAAAACAATCTGATGACGCAATTCGTCGCCGACATTCTTGGTGTTGACGTGGAACGCCCCGTGGATGTCGAAACGACCGCAGGCGGAGTTGCATATTTGGCAGGTCTTTCCATCGGATTCTGGGAAGATCTCGACGAGATAACGAAACTGCGAAAAATAGACAAAGTTTTTTCCCCAAAAATCTCCAGCGAGAGAAGGGCGGAACTGTATAACGGATGGAAACGCGCCGTGAACTCCATCCTCCACTGGAGCAAAAACAGATAGGCTTTCACCGAGCTTGTCGTCCCTGTGAAGAAATGTCATTCCAAAACGTGCACGAACATGAGCAAGAAAATATTTTCACTATTGCAATATGTTTAACACTTTTTATACTTTTGTTGATCTTCACAGAAAACCCGGTACGGCAATACTACATATAATCAACGATTGATTTTTGCCGTCCGGAGAGAATGCTTCTTTTTCCCCGGCTTGTCTCAGACCGCCGGCAAAGGAGCGCTTTTTAATACAATATCGCTACAGTGAGGAGATGTAAGTGATGAAGACGGATATTCTCATCATCGGTGGAGGTGTTGTCGGTGCTGCCGTCGCGTATCGCCTTTGTCGATACCGTCTTTCCGTCGCTTGGGTCGAAAAAGAAAATGATATCTGTACAGGTACCAGCAAGGCCAATTCATCAATGATACACGATGGTTACAACGTCGACGGCTCCAAACTCAAGGGAAAACTCGTCTTGAAATCACACCCTCTTTACGCTCAGATGTGCAGGGAGCTTCACATACCTTATACGGAGAACGTCGGCTCGGTCGTCGTCGGTTTTAAAGACGAAGATATGAATATCATAAAAGAACAGCTCGACATGGGGACAAAAAACGGGATACGGGGGCTGCAAATCGTAGACAGGAACGAGCTGTTAAAGATGGAACCAAACCTCGATCCCAAGGCGAGGTTTGGACTCTACAACCCCAACACAGGGGTTGTAGACCCATTCCAACTGACCCTCGCAATGGCCGAGAACGCCGTGACAAACGGAGTAAAGTTTTGCCGGAATACCGAGGTCATCTCCATTCAGGCCCAAAACGGCAAAATATCGTCCGTCGAGACGACCGCTGGACGATTTGAACCGAAAGTCGTCATAAACGCCGCCGGATTGTATTCAGATAGAATAGCAGCCATGGCGGAGGAAATCGATTTCAGCGTCAGACCTCGACGCGGACAATACTTTCTTTATGACAGAGAGTGGCAGGGGCATGTTAAACATTGCATCTATTCATCTCCGACAAAAACATCAAAGGGTATGATCATCCTGCCGACCATCGAGGGCAATATCCTTGCCGGTTCCAACGCGATCGCCGTAAAAGACAAAGAAGATGTCGCCACAACTCGGCAGGAGACCGAAGACATATACTGGAATCTCATTCACAGGCACTTTCCGAAGCTGCCGCGTATGGAAGGCGTTATCACCTCGTTTGTTGGACTGAGGGCTGTTTCCAACACGGAAGATTTCATCATATCCCACGCTAGGACCGTTCGAGGACTCATCAATCTAGTGGGCATACAATCCCCAGGTTTGTCATCCGCTCCTGGAATTGCTGAGATGGTAGAAAAGCTCGCACGAGAACTCGAATTGGATCTCGATTTTCGCGAGAAGGAATTTTTCCGTACAGGACGACCTCGTCCTATCGCATTAAGAAACATGACAAATGAAGAAAGAGCCGCTATGATCGCAAAAAATCCGGACTACGGAACCATAATCTGTCGCTGTGAGATGATAAGCAAAGGAGAGATATTGGACGCGCTGAACGGGCCAATACCGGCGATGGATTTGGACGGCGTAAAACGACGGGCAAGAGCAGGTATGGGACGTTGTCAGGGAGGTTTCTGCGGACCTAAAGTGATGGATCTGCTCCGGAAAAAACTGAAAGTCTCCTTGCTTGAGATCACCAAAAAGGGCCCCGGCTCAAACATACTCTCGAAATGCGCCAAAAGGACGGTCTTGCCGGAAGGGAGCGACTGGGGTGAAAAAGTTCTACTATGACATCGTTGTCATCGGGGGAGGACCGGCAGGAATGGCAGCCGCCCTCGCAGCCCGAAAGGGTGGCGCAACGAAAATTCTCATATGCGAGCGTGGTGGCAGGTTGGGTGGCATACTGGAACAGTGCATTCACAACGGCTTCGGACTCTCGTATTTCAAGGAAGAATTGACCGGTCCAGAATATGCACAACGATTCATTAATCAGGTACTCGTATCTGAAATCGACGTAAAAACGGACACGATGGTAATCGATCTGGCGGATAGGGGCTTGGTTGTCGCAACAAACAGCTACGACGGACTTTTTACAGTTGAGGCAAAGGCCGTCATCCTCGCCATGGGGTGTCGAGAGCGCACGAGAGAAGCACTGTCGATACCTGGAGATAGGCCGTCCGGAGTAATGACCGCGGGAACGGCCCAACGATATATAAACATGGAGGGTTATCTACCCGGTAACGAGATCGTCATCTTGGGTTCCGGTGATATCGGGCTGATTATGGCAAGGAGACTGACACTGGAGGGTGCCAACGTACGCTGTGTCCTCGAGGTTATGCCGTATTCGACGGGATTGATTAGAAACAAAGTACAGTGCCTCGACGATTTCAACATCCCTTTATATCTCAATCATACAGTCACACACATCCATGGAAGGAAAAGAGTGCGGGGGATATCCGTCATGGAAGTTGCCGGCCCACAAAGAAAACCGATCTTCGGAACGGAGAAATATATACCATGCGACACGCTGCTTTTATCGGTCGGGCTTATCCCGGAAAACGAACTTTCAAAAAAAGCGGGAGTGCTTCTCGATCCCGTCACCAAAGGGGCTATTGTCGACGAAAAACGTATGACTAGCTTGGAATGGATATTTTCCTGTGGAAACGTGTTACACGTCCATGATCTCGTTGACAACGTATCCCAGGAGGCCGAAACAGCGGGTCGATCCGCCGCGGAATACATTGCGGGCAAATATGCAACACGCTCCGTACCCATCAAACTAACTCCGGGAGAAAACATTGGATACATCGTACCTCAGTTGATTTGCTCCGACGAAGCGACATGCAAGACGATTGATTTGTATATAAGAGTGAAAAACCCCGACGAGGATGTGGATATCGTGGCAAGGGGTGAAAACGGGAAAATATTGGTCCAATCTTACAAAGACATCGTTGAACCCGGTTCCGTGCTCTCTTTATCGATACCCAATCAACCTTCTTGCAGCCGACAACCTCGAACTGTGACCATTTTATCCCGAAGGAGAGAGAGTAAGACATGCAAGAGAAAAGAATAACCTGTATCAGCTGTCCGCGGGGCTGTCCGATCGTGGTAAAACATGAAAACCGCATGATATTGGACATAAGCGGGAATCGTTGTTCGAGGGGCCTAGCGTACGCCCGAAACGAATTCATGTCTCCGATGCGGGTTTTGACATCGACTGTGTACGTCACAGGCGCAGAACTCCCCTTGTTGCCGGTTAAAACACGGGATCCTATACCAAAAACCGCGTTGAAAGAATGTATGAAGGTCATTTTCTCCATCAAAATCCAAGCTCCCGTAAAACTTGGTGACATACTTCTCCGCGACATTTGCGGAACCGGGACGGACTTAATCGCGACAAGAGATATGGAGGTGATCGCAAAAACCTTATAAATTCGCATTTTCTGGAAATACTCTGCGGTTGTTGTATTGCTTGGATTTTTGTTCAAAAAACAACTTTATAAGGAGGAAATATTTCGATGAACAGGTTCTATTGTCCTATGCTGAACCCCCTTTACGAGGGAGTGAATCTCGACGACCTTTGTGTAGGAACTTACCTTGTAGCAGCCGAAAAAAATGAAAATCCGGTGATCAAGGCCGCCAGTATCGGAGTCGAGCAGACGACCGGCTCATGGGTTGATGTTCCATGCGAGACCGACGAAATGAGGGCAAAGTATGCCGCCAAAATACTAGGCGTATATGAGGTGCCGGACTATGAACTTCAGACGCCAATGAACCATGAAATCACGGACGGTGAACTCAGATACTATATCATGCGTATCGCTTATCCCACCGATAACATCGACGATAACATTCCGTTATTGCTCGCCACCGTTACGGGTAATATCACGGCAATGCCCTATCTTCGCCTCCTCGATATAGATTTTGGAAAGAATTTCATCAAACGGTTCAAGGGACCGAAGTTCGGCATAGAGGGTATCCGCAAGATACTGGGCGTCAAGGAAAGACCGCTTCTGAACAATATGATTAAACCATGCACCGGATATACCCCGGACGTTGGGGCAAAACTTTTTTACGAGGCGGCGGTCGGAGGCGTCGATATCATTAAAGATGATGAATTGATCGGCGGGGACAGATCGTTCAACAAACTGACGGATCGGGTCAAGGCGAACATGGAGGCAGCTATCAAAGCGGACGAGATCAAAAAAGAAAAGACCATGTACACGGTGAACATCACCGATGAAATATACCGCCTGAAGGACAATGCCTTGCGCGCGATCGAAGCCGGTGTCAACGGTATAATGCTGAATGTCTTCGCGACGGGTTTTTCAGCACTCCGCGACCTCGCCGAGGACCCCTCGATTACCGTGCCGATCCTTGCGCACTGGTGTTATGGTGGAGCACAATCGGTCTCCCCGCTTCAAGGGGTTAGTTCCATCGCTCTAAACAAACTGATCCGACTTTGCGGCGCTGATACCGTTTTGATCGTTCCTCCATACGGGAAATTCGATTCGACATTTCTCAAGTACATGCGGAATATAACAACCTGCACCAGCAAGTTTGCCCATCTGAAACCTATGCTCCCGTTTATTGGCGGTGGAGTGATTGCCGGACTCGTCCCCACCATCATGGACGACGCGGGAAACGATGTTCTACTCGGGGTGGGCGCCGGTATACACGCTCACCCAATGGGGGCCAAAGCTGGTGCTGTCGCTTTTCGCAAAGCAATAGACGCCACGATGAACAATACTTCCTTACGCGAGGCAGCAAAATCAAGTGAAGAACTGAAGCTCGCCCTCGAAAAATGGGGAGTGTACGGCGAAGAGGATCTCAAGAAAAACTACGCGATATAGAAAAATGGATAACATCCCACTACCGACCGTCGGAGGCCCTTTTGCGCTCTTGGATTTTGACCGACTGCTCTCCGATGTCTTTACTTAAAACCGAAAACATTCAAAAAACTTTCCATGCGGGTTGTCCGGCGGACGCCCTAAAACACCGCGTAGTCCGCGTCTTTTCTGTCGGAGACGAACATGTGGCCGGGCGCATGCGTAATGGCAAAGGGAGGACGCGAGTTCATCACCACGGCCTGCGGGGTGACGCCGCAGGCCCAGAAAACGGGGGTCTCGCCCGGACGGATCGTGACGGGATCTCCGAAATCGGGACGGCCGATCTCCTCGATGCCGATCTCCTCCGGCGCTCCGATGTGCATCGGAGCGCCGTGGACGGCGGGAAAACGGGCCGTACAGGCAACCGCCCGCGGCACCAGATCATGGCGGATCGGCCTCATGCTCATGACGACGTCACCCGAAAAACGCCCCGCGGAAACACAGGGAACGTTGGTCAGGTACATGGGAACGTTCACCTTTTCCTCGATGTGCCGGATGCCGATGCCCGCATCGAGAAGCGCGCTTTCGAACGAGAACGAGCAGCCGATCAGAAAGGCGACGAGATCGTCCCGCCAGAGGTGGGTGATCTCCTCCGGCTCGTCGACCAGCTCTCCGCTCCGCCAAACCCGGTAGCGGGGGATGTCCGTTCGGACGTCCGCACCGGGAGCGATCGAGCGGGGCTCGGGCGAACCCGCCTCCGTCACATCGAGGACGGGACAGGGTTTCGGGTTTCTCGTGGCGAAAAGCAGAAAATCATAGGCCCAGTCCTTCGGCAGAACGATCATGTTCGCCTGGACGTATCCCAGGGAGAGCCCCGCTGTCGGAGCGCTCCATCCACCGCTTCGGACGAGTGCCCGGACTTCCTTCCCCGAAACGTGCGCAAGGGACGCGATCGTCGGTTTTCCGTCGTTTTCGCTCGATTTTCCCCCATCTCTCATATCGAAAGAACCCTTTTCAGAGGCACGACATCGACCTCCGCGTCCTCGAGCGCCTCGCGAACCGCGGACGCCATCTCGAGCGCCTCCTTCGTGTCGCCGTGCATACAGATCGAATGCGGCCTGATATGCACTTTCGTTCCATCCTGGGCGATCACGACGCCCTCGGTGACCATGCGGACGACCCTCTCCGCGGCGAGCCCGACGTCGTGGATGACGGCGCCCTGCATCGAACGAGGCATCAGCGTGCCATCGCTCATGTAGGCCCTGTCCGCGAACGCCTCCGAGGCGAACGGAACGCCCAGCTCTTTACAGGCCGCGCCGACC
>DAIPHL010000021.1:0-19478 GCA_036771375.1 Synergistaceae bacterium | reverse complement strand
GGTCGGCGGCAGAAATTTCGGCAAGAGCAAATTCAACAGAGCGACACAGACTTACAGGCAACCCGGCTCCGCTTTCAAGCCGATCGTCTACGCAACGGCGGTCGAAAAAGGAAACAGGCCGGTGGATCATATCCTGGACGCTCCTTTGACCTTTCCAAACGGGTGGTCGCCCCAAAACAGCGACGGGAAGAACCGTGGCGAGATCACCCTCATCGAGGCGCTCGCCCTTTCGGTGAACACCGCGGCTGTACGATTGGCTCAGGTTGTCGGCATAAACGCGATCATCGAAACCGCCAAGAACATGGGGATTTCCACTCCATATCTACCCGAAAACCTCTCCATTGCCCTCGGATCCGGAAGTCTCACCCCTCTGGAGCTAGGCGCAGCCTTCTGTGTTTTCGCAAACAACGGCTATCGAATCGAACCTTTTGGAGTGCGCGAAATACTCGACAACAACGGAGACTCTTTGGAGCAAACGGGACCAACGCTCAAAAGAGCGTTGTCTCCAGAGGTCGCCGTGACGGTTCGTTCGATGCTCATGGAAGCCGTCAGCTGGGGGACCGGAACAAGGGCAAAGGTGGAGAATTACCAGGTCTTCGGCAAAACCGGCACAACCAACGAATGGATAGATGCCTGGTTTGTGGGAGGCGTCCCCGGTCTGGTCGTGGTCGTTTACGTAGGAAACGACAACCATAAATCCCTTGGCAGGGCATTTGGCGGCACGGTTGCGGCGCCAGTCTGGAAAGAGTTCGTGCAAAAGGCGGTCAAGATACTGAAAATGCCGAATCGTTTCATCATCCCATCGAACGTGAGCGTCGAGTCGATCACCATCTGCAGGAAAACGGGTTTTCTTGCGACGCCGTCCTGCCCCAAAGCGAACATCATGGTCCCGATCGGGCAAGCACCGGATTCCGTCTGCCCCTGGCACGGAGGAAGATCGCGGGTCGCCGCGGGCGATGTAAACGCGCCTCAATTGATACTGGCTCCCAACGACGAAAATCTTCGGGCCGCTTTCCAGATGCGTCAACCGAGCAGGATGGCGCATGAATCCAGCGTCGAAGAACCGGAGGTCGAGCTCAGAAACAAACCGGCCCAACCGGTCGAGGCCTCCCAACCACCGGCTCCCTCGGTAGAACCTTACAAAAACGATCCCACGCCGGCGTCCGCCATTGAAAAACGTTATCAGGAGCTTTTGAAACAATACAACGTGAAGTAGTCCGGTAAAGAAGCGGACTTCCGTTCTCCTGCGGAAAGACACCCTCTACCGCAAACCCAGAACGGCGCCAAAATAATTTGCCGCCACGATGGCAACGTAGTTCCCTATGATGTACCCCCAAATTCCGACAAGCAGCGCGGGCACGATCAACCGATCCCAGCCCTTTGCGATTGCCATCGCCGCGGCGGTTGTCGGCCCACCGATCGTCGCGTTACACGAAATCAGGAGCTCTTTGAGATCGAGCTTCGCCAGTTTTCCCAAGCCCAATGCAACGATCATGTTTGTAACGACAATAATGCTCGCAAATCCGAACAAGACGGGACTCTTCGACAGGATCATATCGATGGAGGCGGGAATACCGATGACGACGAAAAAGATGTGAATGAAAAAAACACCGATTTCCTTCGCCCCCCTTATCGAACCGAAAAAACCGGGGAAACAGCTGGCACACAAAACACTGAAAGCCGTGATCAGAAGATATCGCTGCCCCAGGAAAAGTTTGATCGAGGTGACTTCGAAAGCGGAGTCCAACACCTCGGCCAGTTTCGTACTGACCGCGACGATCGTTAACGTCAGCGCCACAGAGAAAGCGATGTCCTTCAAAGAGATCTCCTTGCCCCCCCAGAAGGCAGCGATCTTGTCTTTGCTTACCGCATCGGGATCGATTTCGCCGCGCAGCACGGAGGGCTTGGGGGACACTTCAAAACGTCTTCGGACAAACGGCAGGTTGGGAATCGCCATAAGGACAAAAAAGTATGCGGCCATCAGGAAATTATCCGCCACGATCACCGCACTGACCATAGAGGGTGAGACGTGGAAGACATCCTTCATCGCCACCAGATTGATGCTGCCTCCGATATAGGTTCCCGTCAACATTGCGACGATCCCCTTCAACTCCGGCACAAAATCTTTCAATGAGAACGTCGCGATACAGACCCCGAGGACCGTGCCCAACACCGCAAAATGGTACGCGACGATCGTTCGCCCGCTCTCCTTCCAAATTCGCTTGATGTCGGCGTCGAAAAGCAAAAGAGGAATGGCCATCGGCGTTATATACCCCCAGATGTATTCGTAACACGGCGCTTCCAGAGGGATGATGTCCGCATTGGAGAGAAACATGCCGCCCAAAAGGGCGACCATGCATCCGGTCATGGTCGCCGCCCATTTATACCTTTGTTCGATCCAGATGCTGAAAGCGGCCCACGCGACGATGATTGTCCAAAGGGACAACGCATCGTCTGGTTGAATCCAAGTTGTCGACATGCCTCCAAACCCCCGTTCCGTCAAGACATCTATGGAATAAACGAACGACCGAGCCGTCGAAAACCGAGCTCGGTCGCCATTTCCTGAACATTTTCAGCCGGAAGCGTCACTCATCTTCGTCTGCCACTTTTTCGGCGCTGTCGATGACCTTCTTCGCAATCTCCGCAGGGACCTCCTCGTAATGGGAAGACTCCATCATGAAACTGCCTCTGCCGGAGGTCAGTGAACGGAGAACGATCGCGTATCTGAAAAGTTCCGCCTGCGGACACTGCGCCTTGACGATCTGTAGTTTCCCTGCCGGATCGATGCCCAGAATCCTGCCTCTTCTGCTGTTCAAATCCCCCATGACATCTCCCACACACTCCTCCGGCACGGTCACAAAAATATTCATGATCGGCTCGATCAGAATGGGGGCAGCGTCCATGAACGCTTTTTTGAACGCCATGGATGCGGCAATCTTAAACGCCATCTCCGAACTGTCCACATCATGGTAGGAACCGTCGAATATGGCACAGTTGAAATCGACCGCAGGATACCCGGCGAGGATTCCCTTCGTCGCCGCTTCGCGAAGGCCCTTTTCGGCGGCCGGAATGAAGTTCTTCGGAACGACGCCTCCGACCACACGATCCTCGAACGTAACGCCGTTGCCCCGTTCCCGCGGAGACAGCTCGAAGTGCACGTCCCCGTACTGTCCCCGGCCACCGGTCTGTTTCTTGTATTTCCCCTGGGCCTTTGCAGTCTTCTTTATGGTCTCCCTGTACGCCACCTTGGGAACCCTCGTATCCAATTCCACCTTGTAACGATCCTTGATCCGCGACAGGGCGATATCCAGATGCATGTCCCCCATACCGGAAAGGATCGAATCGCCCGTATCCGCATATTTCGCGAACTTGAGCGTCATGTCCTCCTCCAGGATCTTTCGCACGGCGTTTCCCAGCTTGTCCTCGTCCGCCCGGCTCTTCGGAAAAATGGCAAGGCTGTAGACGGGCTTCGGAAGCTTTATCGCCGGGAAGTGGTCACTCTGTCCCTTCACGGACAGAGTATCTCCCACCGTTGTACTATCGAGTTTCGGTATTGCGACGATATCGCCGGTGATGATCTCCTTCGCCTCGGTTCCCTCTTTCCCCCTCATGAAGCGGAAAGAGCCGACTCTCTCCTCCACTCCCTTCAAAACGTTGAAGACCGGCTGTTCGTTGGTCAGTTTACCCGAAAAAACCCTGATAAAAGAGAGTTTGCCGACATATGCGTCGACCATCACCTTGAAACAGAGGCTCATAAACGGCGCGTTTTCGTCCGGATATACCTCGACCTCCTCCTCCGTGTCCTGTTTCAAGGCGACGCGGGGAGGCATATCCTTCGGCGAAGGGAGGTAATCGACGACGGCGTCCAGTATCTGCAAAATTCCGATGTTGGGCACGCTCGCTCCCGGTATGACGGGAAAGACGATCCGCTCGATCACGGCCTTTCTCAGCGTGGCGCGGATCTCCTCGGGCGAGAGCTCCTCCCCGTCGAGGTAGCGCGTCATGATCTCGTCATCGGCTTCCACAATCCGCTCGACCAATTCGTCCCTTGCCGCGGAAAGTGCGTCCGCCATCTCCGCCGGGACGTCCCCCTCCACGAAGTCCTTCGAGCCATCACCTTTGTAGGTATACGATTTCCCCGTCAGAACGTCGACCACTCCCTTGAACGAAGCCTCCTGTCCGATCGGAAGATAAAGAGGCAGAGCCTTGTTGGTCAGGTTGGCCTGCAGATCGCTCACCGCACTGCTGAAATCCGCGTGCTCTTTGTCCATCCGGCTGATGTAGAAGATCGTCGCGACGCCGAACTCCTCGGAGAAATCCCACACCTTGCGGGTCTGCACTTCCACGCCGGCCGAAGCGTTGACGACTACGATCGCCGAGTCGACAACTCTCATGGGAGCACGTTGTTCGAAATAAAAATCGGAGAAACCCGGCGTATCCATAAGGTGAATGGTTTTATTTTTATACGTAAATGTGCAAAGAGAGCTGTTGATCGAAATAGAACGCTTTTGCTCCTCGCTGTCGAAATCGGAGACGGTATTTTTATCTTCAACCTTGCCCATCCGAGTGATCGCTCCGCTGTCGAAGAGCATGGCCTCGGCCAGTGACGTTTTTCCTGCACCGCCGTGCGATACGAGTGCTATCGTGCGAATGTCTTCCGGTTTACGTGTCCCCATCTAAAATCCAGTCCTCCTTCATGTCTTACTAGCCCTGGCACGAGATATATATTATCAGCAACGCGCGCAACGTCAATCTTTGATTTTCCCGTTATGTACAAGAAGCGTCCTCGCGTGTTCGATCGCCTCCGGAGAATCCGATCCGGAAAGCATTCTCGCGATCTCCCAAACCCGATCCTCGCCGTCGATCTCGAAAACCTCCGTCAGGTCCCCGGTCCTTCTCACGACAAAGTGTTGATCCGCCATCGCCGCAATCGTCGCTTCATGAGTGATCAGAATGATCCTGCAACAACGCGACAGCTTTTTCAGCGTTTCACCCGCCAAAAGAGCCGTTCGCCCGCCAAGGCCGGCCTCTACCTCGTCCAAGACGAGTGTTCCCGGCAGCCGGGACGGATCGATCGACGCCTCGATCGCGATCAATATCCGGCTGAGTTCACCTCCGGAAGCGATCCGACCAACCGGACCGGGCGGCAAATCCTTCAAGGCGAGCAGAAACGAGACGCTCTCGGCCCCATTCGCCCGAATTTTATCGTGTCTCGTGACGGCAACGGAAAAACGATGATCCTCCATCGCAAGACCCTCCAGATGTTCGTTCACCTTCGCCGCAAAGGTCACGGCGGAATCCTCACGCAGCGAACGAAGGCCTCGAGCCAGGTTGGCAACCGTTGATTTCAGCTCATCGGCACGCTTGGTCGTCTCCGCAAGAAGAGCGGAACTGGATTTTAACCACCGCATTTCGCTCTTCACTCTTTCGACATACGAAAGAAGATCCACATCGCTCGTGGCAGCGACCTCTCTTTTCAAACGGCGCAACAGGCCCGTTTTCTCTTCGATCCTCTCGTAGCAGGACGCCAACTCCTCCTTCGAGAGAATGCAAAGCTCGGACCTGGCCGACTCGAACAATTGCTGCAAATCGGAAAGCGCCGCTTCCCCCAACCGCTCCCAATTCTCCTTCAATTCCAAGGGAGCGGCGAGATAAAGATCCTTCAAAGTCGTCTCCAGCCGTTGGAGGAGGGCCTCCTCCCCCTCGTCGCCTCCGATTCGACGAAAGAGGTCCTCCATGTATCCGGCTTTGTCCAATTGTTTTTCCAACGATTCGAGCTCATCCAACCACTCTCGTTCACAACCGGGGTACAATGAGAGAGCCTCTATGCCGCGTACTCTCGCGGACGCTCCCTCCAGCTCCCCCTCCAGCTCCATCCTCCGCTTCCTCAGGGCAAGGAGTTCCTTTTCGGTGTGCAGCATCTCGGGAAAGACATTCGACAGACGCTCCTTGAGCTCTCCGATCTCTTCCCTGCCACAGATATCGATCAATTCGAGCTGTCGTGTGGTATCCAGAAGATTGAGCTGTGCAAATTGGCTCTGGATCTCGATCAGAGGGGACGAGGTCTCGGCGAGTTGGGCCACCGTCGCCGGAGCATCGTGGATCGAACACCTGCCTTTTCCAGAGCGGGAGAGCGTTCGTCTGGTGATCAGGCTCTCTTCCTCGTCCTTCGGGCCCCTTTTTCGCTCCCTCGCGTGTCCGACGCTCCATACGGCTTCTACGGTCACTTCGCTGGAATCGGCGTTTATGGCCGTACTGCAAGCCCTTTTGCCCGATATAAACTCGAACGCACGAACCAGGCTGCTCTTTCCGGCTCCGCTCTCGCCCGTGATCGCGATAAAGTCACCGGAAAAGAAAAGGGATGCGAACTTGATCCCGCCCATTCCTTTCACGTACAGCTCTTCGATCATCATCCACCGCCATAATTTAACATTTTGAAGATATGTGATTCCCGCCCCAACCCAATTTGCTTCGCAGCACATCGTAATACGACGAGTCGTCGATTTTTATGACGTTCACGCGATTCTCCGTATCCAGCTGCAACCTGACCCTGTCTTTTATCTTCAAAGAAAGCTGAAGGTGCCCGTCCCCGGATACAATCATATCTCCCCCCTCCCCGACCGGTTCTATGGTGATCGTCTCGTCTTCACCGACGATCACTGGACGAGGATAGAGAGAATGAGGACAGATCGGCACGACCAGGAGGCACTTGACCTCGGGGTGGACGACGGGGCCGCCTGCGGAGAGAGAGTACGCAGTGGATCCGGTTGGCGTCGACACGATGATGCCGTCCGCAAGGAAACGGTACAGACTCTCTCCATTCGCGAATACACGCAAATCGACCGGCTGCGAAAGAGGTCCTTTCGTGATGGCGATTTCGTTGAGCGCATACAGTTCGTCTTCTTTCCCATCCTCTCGCAGCAACGTGCCTCTGAGGGGTACCCTGGGAAAAAGTCTGAAGTCTCCGGAGAGGATTCGGGATATATCCTGTACAGCGGAATCGGGGTTGCCCGAGGCAAGAAAACCAAGCCGGCCCGCATTGATCCCGTAAAGGGGGATTCGCAACTCTCGAACCGCTCTCGACGCCCGTAAAAAAGTGCCGTCTCCACCGAGAGAGACGAGAAATTCCATACCGACAAAGGCATCGTTCCACTGCGTGATGAAGTCGTTCCCCCCGTCCGTTCCCCGGTTCTCTCCCATCACAAACTTTACATCGAAGGGAGCATAGCTCGCGGACATGATCTTTTCGGCCAGTCCGGCACAAAGAGATCGATCGGATTTGAAAAAGAGCCCCACTACTCTGGTTGACATCAATCCACCCCGGTATCGTTGAAATTTTCGTGTGCCTTCATGACAAGAGCGGGAAAATCGATCGGTTCTTTCCTCGATGATCGCTTTTCGGAAAGCATAAACAGAAACTCGATATTTCCCTCCGGCCCCCGTATAGGGGAAAAAGTCGCTCCGGTAAGAGCCAAAGCAAGACGATCGGATATGAAAGCGTCCAAACCGCAAAGGACATCCAGATGCAGCCCAGGGTCCCGCACAACTCCCTTGCCGACCTTACCCCGCCCAACTTCGAACTGGGGCTTTACAAGGGCGATGATCCTGCCGTTTTTCGCCAGCAATCCCTCCAGCGTGGGAAGCAGAAGCCGCAAAGAGATAAAAGAGACGTCCACTGTGAGAAGATCCGCAGACCACCCGATCTCGTCACGAGTGAGATAGCGGGCATTGGTTCGCTCCATGACAAGGACTCTTTCATCGTTGCGCAAGCTCCACGCCAGTTGACCGTAACCGACATCGACGGCGGCGACTCTGGCGGCTCCGCGTGAGAGCAAGACCTGCGTAAACCCCCCCGTGGAAGCTCCGATATCGATGCAGCGCAGGCCGTCCGGTACGACACCCCACTCTTCGAGCCCCTTCAAAAGCTTGTAGGCACCCCTGCTCACCCAATGTCCGTCGTGGTCGGAGGAGATTACGTCGATCGAAGCTTCCGGGTCGACCATGGACGCAGGCTTGGTTTGGAGGAGGCAGGATACTTTCACACGCCTCCCCGTTATCAACTCTCTTGCAGCCTCTCTGGACGCCGCAAGCCCTCGATCCACCAGCACCTTATCCAGACGCCGACGCGCCGACGCCTTCGCCACGAAGTTCTCCGATCAATCCGAAAATCCAGGATGCCGTAAGACCTTGTTCCTCCATCTGTTCCGATCTGGAAGCGTGTGGGATATATCGATCCTCGACTCCCAAAGGAACGACCCGGCAAGGAAGTCCCAAAATGGAAGCCCTTGCCGCAATTCGTTCTCCGATGCCGCCGATCTTGTAACCATCCTCCACGACGATCACGAAGGGATGGGAAGCCATTTCGGCGTCGATCGACTCCCAGTCCAGGGGCGAGACGAAGCGAAGATCGACGATCGTCGGTTTTGGCAACACACTTTCATCCCATTTTTCGAAGACATCCAGCACAATCGGGACTGTGCTGCCCACTCCGACAAGGCAAAATGTCTTTCCCCGCCTCAAGACCTCGGCTTTCCCCCACCCGGCCGGTTCGTTCGACCCGGTTTCACGACAGAGGCGCTCCACAACTTTTCCTTTCGGATAACGAATCATGACCGGCGAGCCTCCGGTGAGCCAACCCGACATCATAAATTCGAGATCGACCACGTCCCGAGGTGCGCCGATGACAAGCCCGGGAATGCTTCTCCCCCACGCAATGTCGAGCAATCCCTGGTGCGTTTCTCCATCCTCGCCGGTCAATCCGGCCCGATCCACCGCCACCAGAACAGGGTGTCCCTGCATACATATGTCGTGTATGAGTTGATCCATCGCTCGCTGCAGAAAAGTCGAATAGATGCACACCGCGGGGCGAAGACCGCCGGCGGCCAGCCCGGCGGCGTACGTGAGCATATGGCTTTCCGCAATGCCGACATCGAAAAATCTTTTGGGGTAGGCGTTTTTGAACGCACCGAGCTTCGTCCCGTCTTCCATCGCGGCGGTGCATGCCACCACGCGAGGATCCTGCGCCGCAAATTTCACGAGCACGTCGGAGACCGCCTGGCTCCAATCGGTAGACGGGTTCTTCGGTTTTTCCCTCCGAGGACCGATGACGGTGCCTGAACCGACTCCATGAAACATGGAAGGACATGCTTCCGCCTCGGCACATCCCTTCCCCTTGCAGGTGACGACATGAATCAGAAGAGGTTTGGGATATTGCTTGGAAAGCTCGAATATCTCCTCCATCTCCCGAATGTTGTGGCCGTTAAAGGGTCCCCAGTAGCTGATGCCCATCGTTTCGAAGACATTCGTCGGCAACAGCAGGGATTTCAGTTTCACCTTGACCTTCTCCAGGCGATTTTCGACCTTCCGCCCGGACGCCATCATACGGCATTGATCTTTCACGAATTGTTTGAGTTTCCTGTAGGGCATGCTGACGGAGAGCTTTGCCAAATGTTCCGCCATACCCCCAACCCTTGGGCTGATCGACATTTTGTTGTCGTTCAATATGATCGTCAGCTTGGTATTGCAGGCCGAGACGTTGTTCAAAGCCTCCAGAGCCAATCCATTCAGCAGGGCGCCGTCGCCGATCACCGCGACCACCTCGTGACCCAGTCCACGTAGATCCCTCGCCTTCGCGAAACCCAGGGCAGCGGAGATGGACGTGCTGCTGTGCCCCACGTCGAACACGTCAAACGCGCTCTCCTGTCTCCTCGGGAAACCGGATATCCCCCCCTTCGTACGGAGGGTGGGGAAGCGTTCGAGACGATCCGTCAGAATTTTGTAAGCATACGTCTGATGCCCCACGTCGAACAGAATTTTGTCTCTTTCCGGATTGAAACAGCGCAAAAGAGCGATACACAAGTCGACCGCCCCCAGAGAACCACCGAGGTGCCCTCCGTTTTTCAACGTGACCTTTATGATCAGATCTCGTATTTCGCAGGCAAGTCGCTCCATATCGCCATGACCGAGCGTCGAAAGCCCCTTATAGTTTCGAACTCTTTGCAGTAGGGTCTTCCCGTTCCCCTCTTCGAGCAAAAAAATCACAACCTCGCAAAATAATTGCGGCTTTTCATCGCCGGTCAAAAACCCCTTTCCGATAGGGAGAGGGCGAGATCGATCAACAGATCTCCTTCAGGAAAGAGTGGCTCCAGCGCTCTTTGCGCCTTCTTCGATTCGTCCGCGGCGAGGTTTTTCGCCTCCTGCAAGCCGTACCGGGAGACAAACGTAAGTTTGTTCTGCGCCTCATCTTTCTTCGGCGTCTTCCCCAGCTCCTCCTTGCTGCCGGTCACATCGAGAATGTCGTCCAAAATCTGGAAAGCGAGTCCCAGATGGGTCCCGTAGTCGTAGTAACATTGCAGGCCGGACTCCGACGGGTCGCCAAGCATCGCCCCCGAAACGAGGGACGCCCTTATCAAGGCGGCTGTTTTCAGACTCGAGATCTTGTACACGAAATCGGTCTCGTCGCTTCGACTCTCCGGATCCGTGTCGAGAACCTGTCCGCCGCACATTCCCGCGGGCCCCGCCGCCTCTCCCAAAAAGGCGACCGCACGCGTCGTGTATTCGGGCGAAACACCGTTCGCAGCAAGACGGGTGAGGGCATAGGGAAAGGCCCAGAGCATCAGGGAATCGCCTGCAAGAATCGCCATGCTCTCGCCAAAAACCTTGTGGTTGGTGGGAGAACCCCGTCTGAAATCGTCGTCGTCCATGCAGGGAAGGTCATCGTGTATGAGCGACGCCGTGTGGATGAACTCTATCGCGGCGGCAAGCGGCAACGCCTTTGCCGGGGATACGCCACAACGCTCGGCGGAAGCGAGACAAAGCGAAGGCCTGAGACGTTTCCCTCCGGCCTGGAGAGAATACCGCATCGCCTCCATCAGTCGTCGTGGTATCCGGTCACCCTCTTCATCGCATATCGTTTCAAGATACTTCTCGAACATATCCGTGTATTGCTCGGAGAGTACATGCATCGCCGATTTACCGTCATACATCTCCCTGTTCCTTCTCCTTGTCCGATTTATCCGACGATTCGACGACATCCCACGGAAGCTCGCGATCGTCCGAGAGTATGGTGATCTTTCTCTTAAACTCGCCTAAATACGCCCTACACCGCTTTATCAGCGTCACACCTTCTTCAAAGAGGACCATGGATTCCTCCACGTCGATCTCATCGGTTTCAAAGCGGTTCATGATCTCCTGCAATCTCGCCATATCCTCGTTGAAGCCCATGTCGCAACCGCCTCCCACGAAACGCAACACCACATAACCGCCGAAGCGGCACCTTCGATTATAACATAGAGAAATTCGAACGGCTCCTCGCCACTCCCAAGAGGAGACCGTCTCTTGCCTCGCAGCGAAAGTAAAATGTCGCCCCCAAAGAGATGATTCCTCACGTTCGGTTGGGCGATGGAATTCATCGGGGCACCACGGAGCGGGAGAGGGCACTTGCGTTTTACGACAGGTCGGGGTACTCTACCGGATGGCTTGTCCACGTCACATCGAGGGGGACCGGAAATGCCTTTATGGGGGATCCTGCTCTGTCTTCTCACCGCCATATCCTGGGCCATTTCGCCTATCCTGATAAAATCGGGAATGCAAAAAGCCGGGCCGAATGAAGTAAACCCGATCCGATCCATCGGCTTCCTCGGAACGATGTCCGCCGTCATGCTGATCACCCAACCCGGCCAGTGGCCTTCGATAACACCTGCTCTCGCTCTGGGTCTTTTCCTCAATATCGGGCTTTCCACCGTACTCGGCGATCAATTGTACATCCATGCCATAAAGAAGATAGGCGCCAGCCTCTCCGTTTCGATCAGCTCCGGCTATCCACTGGTCACGACGCTTCTTTCGATCTGGATATTGGGGGAGAGCGTCACGAAACTGGTCTGGGCCGGTACACTGATGATCATTCTTGGAATTCTGATCATACGATACGACGCCGGCAAACGACAAAACCACGATTCCGACGTACGAAAAAGCCTGTGTTCCACAGAAATCGTCAAGGGCATCGCCCTCGCGATGAGCGCTTCCGTTCTCTGGGGCGCAAACATCCCCTTCATCAAGAAACTGATGCTTGAAGGAGCATGGTCCCCCGTCGAGTTTTACTTCTTACGGTCGGTGGCTTTTACAATCATCGTATGGACGGTCCGAATCGTCCAACAGCGCTTTTTTCCACGTCTGATCATGCCCTTGGGCAAAGTACAGATGACCGCGTGGATCGCATTCATCGCGGCAGGCAGTCTCGCGCTCGCGTGGGGAGGGGTCCTTTTCGGCGTATGCGTAGAAGCGCTGCCGGTATCCATTGTGACTCCCATAACGGCATCGAGTCCGTTCATCACCGTACTCATGGCAAGATTGATACATAAAGAACGACTCTCCCGATCCCAACAGGCCGGTGTGACGCTTGTCATACTCGGCTCCATCGCGGTCAACCTGTGAGGTCGACTCGGTTTCGAGACTTTTGCACCTTCCCTGCAAGCACGGTCTCCGTCGTCTCGGGCACTTCCCGCACACCGGTTCGAACCGCGGCTTGCGGAACATTGTCTTCGAGCGATTCCTCCTCTCGTCTTTCCTGCACGATGTCGACCATCGTCCCGTGTATCTCGTCCAATATTTCCGGCGACAGGTTTTCCTCCTCCGCGGGAGGACGCGGGATTCCCTTCAGAAGATACCAATCGTCGATCATCGTCTCGACGCCCTCCATGAATTCGAGGGAGACATCCGCAAATTGACGCTCGTAATACTCCACCAGCTCGCTGTTTTCGTTTCTCTTCGCCACATCGATACGATTCGTCAGATTATCGAGCCGCAAGATGAGACCGTCCGTATTTTGGGCAATTCTCCTTATCCTGTCTTTTACGTCCGCCATTTCGATTCGACTCATAGACGTCACCCTCTTCCATTTTCGGATGTCCAATCAACCACCCGGGCCGCAAGCCGGGCGGATGCGCCCCGCTCATGCGTCAACTCGAAGAATGCCCTCGACATCTCCTTCAATTTCTTGGGGGAGCCGAGAAGGCTTACGGCACTTTTCACAACCTCTTCAGGCTCGAAAATCCCACGAATTTCGGGGGCCAATTCCTTTCCGGCCATCTTGTTCGGGAGGCTGACAAATTCCGTTTTTTCGTTCAGTCGCATGATATAGGCTTTTTTGAGCATCCTCACTCCCGGGAAAGAAAGAGGCAAGAGCCCCATAAGCCCATCCAGAGGATATTCATCCGCCCCGTCAAGGGGAAGGACCATGATGTAGGGTACATACAACGCAGCCGCCTGCAAATTGTTCGTCCCGGGAACGGCGATCGCCAGCGTGGAACAGTTCAGGACCTCCAGAGTCATCCCTCTCACGACGGAGGCCCATCTCCCCTTTCCCAGGTTCAAAGCATGAATACGGCTTTTTCCCTTCCACTCGAGAGACGCGTTTTTCACCGCATCTTCGAGCAGATCCTCCCGCACGGTCGGAGCGAGGGGAAAAAACACCCTGTGCCCCGGAAAAGAGTCCAGTATGCCCGACGCAATGCGTGCAAAATAAGGGACACCCTCACAATACTCTATCGGCCTGCTTCCGGTAAGAAACGTCAAAACGGGCTCTTCGGGAGAGAGCCCCAATCTTTCTCGACTCTCCTCCTCGGTGGCATTCAGCACCACGCTGTCCAAAGAGATCTCCCCGATTCGCTCATAGCGCTCCTTGGGATAATCGAGGGCGACGAAACGGTCGATCGCTCTTTGATCGGGGACGAAAAAGCGATCGACGAACCTCCCCCATCTGGGGCGGGAAGCGTAGACCCACAGAGGGGCCTTCAGGCGCCTCGACACATAGATCGCAAAGAGGACGTCCCCTCCCATGTGCAGGACGAGACATTTCTCGTTGTCCTGGCCTCGCGATTCACTCTGGATCAAGCTCCCCAAACGGCGAATCCCCACACAACGGTCGACCTCGACACCCTCTGCCATGGAGAGCTCCGATCCGCTCGCGTACTGACAGGGAAGGATCACCAAGGTGATCCGGCAACGCCGAACACGAGCACGAATCGCCCGTACCAGAGGGACCACCCGCCCTGCGATCTCTCCGGGAGAATTTGCCGTGATGTAAAGATCGAGTCGCTTTCCTTCTTTCAAATTTTTCCTACCCTCGTCCCTCGTTTTCTTCAACGAGGCCAAAATGGATTGAGTCTTTTCTCCTCTCCGATCGTGGTGTCCGGGCCATGGCCGGGATAAACCGGAAGAACATCCGGGAAATCGTTTAACTTCAAAAGAGAATCCAGAAGCACGGACTCGTCCCCTCCGGGCAGGTCGGAGCGCCCGACGCTGCGGGCGAAGAGCGTATCCCCGGAGACGAGCAGCGCGTCCGCTCCTTCGGTGATGTAAAAACAACTCCCCCCTCTGGTGTGCCCCGGAGTATATATGACCCTGATCTTCATCTCCCCGACGGTGAGCTCGTCGCCGTCTTTCAGCAAAAGATCGGCCGCCTTGAACGTGACGGGGTGCCCCAGCTCTCTTGACAGATTTTCTCCCGCGTCCATGAGACAATCCGCGTCTTCTGCATGAATGGCCACACCGTTCGACGAAATATCCCGAAGGTCGCCCAAACCCATGATATGGTCTCCGTGCCCATGGGTCAGTAAAATCCACCGGAGAACGAGCCCTTTGTCTTTCAGAAAATCGCGGACCTCCGCCGCGGGACCACCCGGATCCACAACGATGGCGTCCTTCGTTTCTCCGTAGATCACATAACAGTTCGTCCACAACATCCCCAGGGGGAAACGACTTACCTGCAAAGAAACCACCTCTGGCACTTCGAGTTTATTTTTTCTGCGATGATAATACAGCTACTCGGAATGTTCTTCAACCGTTTCGGTCGACAACCCGTTTTTGCAGCTTCTGACAATCCATTCGAGAGTGGCGGGGTCGGATCCGTCAGACTCCGTCGCCGTAATGGCGGGCAGTTCGTAGGGGTGGTTTGCCTTGATACACCGGATGACCTCTTTGCGCAGGCTACGCGTGGTCTTGCAGAGCAACGACCACTCCGCTTCCAAGCAGACCTTCCCCCCCCAGGAGAAGACGCTCTTTATACGACCTATATTGACACAGGCGGCAAGGCGTCGCTCTATCAGCTTCCGGGCCAGAGTCTTTGCGCACTCCTCCGTCGGACACTGCGTGGTCATCTCGATGACGCCCGCCATCTTTGCAAAAAGCGTCCCCCACTCCCTGGCCGTTTCGATCCACAGACTCAGATCGCCGTCGTTGATCAGTTCGAGATCCGACAACGCGACCTTCTCTACGCTTTTCATCATGAAACTCTCGCGCCGTTCGATCTCGGCTTCGTCCCAACCGCGAGATCCATTCCGACGCGCACGCAAAACGGGGTCCGCCGAAACATAGACCACATAGTCGACCCAATCGGGCACTCCCGTCTCGAACAGAAGCGGTACCTCGACGACCACCCACCCACGGAGCAACGCAGCCTCTTTTTGCATATCGGCGATCGTACCCGGGTGAATGAGCGATCGCAAAAAATCGTATTCGGCCCGATCGGCGAAGGCCATGCCGGCGACTTTCTTATAATCGACCGCTCCGTCCGTCATGATGGAATCACCCCATCTTTGCAGAGCGGCCTCCACGATATCCTCCTTCTTCCACTGTTCCTTCGCGATTCGATCGGCGTTTACGATATGGGCTCCCTGTCCCTGCCACACATCGGCAAGGGTGCTCTTACCAGCGCCAACGTCGCCTGTCAACCCCACCACGAACGTCGCCGCCACCCCCCTTCGTCCTGTCGTCGACGGTCGTACATTCATCGGGCAACTCCAAGAGGAAACGGGAGAACAAAGACCGCCTGAACTCACCGAAGAGCAACCGGCTCATCACACCGGAGAGATAAAGGCGTTCCCGCGCCCTGGTCATTCCGACATAGCAGAGCCTCCGCTCCTCCTCCACACCTCCCGGCTCATCGATCGACCTTGCGCCGGGAAAAACGCCCTCCTCGAAGCCGACGAGAAAAACCACGGGGAACTCCAATCCTTTCGCGGCGTGCAGGGTCAGAAGGTTCACCCTCGAACCATCTCTGTCGTCGTTATCGAGATCGGTCACCAGGGCGATCTCGGCGAGCGTTTCAAGGAGATCGCCCCCCTCCGGCGCGAGGGAGAGCAGTTCCTGGACGTTTTCCATGCGCTCCTCCCAGTCGTCGGGACACTCTTCCCGCAGGTAGTCTTCATAACCGCAGTCGTACAACAAAAAATCGACGGACCGACGAAGATCCCCTTCACGCAAAACGCCGAGCATTGCCGTTGCGAGTTTCGCCGCTCCGATTGCGCCCTTCCCTCTGAGGGGAGGCGATGTCTTCACCCTCTCCCATATCTCGCAGGGCGGCGCGTCCATGCCGAACAGAAAATCTCCGAGGTCGGAGGTCCCCTTCTTTCCCAAACCGCGGACGGGTACATTGGCAATCCTGTCGAGAGAGACCCGATCCTTCGGATTTACCGCAAGGCGCAACATGGAGAGGATGTCCTTCACCTCTTTCCTATCGTAAAAACCGACGCCCCGCACGATCCGATAAGGAATTCCACGCTCGAGAAGTGTCTTCTCGCAGCCTCTGGAGAGGGCGTTCATCCTGTAAAGGATGGACATTTCGCCGTAATCGTACCCATCGATCGACAATCTTTCTATCTCGTCCACAACGAAGGCCATCTCCTCGATGTCGTTTTTCGCGAGCACGGCTTTCACCTTCGGCCCCTTCTCGGAAGCGATCCAAAGGTTTTTGTCCCTTCGATTCGGATTGTTTCTGATCACCGAGTTGGCCGCGTCGAGGATGTTGCCGGAGGACCTGTAGTTTTGATCGAGTACGAATACCCGAGCCCCCGGGAAGTCATCCTCGAAGGCAAGGATCAGGGACATGTCGGCGCCTCTCCAACCATAAATCGACTGATCCGGATCCCCGACGACCATGAGCCTGCCGGAGTCCGAGACGAGCCTTTTCAGCATCAGATGCTGCGGAACGTTGACATCCTGGTATTCGTCGACCAGAACCCACTCCGTTCCGGCCCGCTCGCGGTCGAGGACGTCCGGGTTCGTGGAGAGGATATGCAGGGGAAGCGCCAACAGATCGTCGAAATCGACCGCCCCCTGACGAACGAGCGTCTCTCGATAACGGTCGTACAGCTCCCTCCATTTCTCCTCTATGTCCGGCTCCAGCGTTTGCGGGTCGCACAACGCCCTCGCCCTGGATATCTTATCCATCAAAAGGGGAACGTCGTGGACTTTCGTGTCGATGTCAAGCGCGTTCGCCGTCTTCTTGACGACACTTCGGGCGTCCCCTCGATCGAAGACGACGAAGGAAGGCGGGTAACCCATGGACTGAAGAAGGAAAGCGTTTCTGTACAAAAACCGAAGGCCGTAGGAGTGAAAGGTGGAGACCTGCATTCCCCGCAAGTCGTCGCCGACAAGCTTTTTCACGCGATCCAGCATCTCCTTCGCTGCCTTGTTGGTAAAGGTAAGAGCCAAAATCCGGTGAGGCGGCACACGCTTTTCGCGGACGAGGTATGCAATTTTCGCCGTCAGCACCCTGGTCTTCCCGCTTCCGGCTCCCGCCAGGACCAACGCCGGCCCGTCACACCACTCCACCGCTTCGGCCTGTTTCGGGTTCAGCGTTTCCGTTATGGATCCATTCATGTCATCCCACCTTGAGCGCCTCGAAAACTCCAGAGGACATCCTTTCTCCTGCCGCGGAAGATCTTGGCGAAAGACGAGCGAGCGCTGCGGAAATTCTCAAAAACGGCCGGGGAGAAGCCGTGCTCCTCCCCGGCGATCGATGATCCAGCAGAAATGGAGCTTTGCACAGCGCTCAGTCGTAGGTCTCCAGCAGACCGTAGCCCCCGTCTTTTCTTTTGTACACGACGTTCATCTCCCCGCTCTCCCCGTTACGGAACAGGAAGAAGCTGTGACCCAGAAGGTCCATCTGGCGGGTCGCCTCTGCGGGAAGCATGACGGAGACGGGAAAACGCTTCTTCTTGACGATGTCTCTGGGGCTGCTGTCGTCCTGGTCCCTGCTGTCCCCAAAGACTTCCGCCGGGAGGTCGAAGGTGATCTCGTGCGTCTTGATATGGGTACGATCCTTCAGGTAATTTTTATGCCGCTTGACCTGGCGTTCGATGTTTTTGAGCGCCTTCTCGAAGGCTTTTCTCATGTCCGGAGAATGGTCTTCTCCACGCATCACGAGTCCTCCGGCGCTTGTCGTGATCTCGACGATATTCATGCCCCTCTTGTAGTCGAGAACCACATGGACATCGGAAATTTTGTTGAAAAACTTCTCCATCTTGAGCAGTTTTTTCTCCATAAGCTCCTTCATCTCTTCCGAAGCTTCCACGTTGTTTCGAGTGACAAACCGAACCTCCATCGTCACCCCTCCTCCTTTACCAGATCTTTTATCCGTTCTGTCCGCAGCACGTTTCAATTGTAGCATCAGAGCACTTCACCCGCAACGTGTCAATCTTACATTGCGATGCCCCTCAAATTTGTTTATAATGGTCATTCATCCGCAACAACCCCTGTGAGATGAGAGGAGATGATGTGCCCTTGAGATTTTCTCGACGCGCGCAAGGCATTCAACCTTCTGCGACGCTTGCCGTATCGGCGAAGGCCAAACAGCTGAAGGCATCCGGTATCCCAGTGTTGTCCTTCGGATCCGGCGAACCGGATTTTCCGTCGCCCCGATCCGCCTCCGACGCGGCACACGCAGCGATCGATCGTGGCGAAAGCCATTATACCGCCAATTCGGGCATACCCGAGCTGAAGGACGCCGTCTCGAACTATTACAGGAATCGTTTCGCCCTGGAGTACGCGAGCGCGGAGATCATCGTCACCAGCGGGGCCAAACCCCTGCTCTACGAGGCCATTCAGACGCTCGTCGATCCAGGCGACGAAGTTCTGCTTTTCGCGCCGGCGTGGGTCAGCTACGTCGAGCAGATAAACCTCGCCGGCGGAAAACCGGTCACCGTCGACACGGCGAACACCCTTTTCTCGCCGACGAGGGAGAGCGTAGAAAGCCGCCTGACGAAAAAAACCGTGGGCATGATCATCAACACTCCGAACAATCCGACAGGCGCCGTTTACGATTCGGCGACGCTGCAGATGCTGGCGGAGATCGCCGAGAAGAACGATCTCTGGATCGTCTTCGACGAGATATACGAACGTTTGGTATATGGAGAGGCAAGGCATCACAACATCGTACAGCTCCTCCCGAGGATCAGGGAGCGGGTTCTGATCGCAAACGGCGTCAGCAAGGCCTACTGCATGACGGGTTGGCGTATCGGCTACGCCCTTGGGCCGAAGGAGCTGATCGGCAAGATCGACGCACTTCAAAGCCACCTGACTTCGAACGCCTCGTCGATCGCACAGTGGGCGGCGGTCGGAGCGATCGACAACGCGGAGGAGGATGTCGAACACGGGCGCCTGGCGGTCGAGAGGCGCAGAGATTTGATTTGCCGCCGACC
>DAIPHL010000020.1:0-21789 GCA_036771375.1 Synergistaceae bacterium | reverse complement strand
GGTCGGCGAGGGGCGCTTCCTCCCGCGCCGTCGAAACCCGGGGAGACGTTTTTAGACACGACCGGAGCGGGTACCATCCACACGGCAAACGCCGACGGGACTGCATGGCTTGCGGCGACCACCCCGGCGGTTGCCGGAACGGCGTATGCCAGCAGGCCGGCGCCGGGGGCGATATACGTCCTGGACAGCACCAACGCCATGGCCGCCGTGACCCACGTCATGGACGAGACGAGCGGTGCCAAGAACGTTTTTACCTGGAATGGAGTCAAGTGGTCGAACATCAACGATTCGGCCGCACTCTCCCCCTCCGTCAACTCGACCACGACGCAAGCCACGATCGACAGGTTCGGAGAGAGCATGATCAAGTCGCACGACCACGAGACCAAGATGGATGTTTATGACTCGCTCGGCAACGTCTACACGATGGCGACCTATTTCCGGAAGGTTCTCGATCGTCCCGGTTCGACGGATCCCGTCAAAGGTGCCGAGGCCGAGTGGGACTGGTATACGTGCTACCTGGACAAGGATGGGAAGCCTCTGGAGGCCTTCGGCGAGGGAGCGGGAACGCTTGTATTCGGGGATGACGGTCTATTGAAAAGAACCTATTATTACGAGCCGACGCCGGCCACGCCCGATCCGATGGCGACGAAGACCACCCAGCCGGTTTACAACTGGAGCGTGGTGGAAAAGATCATCGGTGACCCTGCGTACGAAAGTGTGGCGACGGGGAAAGTCGTGGCCGATTTCAATGTCGTGGGGGCGGAAGGAAAACCGATTTTGGATGCCGATGGAAAACCTGTGTACAGCTCGAACATGATCACGCTCGACTTTCTCGGGGAGAGGATCGAGAAAGTCCTGGGCGTCGAGAAAGAACCGATTGACGGCGTCACGCAGTTCGGTTCTCCGTCCACGACGAAGGGATATTTTCAGGACGGATACGCCATGGGCGAACTGAACGATTGGAGTGTCGGCGGAGACGGCATCATTACGGGGATTTACAGCAACGGGAGAAACCTTCCGATCGCACAGGTGGCGCTCGCCATGTTTGCCAACCCGGGTGGCCTTACGAAGGTCGGAGAGACTTGCTTCGCCGAATCTTCGAATTCGGGTATCGCGCAAATAGGCCCTCCGAGGACGGGGGGCGCCGGTACGATCGAAGGGAGCACGATTGAGATGTCCAATGTCGATCTCTCCGAGGAATTCGTCAACTTGATCAAGGCGCAAAGAGGTTTCCAGGCGAACACGAGGGTCGTCACGACTTCGGATCAGGTGCTCGAAGAGCTCATCAACATGAAGCGCTAAAAAGTCAAGGGGATGGAGGACGGAAAGCAAACGCCATCCTTCGTCCCCTTGGGTGCGAAGTTATGTATTATAATCAGCTTGTCTGTCGCGTATTCTCGAAGGGAGCGCTGCCCTGATGATAGAGCTCACCAAGATAAAAGGGGAGAAGTTCGCCCTCAACTCCGATCAGATAGAGACGCTCGAAGAGACGCCGGATACGGTCATCACGATGCTTAACGGTCATAAGTACGTGGTGAGGGAGTCTGTGCCCGAAGTCATCTCGATGATCGAGTCTTTCAGGAGAAATTGCACCGGACAAAGCGCGGAAACGCGGTGACCCGTTTCGGGTCGAATCGATTTTTTGAGCCCTTTATTATTTCACGGTAACCGGATGAGGTGATGGGTGAGTGGATTTAGCGTCGGTGGTAGGTTTTGCGCTTGCGGTGATCATGGTTGTTTGGGGTATGGCGTCCGGCGGCGACATTATGGCGTACGTGGATATCCCGTCCGTGCTGATCGTCATCGGTGGTACCTTCGGTGCCACGATCCTCGCAAATCCGCTCGAACGGTCGAAAAACCTTCCCAAAATCGTGAAATCGGCGTTTGTCACCGAACAGATCGACATGATCGGCCTGATTCAAACATTGGTCAGCTTCGCCGAAAAGGCGCGCAGAGAGGGTTTATTGGCGCTTGAAGAGGACGCCGGGCAACTGGATGACGAGTTCATGCGCAAATCCATCCAGCTCGTCGTCGACGGCACGGACCCGGAGCTCGTCAAATCCATCCTGGACACGGAGATCGGGCTTTTGGAGGAACGGCACTCTGCCAACAAGGGATATTTCGACAGTCTTTCGGAGCTCGCTCCCGCGTTCGGCATGATCGGTACGCTGATCGGTCTGATACGCATGCTCGGCAATCTGAACGACCCTGCTTCCCTGGGGCCGGGTATGGCGGTGGCCTTGATCACGACCTTCTATGGTTCCTGCATTGCGAACCTCATGGCCATTCCGATCGGCAAAAAGCTGAGCCAGAACTCGGGGCGGGAGGTCCTTGCGCGGGAGCTCATGGTCGAGGGAATTCTCTCCATACAGGCCGGCGACAACCCTCGGATCGTGGAGGAGAAGCTCAAGGTCTTCCTGCCTCCGAAGATGCGCGTTCAGCTCGACGAGGGGAAGGATAAGGGGTAAGAAGGGCGGGTTTGCACGATGGCGCGTAAGAAAAAACAGGAGGCCGGTTCGCCGGGAGCGCCGCTTTTCATGGCCACCTACGGAGACATGGTCACGTTGATACTCTGTTTTTTTGTGCTTTTGTACTCCTTTTCCACCCTTGACGCCAAGAAATTCGAGATGATGGCCCAGTCCATGCAGATGGCTTTCAACATCCAGTCGGGCGGTAAGACGGCGATGCCGACCCAGGTGATGGAGGCCGGTTCCGTCAGCGAAGGGCAGGGTGATGTGAAAAAACAGACCGATTCCAAAGAGACACAGACCTTTCAACGGGTTCTGGCTTTGGTGGATCAAGCTATAAAGAGCGAGCATTTGAATGACGAAATAAAAGTAGAACGAAATGAAAGGGGCATCGTCATCTCGTTTTCGGAGCAGATTCTCTTTGCGCCCTCCTCGGCCAGGATTCATCCGGAGGCGCTCAGAATCCTCTACAAAATAGGAAAGATACTGGATAAAATACCGAACAAGCTGGCGGTGGAAGGACACACCGACTCGGATCAACCGGTGGGCAGCCTTTATGAGGATAACTGGGGACTTTCCGCGGCGAGGGCCGCGGCTGTGACTTCGTATCTCAACGGAGCGCTGGGTATAAAAAGCTCTCGCCTGAGGGCCGTGGGGCTTGGTTCGAGCTCTCCTCTTGTCCCAAACGACTCGCCGGAGCACAAAACGTTGAACCGGAGAGTCGACGTCGTGGTGTTGTCGCTTCACAGTGTCCGCTGAGACGGGAATAACAATCGGACGACGCAAGGAGGCAGTTCCGTATGGCAATCGCTAAAAAAACTCTGATCGTTGTAATCGTCGGCGTGCTTGTCCTGATCGTGGGACTTGGCGGCGGGGCCTATGTCGGCATGAAGCTTTTCAAGGGTGATCCTGTCACGGGCGAGATTCAGGTTCCGGACCCGGGGCCGATGCTCGACCTGGGACAGTTCACGTCGACTCTCGCCGACCAGGACGTTCATGTCGTGAAACTGAAGGCGACAGCGGAGCTCGCAAGCCAGAAGGTTGTGGAACGTCTTACCGATCCGGGGTGGCTCGTCATGATGAAGGACGAGGTCATGAAAACGCTGAAGGATCAACGATACGACAATATCCGTCACGCCGAGGGAATGGAAAAGCTCAAACAGGATCTGAGAACGCGTCTGAACGCGATACTGCCGCGGGTCGAGGGAAAGGTTTCCGTCAACAAGGTGCTCTTCGACGAATACATGGTCCAATAGCCTGGCAAGAGGGGGAGATTTCGAATGGTTCCGCCGGAGGTAATGTCACAAAACGAAATAGATTCCTTGCTCCAGGCCATATCCAGTGGCGACGACAAGATCGCCAGCATACAGGAGACGGAGGAAAAACCGCTCAAGAAGTACGACTTCAGACGGCCGGATAAATTCAGCAAGGATCAGATGCGAGCGATACAGATGATTCACGAGTCTTTCTCCCGCTCTCTTACGACGACGCTTTCCACGATGGTCCGCTCCATGGTGTCGGTCGAAGTGGTTGCCGTCGATCAGCTGGCCTACGACGAGTTTATCCACTCCTTGGTCCAGCCGACAGTGATCGGTATTCTGGAGATGTATCCTCTCAGTGGAAACGCGATCTTCGAGCTGAACAGTCACCTTACCTTCACGATCATCGACCGCCTTCTCGGTGGCAAGGGCGAACCCATCCGCAAGCCGCGGGACCTTACCGACATCGAACGCACCGTGGTGGAACGAGTGATGATGAAAATGCTGGAGCACTTGGAGGAGAGCTGGAGCACGGTCGTGGATATTCGCTTCCGTTTCGAGACGATGGAGAGCAATCCTTTCTTCGTCCAGGTTTGTCCGGCCTCCGATATGGTCCTTCTCGTGACGATGAAGATTCAAGTCGGTGAAATTCAGGGGATCATGAATTTCTGTATCCCATATTTTGTCATAGAACCGCTTATAGACAAGCTCAGCTCGCAACAGTGGTTCTCCTCGACCGCGCGCAAGAGTTCCGAAGGAGTGCAGGAGGCTCTTACAAGGAGGCTCAACGAGGTATCCGTTCCCCTTGCCCTCGAGCTCGGACACAGCGTCGTCACGCTTGGGGATGTCATTCAAATGCAAGCGGGCGACGTGATACGGCTCGACGGGACGGTCAAGGACGAGCTTGGACTTCGAGTCGGCAACAGGGTGAAATTCCATTGTACGCCGGGTTTGCATAACAAGAAATACGCGGCGCAGGTGACGGAAGTACTCAGAGAAGAACTCTCTCAGGGAGAGGAGGAATAGCGATGGCGGACGAGTTTCTCAACCAGGAGGAAATAGACGCTCTCCTCTCCGGGGGGCCTTCGGGTGAAGAGGAGTCCTCTTTGCTCTCCGCGGACGAAAAGTCCGTTCTGTCCGAGTTTGCCGGGATCGTGGCGGTTGCCGCCAACAATGTCATTGGCATGTTGGCGGGACGGGACGTCTCCGCCGATGTCTCCGGTCAGAATGAATTTTCCCAGAGCGACATGGCCGCCAAGATTGAAGGCAGCAAAGTCTTTGTGTACTCCATGCTTCTCGATGGGTTGGACTCGGCTCCGGCACAGCTTCTGACAAGCGAGAAAGGTGCGCTCGCGCTCGCCGATCTCATGATGGGAGGCGACGCCAGGGAGTTGCCCGAAGAGGCAAATGACCTCTATCTTTCGGCAGCCCAGGAGGGTTTGAGCCAACTCGTCGGTTCCGCCTTGACGAACTTGAGCGGTCTGATGGGAGGGACAAGGCTGGCCGCCGAGTCCTCCACATCCGCGCTGGAGGAGCTCTCTGCTTGGATTCCTTTTACCTCGGAGTCGGGGGACGCCAAGATCTGGACGGCGAAGATCGATCTGTCCATAGAGGGAGTGGAACCGTTTGCGCTGAACATGGTTCTGCCGCTTGAGAACGCAAAACAGATCGCAGCCATGATCGGTGCAGCGATGGCCCCCGAAGAAGAAGCACCCCAACCCCAACCCCAACCTCAAGCCCACCCTGTGCAAAAACAAGCCGAAAAACCGGTCGCTCCGACCGTTTCCGAACAACCGCAGTCGACGGTTTCCGGGATCTCGGTGTCGCTTCCTCCGCGTCCGCAAAGTCCTCCCGTGGATGTAAAGCCCGTGGAGTTCGCACAGCTTGACGGTGCCGAATTTACCGGTTCTCTTGCGAATATCGATTTGATAGTCGACATACCGGTTCGAGTTACGGTAGAATTGGGTCGTACTCGTAAGACCATCGGGGAGGTTCTTTCCCTCGGTCCGGGTTCGGTGGTAGAATTGAACAAGATGGCGGGTGAGCCTGTCGACGTTCTTGTGAACGGCAAGCTGATCGCAAGAGGCGAGGTCGTCGTGATCGACGAAAGTTTCGGCATCAGGATCACGGAAGTTGTCAGCAAGGCGGAAAGAATTCGCTCCATGGGTGTTTAACCCAACGTTTTGCTGCTATAATAAGACGACAAAGCGGATTTAAAAGTATCTGAGGAGGGCATAGAGAGATGGGTACAAAGGTTTTGATCGTTGACGATGCAGCTTTTATGAGAATGATGCTTCGCGACATTTTGGCAAAAAACGGGTTTGACGTTGTCGGAGAAGCCGATAACGGCAAAGTTGCCGTGCAGATGTATAACGAGCTCAAGCCCGACGTCGTCACCATGGACATCACTATGCCGGAGATGGATGGAATCGCTGCTGTCAAGGAGATCAAAGCCGCGGACCCGGGTGCGAAGATTGTCATGGTGAGCGCCATGGGGCAGCAGGCGATGGTCATCGAAGCCATCCGTTCGGGAGCCGCCGATTTCATCGTCAAGCCCTTCCAACCCGATCGAGTACTGGAGGCGTTGGGCAAGGCGCTTTCTTGACGAAGAGGCGTCTCTCTCGCGCGGTCTTCGCCGGTGATCCCGTGTTTTCCATGAGGAAAGGGGCGTTGAGGTGTTCTTCGATGTGCGCCTTGGCGCTCTTTTTTTGTGTGTATTTTGCAGGCGTTCTGTATGCCGGGACCGAACGTTTCGACGCTTCGATCGGGGGGTATGTGACGAGAATGCTCTTGGCGCTGCTCCTCCTGGCGGGGGCAGGGTATGCGTTCGTAAAATACCTGCCGGGGCGTTTCAGGATGTCTGCGCGTGGTCGGCTTCGTCTGGTCGAGGCGATCTCACTGGGACGGGACGCCATTTATGTCGTCCAGGTCGGCCCCGAGATCGTGGCGCTCTTCGTGGGACGAGCCGGGGCCAATGTTCTGGGACGCTGGAGGCGCGACGAGTGGGAATCGTATGAGGCGGAGCTCTCCGTTCGCTCTTCGGGTGAAGTGGGTTCTAAGGATGGTCGATGAGAATTTGAGAGATTTTGTGAGGCATTTGTCGAGGTTGACGATCCCGATGATCGTGATTTTCGGGGTGCATTTCCTGATGCCTGTCGCGGCTCGTGGGGCTCCCGCTCCGGCGCAACCGGCGCTTCCGATTCCGGCGCTCAACATGGCGGTCGGAGCCTCGAACGCACCCCAGGATATCGTCCTCACCCTCCAGATCGTGGCGCTCATCACCGTGCTCTCGATGGCTCCCGCGATCCTTCTCATGTTGACCAGTTTTACGAGGATCCTGGTCGTTCTGGGTTTCATCCGCAGTGCGATCGGTCTGCAACAGACGCCCCCGAACCAGGTCATTACCTCTCTTGCTCTCTTTTTGACCTTTTTTACCATGGCTCCCGTCTGGACCGAGGTGTACAACAAGGCGCTCACGCCTTATCTGCGGGGAGACCTGCCCGTTGCCGTGGCTTGGGAGCGTACCGTGCAGCCGTTGCGACAGTTCATGTTCAAGCAGACGCGGGAGAAGGAGCTCTCCCTGATGGTTCGCCTGTCGAAGGAGGAGCGTCCGAAGAACCAGAACGAAGTGAAGACCATGGTGTTGATCCCCGCATATGTCCTGAGTGAGCTGAAGACTGCTTTTCAAATGGGAATCGTCATCTATATCCCGTTTATCGTGGTCGATATGATCGTGGCGAGCATCCTGATGAGCATGGGGATGATGATGCTTCCTCCGTCGATGATCTCGCTTCCCTTCAAGATTCTTCTGTTCGTGATGGCCGACGGCTGGAACCTCGTGGTCGCAAGCCTTGTGACGAGTTTCCGGTGAGCCGGGGCGGAGGAAAGGAGAGCTGCCGGTGGATGCACTCAGCATTTCCGACGCAATGAACAGCGCGATGTGGGTGATCGTGTTCGCGAGTCTTCCGGTCCTTCTGGTCGCCATGGGAGTCGGCCTGATCGTCGGTATTCTGCAGACGGCGACGTCGATTCAGGAGCAGACGTTGGCCTTCATACCCAAGATCCTCGCCGTCATCTTCTCTCTCATACTGTTCGGCCCATGGATATTCCGGATGGTCGGAGAGCTTGCGGTGAGGCTTTTTACCGATATGCATCGGTACATAAACTAGGATCGTATCGCGGTGACGCCTTTTCTCGCCGACGAAGCCCTGGTCAATCTCATCCTCGTTCATTTTATGGTCAGTATACGGTTTATGGCGATGATATTGACCGCTTCGGTTTTCATGCTGCCAAGCATGCCTATTCCCGTCAAGTTCTGGTTGTCCGTGATGCTCGCGATCGTCGTCACCCCGGTGGCGGAAGTGGAGGTGCCCGGGGTGTTGTTGGGAAGCTGGGTGTACCTTTTCATCATGGTGGGAAGAGAGTTTTTGATCGGCACGTCGATCGGCGTGATATCGAGCCTTCCCATCTATGCCATGCAGGTATCCGGCTATTTCGACAGCACGCTGATGGGGTTCAACATGATGAATATCTTCGATCCTCTGTCGGTTTCTCAGACATCGGTGCTGGCCCAGATGAAATATCTCCTTGCGATATGGTTTTACCTCCACTGGAATGGACACATGCTTTTGATCCAGGCTCTCTCCGAAAGCATCAAGCTCGTTCCGATCGGTATCGGCGTATGGGACGGGGCCGGAGAGATCCCCTGGCTCGAATGGCTTGGAACCATCTTTGTCATCGCATTGAAGATGAGTCTTCCCATCTTCGGTTCACTGCTGCTTGCCGAGGTCGGGTTGGGTTTCGTCGCCCGTACGGTGCCGCAGATGAACGTATTTGTCCTTGGGATACCGCTCAAGATCGCCATGGGGTTTTTCGTGTTGTTGATGGTATTTCCCTCCAGCGTGGATATTTTTCATAAAGAGATCGAGCGAGCGGTGGAATGGGCCGTTCGCGGGATCCATTTCTGGCGATGACATCCTGCGGCGTGACGCCCTCGTATCCCGATCTTCCCTGGGCGCCTGCCCTGGAGCGAGTCTTCGACATACAGTTTTTTGCGGAGGAGCGCACGGAACCCGCGACACCGCGAAAGCGTCAGAAATCGCGCGAAGAGGGACAAACGGCGAAAAGCCAGGATCTCTCCGCCGCGGTCGTGATCATATCCGGTCTGCTCTCCGTCTATCTGTTGGGACTTTTTGTGTGGAAGTACCTTGTCTTCTCCATCCGGGATACTGCGTCCCATCTTTCCTCCCGTCTCATTTTCGACGAGGCGTGGTGGGTTCGCCCGACGCTGCTGGGAATGAGAACTTTCCTGGTCGGTTGGCTTCCGATCGGACTCTGTTGCGCGTTGATGGCTGCGGTGGTGATGATTTATCAGGTGGGGTTCGTGATGTCGAGCAAACCCCTCGTTCTCAAACCGAATCGATTGAACCCGGTTTCCGGCCTGAAGAAGATCGTCTCCCTTCGAATGCTCGCCGAGCTCTTCAAAGGGATACTCAAGGCGATCATCCTGCTTGGGATGCTTTTTTTCGTGATTCGAAACGAGCGGGACCTGCTGTTGTCCGTCATGATGTATCCGATAGAGCAGGGCGTGGGCATCATCATGAAAAAGATCTGGAGTCTGGCGCTTCAAATGGCGCTGATTTTGCTCGTGCTCGGTTTTTTCGACTATGCATACCAGAAATGGGAGTTCGAAAAATCTATACGGATGAGCAAACAGGAGATCAAAGAGGAATATAAACAAACGGAAGGGGATCCGCTCGTCAAGAGGCGTATCCGGCAGAAGCAGCGGGAACTGGCGCAGGGAAGGATGATGGCGGACGTCCCCAAAGCGGACGTCGTGGTCACGAACCCGACCCAGGTTGCCGTCGCGATCGTGTACGACCAGAAGGTCATGAGCGCTCCGACGGTCGTCGCGAAGGGAGAGGGGTTCATCGCGAGAAAAATTCGCGAAATCGCCTCCGAGAACGACATCCCCATCGTCGAGAACAGAGCGCTTGCACGAACGCTCCTTGCGCAGGTCGAGGTGGGGGAGAGCATTCCCGAAGAACTGTATCGATCGGTCGCGGAGGTGCTTGCGTTCGTCTATCGCCTGAAGGGAGACAACCGTGGCCTGAGCCGAGCATAGACCGGAGAGCTCGCATGACTTTTGTTCCGACGCTTTTACGATGAATGTCCAGGTGATATTCATATATGATTGTTGCGGGTGTTGTTTGACTTGAACCGTTCAATAAGGGTAAAATTGACGGCATCGGCTCGTGAATAAGGCAACATGGTTTTCGATTTTATGTTCGAGAGGGGGTGGCATGGTTGGTGCAAAATGTCGCGGATGAGATCAGGACGAAAGAGGCGATCGCCCGAGAACTGGTTCTCGATGCCAGGAAAGAAGCGGCCAAAATCGCCGCGTCGGCCCGTACCGCGGCGGAACAATCCGTCAAAGAAGCGAGACAGAAATCGCACAGGTTCTTCAGAGAACGCGTGAGGGTTGCGGAGGCGGAGGCGGAAGAATCCGCCGTCAAAAAGGTCGAAGAGGGCAGGCGCGCTGCTGAGGTGTTTTACGATGGCAAAAAAGGGCAGGTCATTCCCGTTTCGGATTGGCTCGTGAAAGAGGTGATGTCCGCTTATGGCGATAACTGATATGCGAAAGGTACGCATGGCCGTTCATAAGTCGATCGTGGACGAACTGATCGATAAAATCCAGAAGTTGGGTTGTTGCCAATTTATCGAGGCGGATCGGGAGAGTGTCGATGAAAAATCGATCGCCTCGACGAAATCCAGGTTGAGCCGGGTGGATGACCTGCTGGGCGAGGTTCGTTTCGCTCTTCGCTTTCTGGAGCCGTTCGCGACCGAAAAGGGAAGCGGAATTGCGCGCGCGATGGGGGATATGCCGAGCGTCGGTCTTTCCGAGCTCGCCGAGATGGCATCCGAGGAGAGGCTTTCGAAGATCTGCGCCGAGGTGAGAGAGAAGGAGAGGGTCCTCTCGGACGCAAGAGCGGGAATGTCCCGTGTTCGTGGATTTATATCACAGCTCCGGCCTCTTGTGGGACTGCCCTTTGCGCTCGATCTCTACAGCAAAGGAACGGAGGGGATCGCCGGTTCGCTTTTTACCATCCCGAAGGAGCAGTTAAGCGCCTTTCGGTCCGGTGTCATCAGCGCATTTGGGGAGATGGTCGACCTCTACGTTCTTCCCACGGGGGAGAAAGATCTTACGGCGACGGTTTCCCTCCTTTATCCCAGGGAGAGTGAACAGCAGGTACAGGACTTGCTGACCGGGTATTCCGTGACGAGAATTGACGTGCCACAGCAGCTGAGCGGTGTCGTCTCCGACGAACTCGCGCTTCTGGAGCGGGAGTTCGACGAAATGGATGCCGCGGAGCGAGCGGCGGAGGCCGACATCGTGGAGATTGCAAACGATGTTTACAGAAGATGCCAATGTTTCAGCGATTACTGGGGGATACGCAAGGCTCAGCTGGAGTCTTTGATCTCCGGCGATCAGACCGAACAGATCGTCCTTCTGTCGTTTTGGATTCCTCACGTGCGCGTTCATGATTTCGAAAAACTCGTGGCATCGTATGAATCGCTGATCGATGTCGTTGTCACCGAGCCGGAGTGCGGCGAAAATCCGCCCATTCTGTTGCGAAACGTGGGTTGGGCGTCGCCGGTGGAACCTCTCACCACGATGTACGGGACTCCGACCTACGGGGCTTTCGATCCCACCGCCGTTGTGGCGCCGTTTTTCTATCTTTTTTTCGGCATGTGTTTCGGCGACGCCGGCTACGGCCTTCTGATCTCCTCCTTTCTCCTGTTTTTGATGTTGCGGAAACGTGTCACCGGCACGTTGAGAAAGTTCTTCATGATTCTGATCATCGGCAATCTCTCCGCGCTCGTCTTCGGCGCTCTGACCTTCTCGTGGTTCGGAGACGCGATCACGAGCTTTCCTTTCCTGAGATTTCTCATGCCCTTGAAGTCTCTTCAGATACTGAGCCCTATGACGGATCCGATGACGATGCTTTACATTTCGCTTACCCTGGGCTTCATACAGATTCTGGTAGGTCTGTCGATCGCAATGTACGAGAACCTCAGGAGGGGGGATAAGGTCGCTGCTTTCTGTGATCAGGGAGGTTGGATGGTGTTTCTGGTCGGCCTGGTCCTGGTCGGTCTGTCCAAGACGGGGGTATTGCCGATCTCCATCCGTATGAGCTCGTTTGTCGCGCTGGTGGGTGCCGTGGTGTTGATTGCGACCCAGGGGCGTGGCAAAGCGGGCGTTTTCGCGAAGCTCTTCTCCGGCTTGATGAGTCTTTACAATGTCACGGGGTATCTGGGAGACGTCCTGAGTTACAGCCGCCTGCTCGCCCTCGGTCTCGGTTCGGCGGCGGTTGGGATGGTCATCAATCTGCTCGTCAACCTGGTGAAGGACATGCCTTACGTCGGGATTGTCCTCGCTGTTCTGATCTTTGTCCTCGGGCATCTTTTCAGCATCGCGGTCAATATCCTGGGTGCATTCATCCACTCACTCAGACTGCAATACGTCGAGTTCTTCGGCAAGTTTTACGAGGCCAATGGAGAGGACTTCACACCGCTTTGTGTGTCGACGCAGTACGTAAAGGTATCCGAGGGCGTGGAGTGAAGCTTTTCGTGCACGAGACGAACACGGTATATCACGATATATATTATTAATCCCTTGAGGAGGCTTGTGTGATTATGGAAAACGTACTTTCGGCGATGGCGGAACAGTTGGGTTCGATGCTGGTCATACTCGGAGCGGCGCTTGCCGTCGGGTTTGCCGGGTCCGGTTCTGCGTGGGGAATCGGTATTGCGAACGAAGCTGCGGCCGGGGTCATGACGGAAGACCCCAAAAAGTTCGGATATGCGCTCGTCCTTTTGGCGCTTCCCGGCACACAGGGGATCTACGGTCTTCTGGTTTCCGTCCTGGCTTTGCAGAAAGCGGGCCTTCTGGGAGCCGCTTCGGCCGTCACGGTCAACATATGGCAGGGACTCGGAATTGCCTGTGCCTGCCTTCCCATCGCGGTCTCCGGGTTTTATTCGGCGATTTGGCAGGGTAAATCCTCCGCGGCCTGCATTCTGATGATCGCGAAACGCCCCGAGCAGATCGGAAAGGCGGTCATTCTACCCGCCATGTGCGAGACGTACGCCGTCTTCGGCCTTCTTATGAGCATCTTGATGCTGAATGGTATAAAACTTTAAAAGCCGGGCAGGGGGGAAAACCATGTCACTGGCGCAGATAACAGAGAAAATAGAACAGGACGCACGTGCGGAAGCGGAGAAAATCCTTGCCGAAGCGTCCGCACAGAGGGAGAAGATAAAAGAAGAGGCCGCGTCCGAGGCCCGGGAGCTCCAGTCCGCTGCGGAGGAGCGCTTCGCCCGGGAGCGCCCCGAGATTTTCCGCCGACGGGACATCGTCGCCAAGCTCGACGTGGATAAGCTCTTTTTGGCTTCTCGGAGAAAGCTGATACAGGATGTCTACGATCAGGTCCTGGAGAAGCTGAAGGCTTTGGGGAAAGATGAGTATCTCGCTTTCTGCGGACGCCTCCTGAGAGAGGCGAGTGAAGGCGGGGACGAAGTTGCGGAGATCTCCGTGGACGAAAAGTATCTGACCTCGGAGTGGTTTGACGATTTCAACGCGAAGAACGGGACGAAGGTAACGCTTTCGGACAAGCGGCAGAATATCGCAGGCGGTTTTCTGTTGAACAGAGGGCGCGTATGCATCAACTGTTCGTGGGATATGCTGGTGCAGGCGGCGAAGGAAAAACTGGAGACCGAAGTAGTGAAGCGGCTCTTCCCGGAGTAGGGGGGTGTTTTGATGTCCCGCAGCGAGGCTTACGGCTATGCAGTGGCACGTATCCGCGCAATGGAGCACCTTCTGCTCGACGCCGGGTTGTATCAGAGGATGCTGGATGCGCCGGATCTGAGCGCGGTGCTGAAAGTACTGGGTGAAACGGGTTACTCCAGGGGGTTTTCCGGGACTGAAGCCGCGGAGCGTTACGACGCCGCACTCGAGGCCGAATTGCTGTCGACTTATGAAGATCTGGAGACCTTTATACCGGATCGAGAGCTGATCAATATTTTTCGAATCCCGTATGACTTTCATAACGTCAAGGTTTTGTTGAAGAGCAACTTCAATGCCAAAAGCGGCGGTAAAAAAAGATGGGACCTCATGACACGGCTCGGGACCATTCCTGTAGACGATCTGACGGTTCGAGTTGAATCCGAGGAGTTTGCTCTGTTGCCGTACGGTCTTGCGCATCTCGTCCCCGTGTGTCTCTCTCAGTGGGAGCAGACGAGGGATCTCGTCGAGATCGAAAGGATTCTGGACAGGGGGCTTTTCGAAGCGCTCTACGAAGAAGCGGCCAAATTGAACGAACCCGGCATTCTGGCCTGGGTTCAGGCGAGGATCGATTCGGAGAACATCCGTAATTTGCTCCGTCTCAGACGTTTCGAGGTCGAGCCGTCCAAAGCGCTTTCGTTTCTGCATACGAAGGGCACGATCGCTCCGGATTTTCTGCTTCAACTGATGCAGGAACCGTTCGAAAGTTGGGCGAGGCTCCTCTCCTTCTCGGACGTGGGGCAGGCCCTTTCCAAAGTCGAGGACGAGGGAGATTTCGATTCGCTCATCGTCTCCCTTGAGAGGACGCTCGACGACTACTGTCGGGAGGTACTCGTAAAGGCGAGGTACAGTTCGAATGCACCGGAGAACGTACTTGCCTATCTATGGGGTAAGGAGACAGAGGTGAAAAACATCCGAACCATTCTGGTCTCGAAAGGCATGAGCTCGGGGAAGGACGACGTGAGGAGGTTGATGCGCCGTGGCTACTAGGAAAAAGGAAGCCCCGATGGCGGCCATCGGTTGCTATGACTGCGTCCTTCCGTTTCAGGCGATCGGGATCGAGGCGATCGTCATAACCGCTGAAAATCGGCAGACGGTGCCCAAACTCATCGATAAATTTTCCCGGGAGGCCTATGCGATACTCTTTCTTGAAGAAGCGCTCTTCGTAGAGTTTGCCGAGTCTGCCGACGCAGCGAACGAGAACGAATCCATAACGATCATTCCGATTCCGAACCAGGCCGGCTCTCTGGGTATCGGGGTTCAATCCATCAGAAAAAGCACGGAACGTGCGGTGGGAATGGATATATTCAACGTCAATTAGGTTTTGTGCCTGCGGGGCGTTGAAGAGATCATGGAGTTTTTGGAGGCGATGTGAGTGGCCACAGATAGAAAAATTCAAGGAACAATTTCGAAAATATCGGGCCCTCTTGTCATTGCGAAGGGCATGTTGGGCGCGAGTATGTTCGACGTGGTTCGCGTGGGAGAGGCCGGTTTGGTCGGCGAGATCATTGAGCTTCGCGACGATACTGCTTCCGTACAGGTATATGAAGAGACCTCCGGTTTGAAGCCGGGGGAGGGCGTGGTCGATACGAACGAATCTCTGAGTGTCGAGTTGGGGCCGGGGTTGATAGAACAATTTTACGACGGAATTCAGCGTCCTCTCGAGAGCATAGAGGAGGTCGCCCAAAGCCCTTACATCACGAGGGGTATCTCGGTTCCCGCGATCAGCAGGACGAAGACGTGGAACTTCGAACCGAGGGTTTCTGAAGGTGACGTTGTCGAGGAAGGCGACATTCTCGGTATCGTGAAGGAAACCGTTTTGGTCGAACACAGAATCATGGTCCCGCCAGGCATGAAGGGGACGATCGAAGAGATCAAAAGCGGTTCTTTCAAAGTGGAAGATCCCGTTGCGATTCTACGGGACGAAGCGGGGAAAAAACACTCCGTCGCGATGTTGACGAGGTGGCCTGTTCGAACCCCACGTCCCGTGGCCAAACGTTTGCCCCCCGAGGTTCCACTTTCCACCGGGCAGAGGGTCGTCGACCTGTTCTTCCCGATCGCACGAGGCGGAACGGCTTGCGTGCCTGGCCCGTTCGGTTCCGGCAAGACGGTGATCCAGCACCAGCTCGCAAAGTGGGCCGATGCGGAGATCGTCGTGTACATCGGCTGCGGCGAACGAGGCAACGAAATGACGGACGTTCTCCTGGAGTTTCCGGAGCTCGATGACCCGCGTTCCGGACAGCCTCTCATGAAGAGGACCCTGCTGATCGCCAACACTTCGAATATGCCTGTCGCCGCGCGAGAGGCGTCCATCTATACGGGCATCACGATTGCGGAATACTTCCGGGATATGGGGTATTCTGTCGCGCTCATGGCCGACTCCACCAGCCGTTGGGCGGAGGCCCTCCGCGAGATGTCCGGACGTTTGGAGGAAATGCCCGGGGAAGAGGGATATCCGGCGTATCTGGGCACCCGTCTCGCCTCGTTCTACGAACGGGCGGGCAGAGCAATCTGTCTGGGCAAGGACGGAAGGGAGGGTGCCGTCTCCGTCATCGGCGCTGTTTCTCCTCCCGGAGGAGATCTTTCGGAGCCCGTCACCCAGAACACCCTTCGTGTCGCCAAGGTGTTCTGGGGGCTCGACGCACAGCTGGCCTATCAGAGACACTTCCCGGCCATCAATTGGCTCAACAGCTACTCTCTGTATGCGGATACCCTTGGAGAATACTGGGACAACGAGTATGACGGCGAGTGGAGCGCGATGCGCGTGCAGGGGATGGCCCTTTTGGAGGAGGAAGACCAGCTGAAGGAGATCGTGCGATTGGTGGGGATCGACGCGCTTTCCAAGGAAGAGCGGATGGTGATGGAGACGTCGAAGTCGATCCGGGAGGACTTTCTCCATCAGAACTCCTTCCATGAGATCGACACGTACGCCTCGATGGACAAACAGGTCAAGATGCTCCGCAACATATTGACCTTCCACAGGCTTGGAATGCAAGCGCTTGGACGAGGTGCCCCGCTGAGGGAATTGATCGGGATGCCGATTCGAGAGGAGATCGCCCGTATGAGGTATACCGAAGAGGAAAACCTTTCGAAACTGGACGTCCTGGAGGAGAAGATCAAAGAGGAGTTGAGCAAATTGACGGCGGCCGGAGGTGAAGAGGATGTTGCCTAAAGAGTACAGCACCATATCGAATCTCTCGGGACCTCTGATGGTGGTGGAAAAGATCGACGACGTTCGCTACGACGAACTTGCGGAGATACGGCTCACAAACGGCGAGCGCAGACGTGGCAGGGTCCTCGAAATCACGGAGGACAGGGCTTTGGTACAGGTCTACGAGGGGAGCTCGGGGATCGATACGGATACCACCAAAATTCGATTCCTCGGCGATGTCCTTACCCTGCCGGTCGCAAAGAGCATGCTCGGCCGCATATTCAACGGACGGGGAGCTCCGATGGACGGCGGTGCGGAGATCATACCCGAGACGTTCCTCGATGTGAACGGCAACCCGATGAATCCGTATTCCAGAGATTATCCTTCGGAGTTCATCCAAACGGGGATATCGACGATAGACGGGATGAATCCTCTCGTGAGAGGGCAGAAGTTGCCGATTTTCTCGGGCAGCGGTATGCCGCACAACAGAATGGCGGCACAGATCGCCCGCCAGTCCAACGTGATCAGTGGACACGCCGCTTTCGCCGTCGTCTTTGCCGCCATGGGCATCACGTTTGAGGAGGCCTCGTTCTTCATGGAGGATTTCAGAAGGACGGGGGCGCTCGAGCGCACGGTCATGTTCGTGAACCTGGCGGACGATCCGGCGATAGAGCGTATCGCAACGCCCCGACTCGCGCTTACCTGTGCGGAGTACCTCGCGTTCGAGCACGACATGCACGTGCTCGTGATTCTGACCGACCTTACCAATTACTGTGAGGCTCTGCGGGAGATCTCCGCTGCGCGCAAGGAGGTCCCTGGACGACGCGGATACCCGGGATATCTTTACACCGACCTCGCGACGATGTACGAACGGGCCGGTCGCCTCAGGGGTAAGGACGGTTCCATCACACAGTTTCCGATACTGACCATGCCCGAGGACGATAAGACGCACCCGATACCGGATCTGACCGGATATATCACGGAAGGACAGATCATCCTCGGAAGGGGGCTTCACCGCAAGGGAATCTATCCTCCGGTGGATGTCATGCCATCCCTCTCCCGCCTCAAGGACAAGGGCATCGGGAAGGGAAAGACGCGGGAAGACCATGCGGACTTGATGAACCAGCTCTTCGCGGCCTATTCCCAGGGGAAGGAGGCGAAGGAGCTCGCCGTCATCCTCGGAGAAGGGGCCTTGAGCGACGAGGATAAAGCGTTCGCGAAGTTCGCCGACAAGTTCGAGGACACCTACGTCCGGCAGGGAGAATATGAAAACAGGACCATAGAGGATACCCTGCAGCTCGGCTGGGAGTTGCTCACTCTTGTCCCCGTCAAGGAGCTCAAACGTATTCGGGATACCTACATAGAGAAGTATCTCAATCCGCTGCTAGCCGAAAACGAGGAACTGGCGAAGCAGAGCCTCGAGTCGTAGGGAGGGTGCCAGATGGCGAAGGTGCTCAATGTAAATCCCAACCGGATGGAGCTTTCACGTCTCAAGCGACGGGTGGTCGTCGCGAAAAGGGGACATAAGCTTCTGAAAGACAAACAGGACGCCCTGATCAAGGAATTTCTGCAAAAAGCGCGGGAAGTGAAAGCCCTCAGGGAGGAGATTGAGGACGAACTGCGGCTCTGCTACCAGAGCTTTCAGATGGCGCGTGCGCAGACGCTGCCGGCGATGATCGAGCAATCGCTCATGTCGGCGGGGGGTGCCGCGAATGTGGACATAACCTATAAAAATGTGATGAGTGTCAATGTCCCTTTTTTCTCGATGCCGGAGTCGAGCAATCGGATGAGCTACGGACTTGCTTCGTCGCCGGGGAGCCTGGACGTGGCGCTGGAACGTTTTTCGCTCATGCTGCGCCGTCTCGTGGCGCTCGCCGCGGCCGAAAAGGGACTCAAGTTGATGGCGATCGAGATAGAACGGACGAGGCGGCGCGTCAACGCCCTGGAACACGTGATGATTCCGTCCTTCACGGAGACGATCCGCAGTATTTCGATGAAGTTGGAGGAGAACGAACGCTCCACGTTGAGCCGCCTCATGGTGGTAAAGGAGATCGTGCGTTCTCACTGAAGATCGAACGAAAGCCTTGACAAGCGTGGTCTTGCACGATAAAATTAATTCTTGGTTGTTTTATGCATCCAAGCGCGCCGGTAGCTCAACTGGATAGAGCATCGGACTACGGATCCGAAGGTTACGAGTTCAAATCTTGTCCGGCGCGCCAAATTTGAAGGGCAAAAAGGGGCTACGCGAAGAAAGCGCAGCCCCTTTTTTCGTTTCCCGGGTGTTTTTGAGGGGCACGAGGCCGGGCCGGGTGGTTCTGTTCTTTTGGTCGGGGTGGTGAATGCCCGCTTGAATCAGCTTTGTCTCGATACTTCGTCGGCCGGTCTGGAGTCGTGGTCCTCCGTGAAGAAACAGAGGAGCACGTTCGCCAGCCCAAAGGGACAAAAAACTACAGCCAGCCATCCCCATGATCGATGACCGTGAAAGAGGGACACGAAAGAACCGAAAAACAAGAGTCGTCCAACCGAAGCCGACGAATCCTTTTGCCACGAGATCCTTGTCGTTTTTTTAAAGTGCGACGGTCCCATTGCCGAAATTCTTCTTGGAAAACCGCCCCTCGTATCCGCTTACGGTTCTGTCTTTTTGATGGTCTGACACTCGGGACACCGGCCGTAGGCGACCAACTGTTTCCCCAGAATGTCGAAGTTGTCCGGTGCGTCGATCCTTGGCATGTTTTGATCGAGAAGACATACCATCTTTCCGCACGAGGTACAGAGGAAATGAGGGTGATTCCCCGGACAGCCCGGTCCCGTATCGGGATGGGCACAGAATCTCCATGCTCCGTCGAGCCCCTGAACCTGATGTACGATGGATTTTTTCACGAATGAAGCGAGGGTTCTGTATAGGGTGACTCGGTCTATATCCGGGAGGACCGCCTGTATCTCCGCATGTGAGAGCGGTTGCCCTTTTTCGATGAGGTGTTCCAGGATGGAAAGGCGCATCGGTGTCACCTTCAGGTGTGCGGCCCTCAAAGTGGTTTTCAACCGATCTTCGTGAAGCGGCATGCAAGATGTTTTCGCCAACTCGTTGACCTCCCCGTACAGTGTAGGAACAGAACAATGCTATGTTAGCACCAGTCCGGCAGGCTGACAAGTTTTCCGTCTCGGGTCATTTTTTGAGCGGCATGATATCCTCCGGACGTATTTTCGTGAAAATCTCCTCTCCCGATCGAATGTCGCGCGCCGTTTCCTTGGAGAGTTCCATGCGGATTCTTGAGAAATCATGTTTCGATCCGGTCTCCGACGGTACGAGGGTGACGATGGTCGAGAAGACATCCTCTGTAATGCGAAGGACGCGTCCTTTGATGACGTTCTTCTCACGGCTGAACTCGGTGCACTCTTCACCTTGACTGCAGACCGTCACGAAATGGGCGCGGACCCCCACGTATCGGATGTCGTCCGTTACGATCGTCGAGCAATGAAGGTCGACGTTCCAGTCCTCCGCCCGAATTCGATGTTCGTCCAGCTTCGTCGCCCTGGAGTAGTTTTTGCATCCGGAGAGAAGGGAAGAGGCAAGCGTATTCGGTGCCTCGAAAAGCTCTTGCAGGGTGCGTACACCCTCGGAGTGTCCGTTGTTGATGACGCAGATTCTGTCACAGATTCGATAGACCTCGTCCCTGTTGTGAGAGACGTAAAGCGTGGTCCCGTCGAAATCGGCGAGAATGTCGATCAGTTCGTTCTCCAGATGCCACCTCAGGTAACTGTCAAGGGCGGAGAGCGGTTCGTCGAGCATGATGATCGTCGGATCGCTCGCCATAATGCGGGCGATCGCGACTCTCTGCTGTTGGCCGCCGGAGAGCTGTGCCGGGTAATGATTTTCGAGCCCCGATATGTAGAACTTCTCCGCGAGCGAATGGAAACGCTCCTTTATCCTGGTTTTCTCGCCGAGCGCGAGCACCGACCGGATATTTTCCTCGACGGTCATGTTGGGAAAGAGCGCGTAGTTCTGGAAAAGCAGGCCGACCTTCCTTTTTTGAGGGGAGATGTCGATCTTTTTTCTCGAGTCGAAGAGAGTGACTCCGTCCACAACGATCAGGCCTTCATCGGGTCGAATGATGCCACCGATGCATTTGAGCGTGATGCTCTTTCCGCAACCCGAGGCTCCGAGCAGCGCCATGATCTCGTTTTTGGCCTCGAACTCCACATTCAATTTAAACGTCCCGAAATTTTTTTTGATCTTTAGGTAGATCGACATGATTCGACGAGACTTCCTCTCAGCTGGCTATTTTATTCGGAGAGTGGCTCCGCCTGAACCCTTCCCTTGGGCCGAGTGTAACGGTTTTCGAGCATATTGACCGTCACAAGGACGATGAAGGAGATGATCAGGTTGACGCCGACCCACTTATAGGCCAGAAGATCGTTCCCCTCGCGCCAGAGTTGATATACGGAGGTGGAGATGGTGGCGGTCTTTCCCGGTATGTAACCGGTGACCATCGTGGTGGCTCCGTACTCCCCCAGTGCCCGTGCGAAGGAGAGGACGGTCCCGGCCAGTATGCCCTGTTTACAGTTCGGCATGATCACACGCCAGAAGAGAAATGTGTTGGAAAGGCCAAGCGTCTGGCCGGAATAGAGCAGTGTGGTGTCGAAAGACTCGAGCGCCCCTCTCACGGTGCGGTACATGAGGGGGAAAGAGACGATGGTGGTGGCGAAGATCGCCGAGTACCACGTCATGGTCATTCTGATGCCGTACCAGTCCAAAACTCTGGAGCCGATTGGGCCCAGAGGACCGATCGTCTTCAGAAGGAAGAAACCGACGACCGTGGGAGGAAGAACCATGGGAAGAGTGAGAATGCAGTCGAGAACGCCCTTGACGATCTTATGGGTCTTCGCGATGTAATGGGCCGCGAAGATCCCCAGAAAAAACGTCACAAAAGTGGAGATCGAGGCGACGCGAAGCGAGTTGTAGAGTGGAAACCAATCCATGTTTTTCGATCGGGGCGCATACGCTCGACGCAGAAAGAACGCCCAGACATAGGCGTTCCTTCTGCGTCGAGCGCGTTGGTCCGTTATTTT
>DAIPHL010000019.1:0-21959 GCA_036771375.1 Synergistaceae bacterium | reverse complement strand
GGTCGGCGCTGGATTACGATCTGTACACAACGACCATCGTTTTGATCGAGCAGAAAAACGGCGCGGCCAAAAGATGGAAAAATCTCCAGGATTCGTGGAAGCTGTCGGAGGAAAAGACACGGTACGAACGCTATCTGACCGATGAAATACGGAAGTTCTTGAAAGAAGGTTGAGGGGGACTCGATGATCTCTTCCGAAACCAATCTCCTGCTCCTCTCGTTTTCGGTATTCTGGATGGGAATCCTGGCGACGCTCTCACCCTGTCCTCTGGGGACGAACATCGCTGCAGTCAGCATCATCGCCGGGGGAGGTGGGAAGACCCCTCAAAACGCGATTCTAACCGCAAGCGCATACGGCTTGGGAAGGATCCTGGTTCACGTCCTTGTGGGCGTTCTCATTTTAAGAGGCTTTGCCTCCACGGCCGAGGCTTCCTCTTTGATGAAGATCGTTGCCTCCAAGATAGCGGGGCCGATCTTCATGACGCTCGGGGTGGTTCTCTCCGGCTGGATGGAGCTCAGAATGCCCAAGGGAAGTTCGACGATCAAGAAAAAAATTCTCGCCGATGGAAGGAGCGGGCCTTTTCGAACGTTTGCGATCGGCTGCGTATTCTCGCTGATCCCATGTCCGGAGACGGCAGCGCTCTTCTTCGGCGGGTTGCTTCCCATCGCCATACAACACAACTCCTTTTACCTCTTTCCCCTCCTCTTCGGACTCGGCACGGGCCTGCCCGTCATGCTCGCCGGTTTTCTGCTCTCCATGGGCATAAACAAGCTCGCCGACGGCCTGGGAAGCGTTCGAAGCGTCGAACCTTTTCTGCGGGCGCTGACGAGCGCGGCCTTTTTCCTCGTCGGCCTGTACCTGACTTTGTCGCATGTCTATCATGTACTGTAAGTTTGCCGATGATCAATCTCCGTCCGTTGGATTATAATGGACTCGGGCAAAACACTCGAAATGGAGGTGAAACAGTTGCGCCGTTATCGCTGTATCATTTGCGACCACAAATTCGAGGCGGACGAAAAGGAAGACGTGTACAAATGCCCCAAATGTAGGGAGCGTTTTGTCGAACTCGTAGATGGCGTTCCCCGCAAAGGAAAGCAGTGGGGCAGCAAGAGTTTCAGCGTCAGATGATTTTTTGCGTTTCAGGCCTTGAAATCGGGAGCGAGGCCATATATAATGCAAAACGTTCTTTCAGGGGCGACTAGCTCAGCGGGAGAGCGCTTCCCTCACACGGAAGAAGTCACAGGTTCGATCCCTGTGTCGCCCACCAGAAAAACCAAGGGTTCGGAGTGAATCACTCCGAACCCTTTTTATATTCGGACCCGATCGGGCGCTCGTCCCCTTCCAAATCCAAATGAAACACCCATACGATGCACCTAGAAACGTACCGAAGACCTGGCGATTCCTCCATGGATTCGTTTGCGGCACACTCTTTTCGAACGTCATACCAATTTTGCGCCGCGCCATCGTCCGCTTCTGTAGCGGAGAAGCACGATGAGGCATCCGGTGATCCATGCGAAAGGCATGCTGGCATAAACGCTCCTGAAATCGATAAACGTATCCGCCATCAGATATGTCCCCACAAGCCGAACGCTCAGGTTCGCGAAGCTCGCCACCGCGGGAATTCGGACATCTCCGCTCCCCTGGAGAAAGCCCGACGTGATGTTGGCGGTCATCATCACCGGTATGAAGATCATCAGGAGGATCAGATGCTCCCAACCACGCCTCAACGATTCCCCCGATATGTTGAACATCGTCAGCATCCGCTCGGAGAAAAGACCCACGCCGATGGCGATGACCAACGTAATCACGCCGCCCAGTTTCAAAGCGGCTCGATATCCCCTCTTTGCGCGCGCGATCTTCCCCGCCCCGATGTTCTGTCCGACGAAAGCACTGACCGCCGAGTAAAAACCGTTCGAGGGGATGTGGGCAAGCTCCTCTATCTTGCACATCGACGTATACCCTTCGATGCTTGCACGTCCGAAGGCGTTCACAAAACGTTGCATCACCGCAAAACCGATGGACAGAACGGCCGCCTGCGCGACAATCGGCGAGGCAACCTTGACGATGGTCAAGACCTTCCCTGGATCGACCCTTTTGATCGAAACGATTGAAAACCCGAGGCGAAGCTCGGGGAAGAAACACGCGAGATACAGTATGCTCGCGACTGCACAGCACGCCTGGGAAAAAATCGTGGCGATCGCGGCTCCCGCCACCCCCCAACCCAAAACGACGATCGCGAGAAAATCCATGAGCACGTTCAAGACCGCGGCGATCATCAAAAAGAACAAGCCTCCCCTGGAATCTCCGTGCGCTCTGAGAATGCCATACGTCACGTTGTAGGACATTTGGAAGAGAAGGCCCGCCGCGTAGATGCGAAAATACAGGACGCTCGTCTCTCTCATCTCTGCGGGGGCCGCGAGAAAGTTCGACACCAATGGCCTCGCGAGCACGAAACAGAGCAGCATCAAAGAGAGTCCCACCATCAATGAGAGTGCATAGGCCGCTCTGATGCTCGCCCGGATGTCTTCCTGGCGCCCTGCTCCATAAAGTTGTGCGACAACGATGCTGGTTCCCGTGCCGATGCTCGCGCAAAAGGAGAGCAGCAGCCACATCATCGGGGCCGTTATCCCGATCGCTCCCAACGCCGCGGGACCAATGAAGTTGCCGACGATGACACCGTCCGCAAGGTTGTAAAGCGCCTGCAACAAATCGGACCCCATGATCGGCAGTGCAAAAAACAGTATGGTCGTCCATTCGCGACCATACGTCATATCGTCTCTCACGCAAACACCCCGGAGTCAAAAATATAATTTCAAAAAACCGCAGAAAGCACCGCAAATCCTTCTCATCGACACAATTCGACGTCGATTTACGGATCATAGTACCGCTTCAAAACAAGACAGAACGGGTGTCCCGCCGGATCCAACATCACCGTGAAGCGATCCGAATACTGAACTTCTGCTTTGCGCGCACCACAGGAGAGTGCGTACTTCACCGCGCCATCCATATCCTGTACCACGAAGTCCAGGTGAAGCATCTGCTGCTGATCGTCCTTCGTCTCGGGCCAAACCGGCGGCACGTACTTCGGGTTATCCTGAAACGCGAGGAGGATGCCCCCTTTGGGATTTCGCACTTCTATCCAATCCGCCTCCAAAGTGGTGATCTCCCACCCGAGAAACCTGCGGTAAAAATCGGACAGGAGACGAATGTCGTCACTGTCCAGAACGACCGCCTTCACTGTGATCTCCGGCATCGATTTATGCTTCTCCGCCATCTCGCACGTCTCCTTTTCAATCGCACACCCGTCGTTGTGCCTCGCAATGAGGGCACCCCGTGCGATTTCGTCGCACCTCGACGAGATTTCAGGGATCCGACGACTCGGATGGAGCCAGCAAGATCTCGGCGATGGTGTGGCACGTCACCTTTTCGATCGCCCTTTGTATCTTTTTCGCCTGATCGATTCTTTTTTTCGCCGCAAGCAACGATTCGCTCCCGGGGGCAAAACGCGATTCCATTCGCTTCATTCGACGCTCGAGCGTGGAGATCACCTCTCCATCGACGAGTTTGTCCGCCAAGTACAGCACCTCCGCTTCGCCGATCTTTTTCCTCTCCGGCAGATCCTTGTGTGTCGCCACGATCGCGGCCACCTCGACATACCCCCGTTTGCGCAGCCAACCGGCGCCCTTCTCTTCGTGATCGTGCTCACCCTTTGCGATATCGTGAAGCATGCAGGAGGAGAAGACGAGCTTCGTGTTCAGCCGGATCCCCTTTTTCCCCAGGGCATGTGCGAGCTTCTGGCCACACACTGCGACCGTCCTCATATGTCTTATCACCCTTCGAGGCGTCCCCGCGATCTCCAGAAGCTCCTCGCATTCGCTTTCATCCGGTAGAAACTCGACGCTCGCATAGGAGAGCAATGCGTCGTAGTCGTCGGGGGTATCCATATCGAATTGCGTCCCCCTGTCTGCCGTGGCGACGTGAAGTGCGCGGCTCGGATGGTCTTTGAAAAAACCGCGCAGTCCATCGGTTCCACGCCAACGGAGGATCTTATCGACCAAACTTCGCCCGATCAACGGAGGATGCCCTTCTTCTCCCTTGAAGGTCGGATAAAGGATGTCGGCGCGGGCGCTGTTTTCGTAAAAAGCGCCGATCAGGGATCGATACGTCGACGTCCTGATCATCGGCGTGTCCACCGGCAGGAGGAAAAACGCTTCCGTCCCAGGCGGAAGCGCCCTGACTCCTGCGAGGACGCTGCTGTACATCCCCGATTTGTACGCCGGGTTATGCACCGGCAGACAGCCGAGACGGCGCGCTTCCTCATGAACCAGTCTCTCGTGTCCTCCGGTGACGACGACGATCCTTTCGATCCGGGATTCTCTCATGCGATTTGCGATCAACTCCAGAGCGCTCTTTCCGTTGATGGGCAAGAGCGCCTTGCACTTTCCCATGCGTTGCGCCAGCCCTCCCGCCAGCACCAACCCAACGATCCCTTCGCCGTGCCCCCGACCCATCGATCATCCGCCTCAGCAGTCGGAGGAATAGGAGCATACCGGCCAATGGCAGGTCGGACAACGCTCGCAGAGTCCCCCAACACCCCATTGGCGTACATACGGCGTCGGATCCTCCCCTGCAAACAGAAAGGGCAACATGCAATCGAGCGCCGTCCGCTCGTCATGGACGACGCAGGCGGGAGAACCGAGTATGGCGACATCCCCCTCCCCCGATCGCGAGTCGGCCCAACCGAGCATAAGCATGGCCCCCGGCAGGATCGGCACACCACGAAAGGCGATCTTTCTCGCGACCGTACCGATCCCTCCAGGTGTTTTATCGTCGGCGTCCACGCTCATCCCTCCGGTACAGACGATGATATCCGCCCCTTCGGCGATGAACGCACGAATCGCCCCCGCGATCTCCTCCACATCGTCCGTTGAAAACCTCTGACCGATCAGTGCACCGCCAAATTCGGCGAGTTTTCGCCTGAATTTTTCCGCGAAAGCGTCCTCGATGCGTCCCTCCGCCAGCTCTTTGCCCGTTGTGACAAGACCTGCCTTCAACGGCTTGAACGGAAGCACATCCATACGCCTCGCGGCGTTTACCGCAAGCTCCACCCGATGCCGCTCCATGACCAGGGGCCTGATCCGGAAACCTGCTATGGTCTGTCCCTTTCGAACCTGCCTGTGGGGAGATATCGTCGCAAGAACCCAATCCGGATCTTCGTTGACCCGATGCACCATCCCCGGATCGTAGGAAAGAAGACCGTCGCAGGTGGCATATAGATTGATGCGTCCCTCCTCCGGTTCACCGATCGAACAGTTTTTGCCGGCCAAAACCTCGGAAAGCGCGAGCGCCGCGTCGTCTTCATGCATTTCGTGAGACTCGAGCTCCAATATCGACAAGTGCTCCTTGCCCATATCGCGAAGAACGGGCAGATCCTCTTCGGTCACGATCTGTCCTTTCTTGAACCTGGCGCCCTTTTTCCTGTTTTTCGCGTCGATCTTCGTAAGATCGTGCGCAAGAGGTTTTCCTACGGCTTCCTCTATGGCGATCTGTCTTATTTTCATAAAACGACACCTCTTCACCAAAAATATCGAAAACGAAGCGTCTAGGCGTTGAACAACCCCTGCCCTTTCATCTCCTTGAAGAGATCAAGCGCTTTCTCATCGACCTCTTCCGGCTCATGTCCTCCCGCCAACATCGCCTGCAGCGTATCCCGCGCTTCGGACATCCTTTCAAAACAACCGATCGTTCTATAGGTCTCCTCGAGCATTTCGACGTCTTCGGGCCCAACGACTCGTCCGGTCAGGTAGCCCAAAGCGAAGACAACGGTTCCCAGAAAAACGATACGTTCCTCGGAGGCATTCCACAATTCCGAGAGCCGTTCGGCCTGCATGATGAGTTCATGCATGTAAACCCCGTCTTCGTCTTCGAAAATCGTCTCCATCTCTTCGTCGCCGAGTTCCCAAAGACCCATGATGAAAAAAGCCATCTCGGGATCGAGTGAAACGGCCTCGAGCAGGGCATCGGAGGCCTTGTCGCTCACCCCTTCCATTTCGAACAGGGCGATGGCGCGGCAGTATTCACCCATTAGCGTGACGCAGGTGTCGGAGCTCGCGGATTCGATCGCTTCGTCATATTTCCCGCGTTTGATCAGAAGAGAGTAATGGACGATGCGTCCGAGCACACCACCCTCTCTGTCCTTTGCCATGAAATTCTCCGCGACCTCCATCGCAGCGTCCTCTTCTCCGTTGGCATAAAGACAGAAGGCGATGTCGGAGAGGATCATGACGTACTCCGAATAGACGAATTCGGAAAGGCCTTCCGGCCTTTCCAGCAGTTCGTTCAGTTTTCGAGCCGCGTCGAGCAAAATACCCAGATTCGCCAGGGCATCTTTCTCGTCCATCTCTCCCCATTTTATGTATCGGGCGACGGGATTGTCGGGGTCGCGCTCCAGGATCTTCTCGAACAGAGCGATCCGTTTTTCGTCGTCTTCCTCGTTCAATGCAGCTTCGAGCCATTCCTGAACTTCGTCGTCTCTCGCCAACACGATCAAACCCTCCAAGTAGGGAACATTTTTTCTTTCGATGGTCAATCTCAACCAAGTATCAATTTTAGCACATTCCACGCCGACCCTCCGGTTCTCATCCATACTTTTAAGCGATACAGGTCTTCCTGAACGGACAAACCCCGCATCGGTGCCGCATCGGCTCGAACGGACCGGTCACGCACAATCGCGCCATCGTCGCGACGTCGTTTTCGATCGCATTCCGATCAAAGACGAGATTCGATTTCACAGGGGTTTTTCCGGAGTCACCGGGTCTGAGATAGATCAAGCCCATATCCGCCCGGCGGCTCATATTCTCCAGGCTCGCGAGGGAAGCCGCCAGCGAGTAGAAATATATCTGCCGAAGATACAACGCCTCCGGAGCGCTCTCCTCCGGTGTGATCTTCCAATCTCGGATATGAAACCCCTCGTCGTCCTCCCAGTAGAGATCGATGCTGCCGACCAACCGGGTACCGGCGAAGGGAACGCGGAAAGATCGCTCTTTGCTCAAAACACCCCGCAAGAAAAGCCTCCTCAACGCAGCACAATCCTCGGTGCAGGCGAATGCCTCCAGCCACTCTCTCACTACACGACGAACGGCGCCGCTTTCGAAAACGGGCAGCAGATCGGTGGGGACATTCGAGGACACTCGACGAAGGTCTTTTTTTTCCAGGGCGAGGGGGAGGTATTTTTCCAACGTTTCGGGATCGAAATCCCATTCGCGCATCACCCAGTGGGCAAGCGTCCCCATATCCGCTCCCCCGTACCCATCTCCGTCCGGCATCTCCCATTTCAACTCCATACCCTGCCGATATCGCATCCTGTAAGCCATCGGACACCAGGAAACCAACGCATACGCCGAAGCCGAAAACCTCGCGAGACGGGGATCGCCTTTGAACGATGGGGGGCTCTTCCGCCGCGTCACGGAAACGTCCATCCCGCTTCCGGATTCGGAAGAAGCACGAATCGGTCTTTCTTCGACGGTGGTTTCGTCGATGAAATTCACCGGGAAAGGATCTCCTGACGCCCTGTTTGCGGCGAGAATCCAATCCAACCAGCTGCTACGCTCTTTCGTGGCTGCATAGGGGACATCCGTTTCCTCCTCTTGCCTCACGGAACCACAGCAGATCAAACGCTCCTTCGCCCTCGTCATCGCGACGTACAGAAGGCGTTCTTCCTCCCGCCGGTTTTCCTCTTCCTCCATATACGAGTGACAGCGGGCGGTCGTGGATGGGAACGTCTCTTTTTGCAAACCACCTGTCGGAGAGAACCTCGGCAATTTCGAGGAAACCACACCGAAGAGGCGCGAAGGTAAAGCGCGTTCGCTGCCGCTGCGTTTTGCCTTCGCGTCGATCTCCATCAAAACGACAACGGGAAACTCGAGCCCCTTCGACGCGTGAATCGTCATCACCCTGACCGCATCCCTGCCATCCTCACGGAATCCGGGCTCCTCCGCCTCGGACGCCTCGCGCATCTCGCGGCCGAGGTAATCGGCGCATGCGGATAGGCTTTTATCCACCGACCTCTCATACTCCCGTACGATGTCTATATTGCGGTGTACGTTCGCGAGGACCTGCAGACGAAGATGCGGTTCATAACGATCGAGCCATGCGAGATCTTCGAGAAGGGGAAAAAGCGCCGCAGAAGGAGAATCGAACCTCGCGACGCGGCGCAATCGTTCGAGACGGGCCGCTTCGACCGGACATTTTTCGACGAAAAGCGCGACGATCGACCCGGCGCCCACTCTCCCCGAGGGGCCTCCGCAAAGGATCGCCTCGTCGACAAGCACCGCGGAAAAACCCGGTTCGAGGCCTGAGAAAGGAGATTCGATCCAGCCGGCAAGAGCGTATTCGTCGTCCGGTTTATCCAGAAGGCGGAGCAGATTGACGATATCCCTGACTTCACCCCGTGCGAGCAGCTTCCTTCCCCCGTCGAAGACGACGGGAATCCCGGCGTCTTCGAACACCCGTTCCAAAACGGGATACGAAGTGCGGGTCGGGACGAGTATGGAGACATCCTTCCACGACATCGGCCTGAAAGCGGGAGGAGTGCCATCGGCAGGAGACTTGTCCCATACCGCTTCGCCGGACTCCACCAAATCACGAAGCCGACGTGCAACGCCGCTTGCGACGATCCTTCTTTTGTCCTCTCTCCCGAGTCCATGCCGTCCCCCGTCCTCCCTGTCCCCCTGCACATGCAACAGGAGCTCCAGGGGCCGCGAAGGACACAAAGAACCATTGCGCTTTGTCCACCAGGGTTCGTCGGCCGGGTGTTTCAGGGAATTATAGCGTACGAGGGGAACCTCTCCACCGCCGATCACCCCGTCGCGCCAGAGGTTGCCGAAAACCGCGTCGATCCCGTCCATCATGGCTCCGTTCATGCGATAGCTGCAGGAGAGCGGTATGTGCACGCCGTGGTCGGAGGTCGCCGCCCTGTCGATGTACTCCGCAAAGAGGGCGGGGTTTGCATGTCTGAAACCGTATATGGACTGTTTGATGTCCCCGACCACGAAGAGGGTCTTTCCATGTCCCCCTCCCTCGGGATCCCAGGCGGCGACCATCGACGAGACGAATCTCTCCTGAATGGAGTCGATGTCCTGGAACTCGTCGATCATGACATGTCGGAACCTGGACGAGTAGGAGGGATTGGAGGACAAAATCGAACCCGCATAGCGAATCTGATCCGAGAAAGAGAGCACTCCGGCTCGCTTTCTCTCCATCTCCCAACGACGCCACCCGACCGCGGCAAGATCGAGAAGCATACCCCGTATCAGGCTCTCCTCTTCGCGATGCGTAGGGGCCAGAATCGCTTCGGTCAACGCGGCGCGCTCTTTGTACCCGTCACGCCACTCGACCAGTTTTCGCCCGATCGTTTCCTCGATCAGGTCCTTTATCTTTCCTCTTGGGTCCTTCAACGCGCGGTCGATCAACCTGACGAAGAAAAATCCTTTCTCCCGCGTGCTCGCTGAAGGATTCTCGTACTCTCTCGACAACTCGTACAGCCTCAGATCGAATTTGTTTTTCCTGTTGACCGCGGGGATCACCACGGGAAACAGGAGCCTTTGCCATATGTCCCAGACACACTCCCAATGCACGGATAGGTCCGCGACAACTCTCCGCCAGGCCTCAGAGATCGCCTCGCCTTTACGATCCATGTCCGAGAGCCACTCGGGCGTCCTGTTCATGCTCCCGTGAAGCTCGCTCGCTCCTCTCGAAAGGTCGGAGAGCTTCTTCCCGTCATAGTAATTGAGAAACGCCCCGTATTCGTGCCGGGACACCGTCTCCATAAATCGGGCGCGCCAGTCTTCATCCAGCCCCGACGTCACACGCGAGTGCGAGAGCGTGTCGAGACACCATGCATAATCGGCCCAGAACTCCCTCTCCATGGGATCGCTCACAAGAGACGCCCCGGGGTCTATGTCCAGATCGAGGCCGGATTCGCGTATGACACGAAAGGCAAAGGAGTGGATGGTGGAGATGTACGCCTCGTCCATCCGTTCGATCGCATCACGCAGGTGGGAAAGGCTTTTCGGGTTACGGGCATACCATTCGCACAGCGTCTTACGTATGCGCTCTCTCATCTCCTGGGCCGCAAGTTGGGTAAAGGTCAGCGTAAGGATCTGATCGACCCGGCAAGTCGGATCGATCGCCAAAAGCCAGGCAAAGCGCCTCGCCAGGGTATGCGTCTTGCCCGTACCCGCCCCGGCGCTCACCACGATAAAAGGCTTCGTCGAACAGATGGCGGATCGCTGTTCAGGCCTCGCATCCTCTATGAGCGGGAGCAACTCCCCGGGTATTTTGGGCCCCTCGTCAATACGCACCATCGCTTTCCTCGTTTTTCTCGTTCACGCCGCCCTCTCCGGCACACTCGGAACGCCTGCATAGAATCGAATACAGACAATCCCCGCAGCGTCTCGATCGGTACTCCGCCGGATAGCGTCCCAAGCCGATGGCTTCGTCCATCGTTTTAAGAAGCCGGTCGGCCTCCTCTTGTTTTTCCGTCAAATCCCAGCGAGAGCGGGCATTGGAAGCTTTATACACGGCTTCGGCTCCCCCGCTCCACGCCCCTTCCAGGCTTGCGTCTTTGTGGCCGATATAACAGAACCCCGCCACCGGAAAGGCGCCGTCGCGTTGCAGAAGGTTCACATAGGCGGGCAACTGCAAATGGTCCTTAAATCGACTCGCCTCTCCCAATTTATAATCGACCACAACGGCTCCCAAGCCCTTCCAAATATCGATTCTGTCGGCCCGCCCCGAAAAGAACGCGTTCTCTCCCTCATAAACCGGCAGGGGATATTCCATAAGAGTCTCCTCCCGCAGCAGGCCCGCGGTTTTGGCTCTTGCCTCCACATCATCCTGTCGTTCGGCGACAATCGACATGTCGTTTTTCAGATTCTTCAAGACCTCGAGATACCGGCGGTCGCGGAGGATCGGATTTCCCCCGGAAAGGATCTCGAACATCTCGTCCCACCTCGTGACGAGCGTGGAGGCCAGAGAGCGGCACCCGGGCTCTTTCCTCAAATAGCGGCTCCAGGCGCCCTGCCACAGCTTATGCATCAAATCTCCCTGGAGGGCACGATCCAAAAGACCTTTTGCCTCTCCACGCGGTTGCAGACAAGCGACGTTTCGGCACCACCAGAGGAAAGGACAGTCGTTCCAGTCGTCGATCGAGCTCAGTCTCACCCGAAGTTTGGTTTCCGAATTTTTTCCTCGACGAACACGAGAGCGGGCGATCCTCGGAAAAAGGCCTCCATACGATCGCTCGGTATCCGGGACCTCGCACGGAGGCGCGGTGATCTCCTCGGGAGACTCGCCGCTCAAATCTTCCTGCCAAACAGAGGTGAGAAAGGGAGAGGGACTTTGGGGTCTTCCCTGCGAATCGCCGGAAGAACGCGACAGCAGCGTTACCCCCTCTCCCATCGCCAACAATCTCCGAAACAAGGCTTCTTTCTGTTCTCGGACTTCATGCAACGTCGGCAGATGTACAGCCCAGTCTTCATCGACCTCGTCCGGGAAACGCTCGTTCACGTTCCTGCGAATTTCCTCGTTCAAAAGGAGATGCTCCGACGAAACCCCGGGAAATCGGGAGGAATCGACATCCGTCATCACCCAGATCCGGTGCGAAAACAACACCGGGGGTGGCGAATCATACAACGTCACCACACCGCGTCGAAGGGACGGTAGAGCCAGATGTGTATTGTCGCTCCAATCCAGTATGAACCTCATGGCCTCGTCCCCGCTGAATCTCATCTCGGCCGCCTCACCCAACCGGTGAGACATCTCGGCCAGGCTGTCTATCTTCTGCCTGAGCTCGGCGACGGACGACGCGGTTTCTCGCACCAGGTCATCGAGAGCCGGTTCATCCACGAGTGCTTCGGACACCGCCGCCTCCCAATCTCGTTCGATCAGATCGAGCAGGGAACGAAGCAGTTCCTCCGCCGTATGTCCCTTGGAATCGTCAAGTAATTTGCAGAAGGCAAGCAACCGATCGAGCATTCGTACAGTCTTTTCATCATCACGCAGAAACTCTTTCCACGAATCGAACCCCTCCGGTATTTCGCGCTCCGCTCTTTCAAAATCAAAACCGTTCGCCTTCAACATCGGCTCCGTCAGAAGATATCTGGTCGAGCGAAATGGCCAATCCAAGCAATACGCATTCCACGCTCTGCGAACGAGGTCGATCGGTTTCGAATACGACAAGGTTTTTTCGGAATAGACCTGAAACGAGATGCCATATTTCGTCAGAGCGGACTCCATGAGCGGCCGTTTATCGGGGGCCAGCATGATCCCCACATCATCCAGCATTTCGTTTTTTTCCTCTATTTCCGTTTCGGACGATTTGGCGCCTATATGATGGGAAAGCGCCCCTTCGCCGGCGCTTGCAAGGGCAATGGTCCTTGCAAGCCAATCGAACTGTTCATATGAATCCGCGGCTTTCAGCAGAAGGAAATTTCCTGCCGCTTCTTCCCGGGGTGACTTCTCCATCCCAAGCTGTTTCGCGGCATCATGGAATCGATCGAGCTCCGTTTCCGGCATAAAAAATTCCATGCGAATACCCGAACGCCTCAGAAGTTTCACCAGTTTCAGTTGAGCCCCGGTAAAAGACAGAAATCCAACCCAATAGAACACCCTTCTCTCCCACTGCTTCGTGAGGAGTGAAGTCGAATCCAGGATGTGTCTCCTACAGAGGGACGGGATTTGCGCGTTATCCGCGAGATTGTTTTCTTCGAGGTACATGAGATAGTCCGTATAGAACATGAAAAGGAGCTCTCTCGAGGAGAGGGGAGCGTCAGGTGCCTCCGATCGTTCCTCCACCCGGAGAAGCCGATCGGCAGAGACATCCTCGAGCAAAAGCTCGTGCAGAGCCGCGCTCAGGACATCGATGAAACCCTTTCGTCGGACACCTTGTGGAATCTGTATCCTCCGGTCGTCCAAGGCCGCAATATTCCGGTTCAAAACAAATCTCAATATCAATCGTTGATCGTGAGGATCCAACAATCTCCTTCGTTTCAGAGGCGGAACCAGAAGATCGTACAGCCCTGTCCAGCTCAGTATCTTCGGAGTATTCCCGAAGTAGACGCCCCCGATGGCCAGCATATCCAGCAGGACGTCCCGACTGGACAAAGAGGGTAAGAGGAAAAATCTCTTCTCTTCGTCACAGGCATCGAGTCTTTCGCGTAATTGTCTATTCAGCGTGGAAAGTCTGGAATAGCTATGCAGCACGGTCATCCCTCGGAAAATTCGCAACAACCGGTATCAAAGGGGCTTCGCATGGAAGCCCCGACCTTTACACGTCAGTGTTCCATGTCATGCACGCCGGACCAGTCTTGCTGGGATAGCTCCAACTCCCTGATCGTCTCGTTTCTGACGATCTCATCCAGCTGCTCCAGCGTTTTTTTACGCACGAGATCGATCTTTTCGCACACAAATTTCTTTGCGGCACCGGGTTTTATCTGATCGAGAGGGACCATGTCCTCCATCAACCCTTCGACAAACTCGGACCGGATATCGATGCGAAGCGCTCCCCAGGGAGCTTCGTCCGTGGTGATATCGGTAACCCTGCGGACGAGCATGCTCCTGTCGATGCGGACTCTGCCGGGATCTCCGTACCGATCCTTCATTTCGTTGAAGTAGTTCTCGGCATCCGACTCGTTGTCGTAGACGGTCGTCGTTATTTTTCCCCCGTCCTGAAATTCCGTTACCACCCATACCGTTTCGTTGTGACCGTTCTCCATTTTTTCCCCCTCCCATATTTCGAATTCGTACTCCCGAATCGCTCAGTGATCCAAAACAAAAGGATTGCTCAAAATGCCGATGCCGTCGATCTCCACTTCGACCCGGTCTTCCGGGTGAACCCTGCCGATCCCCTCCGGGGTCCCCGTCGCGATGACGTCACCAGGTTCCAGAGTCGCGAACATGCTGATGTGCGATATGATCCGCGAGACGGGAAAAATCATGCTGGAAAGGACATCCTGCTGTACGACGTTTCCGTTGAGCCTGGTTACGATACGGGCCTCGTCGGGCATCCTCTCCACGGTCAACACCACCGGTCCGAACGGAGCGAACGTGTCGAAACCTTTCGCGCGCGTCCACTGCCCATCTTTTCTCTGAAGGTCGCGGGCGGTGACGTCGTTGAAACAGGAATATCCGACCACGTAGGAAAGAGCCTCGCTCTCCTTGATTTTCCGTCCTCTTTTCCCGATGATCACCGCCAGTTCTCCTTCGTAGTCGACGCGCCCCGCCCAATCGGGCATACGCACCACTTCGTCCGGCCCGACAAGGCTGGTCAGAGGTTTCGTAAAGATCAACGGCTCCGCCGGCAGCTCATTTTCGAGCTCTCTCACATGACCGGCATAGTTCCTCCCCACACACCATATCCTGTTGGGAACGATCGGTGTAAGAAGTTTCACCCGCTCCAGCGGGTAGCTCATCCTCATATGCGAAAACCCGCCGAATATGTCCCCCTCCACAATGTCGACCATCTTCCCCCTCAGGGAACCGTTGTAAGCCTTGCCATCCACCACGAATCTGCAAAATTTCTGCGGCTCTGATTTTTGGGACCTCATGTCGATTCGGACCATCCCTCTCTATTTCCAATCTTCGTTTCCTGTTTCAATGTCTTCCGCAAAAAAATTCTACAACGTCTCGAACGCCTTAAAGATACGTGACAGTCCCTCTTCGAGTTGCGCCATCGGGCAACCGATATTAAGACGAGCAAATCCCTCGCCCTGTCTGCCAAAAGAGATCCCTGGATTCAAAGCGACACCGGCTTTTTCGGTCAAGACCCGCTGCAACTCCTGCGCGGACAATCCGTAGTCCCTGAAATCCAACCAGAAGATGAACGTCCCCTGGGGATGCTTCAATTTCACCCTCGGCATCCGCTCGAGAAGAAATGCTTCCACGAAAGAACGATTCCTCTCCAAATAGGGGATCAGTTGCTCGAGCCAGGGAGCACCCTTTCGATAGGCGGCCTCCAGAGCCGCGACCGCGAACAGGTTGAGCCCGGCGATATGGAAGCGGGCGAGCGCGGAGGACATCTTATCGCGAACGCCCGGGTCGCTTGCAATCCACGCAGATGCACAGATGCCCGCGATGTTGAACGTCTTGCTGGGTGCCACCAACGTCAGCAGCAGCGATTCGATTCCAGGTGCGGCAAGAGCGATCGGAATGTGCTCCGCATCACTGTAGACGAGATCTTGATGGATCTCGTCCGAAAAGATCATGATGTTTCTTTCCAAACAGATCTCCGCCAACTCGCAAAGCTCCTGCCTTCTCCATACTCTTGCGACCGGATTATGGGGACTGCAAAGGACCAGGGCCTTGACGTTCGAAGACAAAACACTCTTGAAATGATCGAGATCCATGACGTATTCGTCTTCACGTTCGAGGAGCGGATTCTCCACGACCTGTCTTCCGTTGTCCCGTATCACACTGAAGAATGGTGGATATATCGGCGTCTGGACGACGACGCCATCACCCGGCTCGGTAAACGCTTCGACGGCGACGGACAGAGCCGTTACCACACCCGGAACAAATCCGACTTCGGTGACATCGACTCCCCAGCCGTGCCGTTTTGCCTGCCATTCCGCGACGGAAGCCTTCGCGGAATCGTTCATCAAGGGGTACCCGAATACGCCAAACTCGACCTGTTCCCTCAATACATCGATGATCTCCGGGGCGGAACGAAAATCCATGTCCGCCACCCAGAAAGGAAGAAGATCATCCCGACCGAACACCCGGGAAAGGTTGTCCCACTTCATACAACTACGCCCTCTGCGTTCGAGCGGCGTGTCAAAATCATATTTCAAAAACGACTCCTCCTTGCAGCGTTACATCTTTACGAAGCGAAGTGAGCTATCCCTTCGGTGAATGTCCCCATCTTAGAAAATATAAACGCGAAAATCAACAGATATTTTCTAGAATCATGGCATACGACGTATTCGGATGCGCCGCCCCTCTCGGCAAACACAGTCAAAAACCCGGCTAAAGGTGCTTCTCCTCTCGCCGGGCCAGCAGATGAAATCAACGGGCTTTTCAAAACCGCCCTCTTTTTATCTTTTATTTTATCTTGTATATCTTGGCGGGGACGCTTACCTTGTCCATATGCAGCGGTCCCTTGCCAAGAAGATACGTATCCTGGTACGCCAGTATGAAACTCTTCAGTTTCGCGCCCGTTCCGACGTCCGTATAGGCGGCCGCCTTCCATTTGACACCCGGCGTCACGGTATTCATCGAATCGATCAGCTGATCCATGTCTTTGGGCTTTGCCTTGCCATCCGCGAGGCGCTTCGCAAATTCGCCCAACGCGGCCGTAATCCCGAAGCCGGAAGGATACGGCCATGTCGCGAGCCTGCCCCTGGCGCCTTTTTCAACAACGGTCGACTCGATCTTTTTGAGAATGGCGGGAAAATTGCCACGCTCCTTCGATAAATCGAGCCCGAACGCACCGGGAAAACCCTGCAAGGGAGAGTCCGCCTGCACATACATACCGCCGTGCGCGGCGATCTGCCGCAGCATCGGCTCCACCTGTGCGTTCGCCGTCGTGAAAAATGCGGTCTTTTTTCCATACTGTTTCACCCATGCCGGCACTTTCTCCAGCAAATACTGTTGTGCTCCCGCCACACCGACATCGCTGTTCGGGTCCGGCGTGCTCTCGAACACGAATTTGATTCCGAGCTCCTTACAGGTCGACTCCATGATCGCGCGCCTGCGCGCGAGCAATTCGTAGCTCATATGACGAGGGAAGGACGCGTGCACGTATGTCTTGGCGCCAAGTTTTTTGGCGGCCTGGATCATGATATAACCCATGGTCACGAAATCCTGGCTGAGGGAGAGGTCCGCCACGGCCGAGATCATCAATGGATCTTCCTGTGCCTCCCCGGCGAGGCAGATGATGTCGGGACGTTTTTCCTTTATCCGCCGAAAGGCTTCCGTCGTACCGGGAATCGCCTCGCAGACCACGACGACCTTCATCTTCGGATCGTCTGCCATGCTCGCGATCTGAGATATGGTCGTCTCCATCTCCGCGCTGAAATTATCGGGATACGTTATGTATTTGACGATCCCTCCGTCCGACGTGCTTTTGTACTTTGCCATGATGAATTCCGCGCCACGCGCGGAATCCTCGCTCTGGGAAACCGTACTCGTGACGATACCGATGTGATATTTTTGCGCGGCACAAGCAGCACCCACAAGAGAAAACAAGATAAAAACGCTCAACAACGCGAAACGAAACCCGGCAAATTTAGGGAAAAACCTTTCGGTGCGCTCTCTCATCACTGATATACCCCCACTCGCTCGTAATTTGTATCACTTCATGTCTTTTTCTCAAAGGACACGTCACCCTGATGCCCTCTCCAGAAGAAAATCGATCCCCTCTTTCATCGCCTGTACCGTCGCCTCTTCGTCGCCGGAAAGTTTCCGAACGAGGTTTCCACCGCCCAGATAAAACAGAAAAGAAGGAACCCACCGGATATCCAATTCGCGCATGATGCTCCTGTCACAATCTCGATTGAACTCCAAAAAAACGATACGGTCCCCGTACCGTTCAGCCAGTTTTTTTATCTCGGACGCCTGGCTCATGCATGGCGGTCAAGTCGGAGACCAGATTTTCGCAACGACAGGTCTGTCCGTGCTTTTTACAAAAGACTTGAAATCGTCCGTTCTGGATATACTGTGCAAAACCACGACCACCCTCCTTCGACCGACGCTCACTCTCGAGGGAAACCGAACGCGCCCCACCCCCTCGACGGGGATTTCAGCCCATTTTCACGAGGCTTTTGACATCATTGACCGTCATCAATGATAATACAGCAAGGCGTTTTATGCCATACCCTCCGTGTCCCGTGAGATGGGAGATTTGTCGAGAGTCGATATGCCACGGACCCCGCGGTGCATCGCTCACGAGATGTGTCACCAGCTTTTCGGACAGGGCAAGTTCACCGAACGACGGATGGTAAGGACCAGCAAGGACCGATTCCCTCAACGAGACGGACTCCGGCAATCCCACTCTTATCACGGTAAAACCGAGCCGTTCCGCCCTGTGAAGAAGGGCTCCGGTCTGTTTTACGGCTGCCTCCAAGTCAAGAGGCGTGAACTCTCCGCGACGATAAAGCGAAGCGAGCTTTGTGTCCCGAAGTACAAGACAGGGGTAGATTCGCAGATGCCACGACGGCGCGCCCTCCATCAGCCCTCCCAGAACGTCCAGGTCGGAAAGCACGCTTTCGAAAGTCTGTCCCGGCAACCCGATCATGATTTGTACACCGATATGAATTCCCTCGTTCCTGAGAAATGAAATGCTGTTTTTTATCCTTTCAGGTTCGTCGTCTCTTCCGCAGATACGAAGGACGCGGGAATCCAAAGACGGAACGCCGAGCTCGATCGTTCCGATCGGATATCCGCTCAAAAGATCGATCAGTTCTTTTCCCCGAGGACCCTCGAAGTCTCCCGGATAGGACGAAAAGGTGATCTCGCTGCCGGGCGGCGCATATCGAATGGCGTCCAGATACGACTTGATTTTCTCTATCCTCTGTCTTGCAAAACTTCCTCCGAAAAAACAGAGCTCAATTGCGTCGGAATGTCTCATCAGCTCACGCGAAACCGTCTCGGGTGAGAGCTCCTCCACCTCGTTCCGGCCGGTGATGAGGACCTGATTACAGTAAATACATTTACGCAGACAACCTCGAAATGGCATGAAAAACGCGATTCGCTTCATGATGAATGAAAATTCTCAAGCGCTCAATCGCCTTCACGCCACTCCGGCCAAATGACGGACCATGCGAAAAGATCCGCCTCCGCCTCGAATCGCGACAAGGGCTGCAATGTCTGTCTCCAGAAGTGTTCCCCCCCGGTATGGGAGAGCAGATGATACAACTCGTGAAAGAGGGCGAATCTCTGCCAGAGAGAGGGAAGGGCACTGTTCACGCAAAGCCGGACTCGCCCCTTCTTCGATATCTGCATACCCCAAACGCTCACGGGTAGATTGACCCGCATGATCTCGACCCGACGACCCGACAGCGCCTCCGCCCGAACTTCGATATCGAAAAAATCGAGTCCACGCCAATCCTTCGCCTGCGTGTCGGCCCAATCCGGTATGGATTCGGGAGGCTCGGGAAACTCGAAAAGGGATTCATCCTCCAGAATCGACATTTCGCCCACATGCGGAGGAAGCATCTTCATTTGGTCCTTTCTTCGTCCTCCTGTTCCCAATCCTCCAGCACCGCCTGAATGACCCTCTCGACCCTCCGAAGCTCACCGTCGCTGAGCTTTTTCCGCCGAAACCAAATGTCGACCTCCCCCGAGAGGAGAAGATCCTCCAGCTGCATCCTTCCACCTTTCTTCGGGTATTCGTCGACCATATCGGCGACCGTTGCCTGCAATGCCTCCGCCAGGCGGTGCAGGAGCTTCATGGACGGCATCCTCCTGTTGCTCTCCAACGCCTGAATATAGATCCGACTGACACCGACCTCATCGGCCAAACTCTGCTGCGTCCTGCCCATATTCTTTCTCAGCGTGCGCAACCTTCTGCCAAGACTCACGCAAATCATCCTCTCCTGTCGGTATGTTATCAAATATTTTACTATAACGGCTCAAAAGTGTACAGAATGAATTTCCTGTCCTGCGGATGAGAAAGAAGAAGAATGATGCTATAGTATGACCTGTTTTTCACGGAGCTTTTCTCTGTTCGATCTCCATAGAAAGGAGTCGTTTCCGTGTTTGATATGTTCGACGATCGCCCCTCTTCGAGCGGAGGCGAGAATGGACGAATCCATCGAAACAAATATAGAAGAAACGATCTCGGTATCGTTCGCATCGTACAATTCCTCTTCTTTTTCACGCTTTTCTCCCTTTTTCTTTCCTCTCTGCCCTTGCACGCAGCACCTTCCATGAGTATGGAGCTTGCCTTTCGAGGAAGAGGGTGGAGGACGATGGATCGTTTGTACAGAAGCAAAGAGGCAAAAAAAGGAGAGGCCGCTTTGTCGAGCAAGGATCTCTCTCTTTACGCCAACGCACTGTGGATGCAGGGCCGATATGCGGAGAGCGTGAAGATCCTGGAGAGCGCAAAACCGGAATACCCCAAAGCCGTCGAGCCCTATGCGAGGATGCTGCTGGTATTGGGGTTGGAGCGAACCGGGCGGAAAGAAAAGGCGCTGATCGAGGGCAAAAAACTCTGGGATCGCGCGCCCCACTCCCTGCAATACTATCTTTCCTACTGTCTGGGCAGGCTCACCCGGGATTTGGCGATGCAGGATGAATCGTTTGCCTGGTTTCAAAAGATGTCGGACCTCGCGCCGAACAAAAGGCTTCGTTTGAACGCCCTGCAACAGCTTATCCGCTCAGATCGTGCGGACGAGGACGCCGCTGCACTCCTGCTGATGGAATCCCCGTCGGACGAGAAGGCTCTTGCGATCTGCTCGGCGGTTCCGAAGGGCAGAAACGCCAAAGTGGAGTACGCCCTTGGGCTATATTTTCAGATCAATCGAAAACACGCGGAAGCGATCTCTCGATTCGAACTGGCTTCAAACGACATCGCTTTCAAAGAGGCCGCCCGCTACCATTGTGCTCTCTCGATGTTCAGAAGCGGAAAACCCGACGCCGCTTTTTCCCTGTGGTCACACATCGCAGAGGAGGGCTCCGAGTTTCCACAAAGAGCCCTACAGAGAATCATCGCTATGGCGAGCGAAGAGAACAAATCCGAAATTCTCCTCCTGTCCAGGAAGATCGCGGACAAGAGAAAAGATCTCCCGGAACTTGCCGCCGACGCCCTGCTCGGAATCGCAAGGCTCGCGGAAAAAGAAGAGGCGAACGCAGCGGAGTCCGAGCTGATTGAAAGGTATCCATCGTCCAATCAACATGCCACCGCGAGATGGGAGAAGGGATGGAGAGCATGGCGGAATCGAGACTACAGGACCGCGGCTTTCGAGTGGAGCAAGGGATACTCGAAAGAAATAAAAAACGTCGAGTTGGCGTCGCGTTTGCTCTACTGGCGAGGCAAGGCCCTGGATAGGATGGGGGAAAAAAGAGAAACGATCGAACGGATCGAATCCGAACTTTTGTCTCGCTATCCCGGAGAGTACTACGCCTTCCTGGTGTCTTCGGACGGTGGAATCGTCAATGGCCCCGTACCGGATCGTTACATCAAAAGAAGTGTCCTCGAGGATTGGGGGTTCATAACATACGCAAGGCTCGAAACCACAAGAACGTACTCCGAGAACGCCTCTCCCTCCTCACTGTACACCGGCGTTCGCCTGGCGCTCTGGGAAAACGATTTCGCCTCGGCGGTACGCGACTTCTCACTGTTACAGCAAGTGATGACAAAAGACGAGTCCGTGTCCTCCGAACTTCTAAAGCGAGCCTACCCCAAGGCCTTTGAACCGGATGTCCTGTTTGCATCTCGGAAGACCGGCATCGAATCCTCGATCCTGTGGGGTATTATGAGGCGAGAGAGCCAGTACGAACCGTATATCACCGGCACATCCGGAGAATACGGACTCATGCAGCTCATGCCGGGAACCGCAAACGAGGAAATCCAAAAGTTACGATTGCCTCCCGGCTCGCACAAAACAATATCCGGCAATATCCTGATCGGCGCGAACTACCTCGCCGGGCTTTTGTCGCGTTTCAAGGAACTGCCGAAAGCGCTGGCGGCCTACAATGCGGGGGGAGCACCCGCCAGAAGATGGGATCGAGAACCGGCCCAAGATATGGCCGAATGGGTCGAAAACATCGGTTACCCCCAGACCAGGAGCTACGTAAAAGCCGTTCTCAAAAACATCGCGATGTACAGAATTTTATATGACCGAAGATAACCTGGCGGAAGGAGCGTTTTCCGACAATGGATCTCATATCCGTAACCGATCCCGTCGAGCGAGTTCGACGATGTCTTGAAAAAGCGGGGTATACGTTACCACTCGCCGACC
>DAIPHL010000018.1:0-22147 GCA_036771375.1 Synergistaceae bacterium | reverse complement strand
CGAGCTTTCCTCTCTCGCTTAGGAAATCCGAGAGGACCTCGATCCTGAGATGGCGCTTCTGGCGGACGGCGTAACCGGTGCTGAGCCACGTCAACCATATGAAGAGGTAGCGCCCCAGCTCCTCGCTCCAGGAGAGCGAGTTCTGAAAGACATACCGCATCACCACCTGTGAAAAGATCACGACGACGGAGACGAACAACAAAAAGAGAAGCAGGTTTTCCTCCACCTTCTCCAAAAAAGATCTCACTCTGCCCAAAAAAACTCCCCCCAGCGCAAAAGCAAAGACGCTTCCCGCCGCACACTCCGCGGCGAAGCGTCGTCGACAAAGATCAAACCCCTCGGATCGGAACTTCGTTCAGCCTGCCCACAGGGATCTTCCCCATGACGACGTCGCGGGCTTCCTCCGAGGAGGTCGTCCGCAACTTCTTGAGCGCATCCCGGCTGTACCAGGCCGTGTGAGGCGTGAAGAAGAACCTTTTTTCCTCGAACATCGGGTGGGACATGTCGGGCGAAAACTCTCCCTCGATGACGTCGAAACCCGCCCCAGCGATGACGCCCTCTCGCAGAGCCACGGTGAGCGCCTCCATGTCGACGAGAGAACCCCGTGATGTGTTGATCAGATGTGCGCTCGGCTTCATGAGACGGATTCGCCTGTCGTCGATCAGATGAAAGGTCTTTTCGGTCATCGGCACATGAATGCTGACGACGTCCGCGACCCGGAGAAGGTCGTCCAGCTCGTCGAAGACCGTTACGCCCAGCTCCTCTGCCGCCTTTGCGTTCATGAACGGGTCGTACGCCAGAACCTCTCCGAACAGGGGTTTCGCCTTTCTGGCAAGACACCTTCCGATCTTTCCGAAACCCACGATGCCGAGCTTCATGCTTCCGATGCGCAAGGGGACCGGATAACTCATGTGGTGCCACGTCTTGTCCCTCTGAATGCTCCAGTTGTAGTGGGGCATATAACGCGCGAGCGAAAGCGCGAACGCGAGCGCGTGGTCCGAAACCTCCTCGAGGTTGAAGTCGGGCACATTGCAGACCATGATGCCGAATTCGGTCGCGGCCTCCACGTCGATGTTGTCGACCCCCATTCCATGTCGCACGATCGCCTTGCATCTTTTCGCTCTGGAAAGAATATCCCGGTTGATATCGGCGTTCGCCACGATCAACACGTCCATTTCCGGGATGTACTTCTCGAATTCCTCGACGTCTTTCACGGAGACGACCTCGGCTCCCGATTCCTCGATGATCGGACGCTCGATCTCCTCGATCCCGTCCTCGCACACGACGCTGAAAACGACGACAAGCGGTCTTTCCATCTTCCCTATCCCTCCAGATCTCCCCAGGTCGTACTGCCCCCGACCACGTTGCACAAAACCGTCACCTGGTCGAGTTCTTCTTCGGGACACGCAAAAATATTTCTGTCCAACACCGCAAAATCGGCTTCCTTTCCGCTTTCGAGCCTCCCTCTCCAGGTGGCGGCGCCGCTTGTGAGCGCCGGATTGACGGTGTACATCCGAAGGGCCTCCTCGACCGAAAGTCTCTGTTTCGGCATCCAGATATCGCGTCCCGAATCTCTCGTGACAGCCCCGTGGATCCCTATCCAGGGATTCAACGGCTCGATCGGACAGTCGCTGGAGCCGTTGAGCGGTATGCCCGCATCGACGAGGCTCCTCCACGGGTACGCCCATCCCCTTTCCACCCTGTCTCCGAGGCGGGCGGGCGCCATATCCCGATCCGACCTGATATAACTCGGCTGCACCGTCGCGGCGAGCCCCAGTTTCTTCATCCGCTCGACCTGATCCGGTCGGCAGATCATACAGTGATTCACGAGCAGAGGCAGCCGATGCCTCTTTGCGACGCCTCTTCGCGCCTCTTCGAGCGCGTCGAGCAGTTGGTCCAGCGCACCGTCGCCGATGGCGTGGACCAAAGACTGGCATTCGATGGCGTCGAGCTCGCGAAGAAGCGCCACAAGCTCCTTCGTTTCGCGCAGATACATGCCCTTCTCGGAGGGAGCATCCGAATAGGGGGACGAGAGTGCCGCCGTTCTCGCCCCCAGGCTTCCGTCGATAAAGATCTTGTACCCCTGATAGTTCACCCATCTGTTTCCGAAATTGCTGGTCATCCTGGGATTCGTGTCCGTATCGTGATAGGCGAAGATTCTGGTCTTGAGCACGCCGTCCTCGTAAAGGGCCTGGTAGAGGTCCATCGGCTCCTCCATGCCGAGGCTGTCGACGCCGCAGACGTACATCGTCGAGAAACCGAACGAGGCACACTCGTCCAGGACCACCTTGATAAGCTCGAGCAGCTTTTCCCTGCCGAACATGTCCCGACCCATCCGGGAGTGGGCGACGGCCTGGACGTCCTCCACGAGGATTCCGCTGGGTTCGCCCCGTTCATCGAGGAGAACGCCTTCATTGGACGTCTTTTCCTCCAGCGAACAGAGGACGAGGGCCCTGCTGTTGAGGACAGTGGCGTGCGTACAGTTTCTCTGGACGAGAACGGGGTTGGGAATTCCCAGGGAGTCCAGATCCCTCCTGTCGGGCATGGAGGAAGCCCCCCATTTGACCTCGTTCATGTTGTACCCGCAGACCCAGGCGTCCGGTGCAGCGTCCTTCGCCCTTCGAGCCAACACGTCGAGCATCTCCGCCTTGTTTCGAACGCCGGAGAGATCCGCGAAGAGCTTCTGCTTCGCGTATGCGAGCAAATGGACGTGGCAATCCGACAACCCGGGGACGATCATCCCCTCCGGCAACCTCACCTTGCGGGAGTCCTTCCACGCCGGGTGATTCTCCACCTCCGCGCGGAGGCCCACCGCCAGGATCCCTCTCTCCGAAAAGAGAAGGCTATCGACGGGCCCGGGCACTTCGCTTCCGGTCCAGATTTTCCCACAGGTCACACATGTCGCACGCATCGGCGGCGCCTCCAATCCTTTCCTCTTTCGTCGAACGAACTACTTGTTCGCCGCGATGACCTTTTCGAGCAGATCCTTGCCCACTCTGCCCTCGAATTCCTTGTACACGGGCGCGCTGAGCTTCTTGAACTCCGCCTTCTCGGAGGAACTGACGTCGTTTACCTGCATGCCGCTCTTCTTGAGCTTCGCGAGCATGTCCTGCTCCTCCTCGACGGTGAGCGATCTCTGTTTGTCCCGGTACCGCCGCCCTCCGTCCAGCAGGATCTCCTGCAGATCGGCGGGAAGCCTCTTGAAGAAAATCTCGCTCACGACAAAGGGAGCGATCGCGTAGAGGTGTCCCGTCATCGACAGATACTTTTGGACCTCGTAGAACTTGGACGTATAGATGAGGTTGACAGGACACTCCATGGCATCCACCGTCTTCTGCGAGAGCGCCGTATAGAGCTCGCCGAAGTTGATCGGCGTCGGATTCGCACCGAAGAGCTTGAACGTGGCGATATGGATCGGGTTCTCCATCGTCCTGATCTTGAGACCCTTCATGTCGGCAGGCTTCCGAATGGGACCCCGGTTGTTCGCTACGTGCCGGAAACCGTTGACACCGTAAGCGATGACTCTGAGATCCTGCTTTTGCAGCTCCTTGTCGAGCATCGTCCCGAGCTCTCCGTCGATCAGCTTCTTCGCGGTCGGATCGTCCTTGAAGAGAAAGGGGAATTCGAAGATATTGAACTTCGGCTCGAAGGTGGCGAGTATCGATCCACCGATGATGCCGGCCTCCAGAGTGCCGAGTTGCATCGCCTCGGTGGCCTGACGATCTCCGCCCAAGGACGCGTTGATATGCAAAGAGACCTGAATCTGTCCTTTGCTCTTCTCCTCCACGTACTTTTTGAAGTCCTTCAACGCGAACGTACTGGCATGCATGTCGGAACCGACACTATGGATCTTCATCTTGTAGACGGCGGCTTCGGAAGCCAGGGCACCGAGGACGACGAACATCAAACTCACGACAAGCATCACGGAACGGCGTTTCATCAACAGTCACGCCAGTCTTTTGATTTCAGATGTCGTTCACGATCGTTCCCAGCCATGCAAGAGCACCCGGCTCACCCCCCGTCGGACACCGGGGAACGGAAAATTGTGGTCCATGATAGCAGATTTTACGGCCTGTACAATATCCCTCGCGTTCATTTCCCACACTCTCAACTCTTTTCACGACGTGGTATTTTCTCCGACCGGGTTATCGGGCGACGGGATAAACGGAGCCCAATTCCTGGGATCTTTTTTCTGCATATGCTTCGCATATAGATACAACAGAAGACCTATCGCAAAATAGATACCCAGCGCCAACCAAGTCGCCGCATCCATGACGATGACACATTGATAAAGACAGTAGACACAGAAAAGGATCGACTCGATCCCCATAAACGTCCCTGCAGGACACGAATAAGGACGGTCCCACTCCGGGTGGGTTCTCCGCAATTTCAAAAAAGAGAGACAGACGGAAAGATATATGATCCCAGCCGCCCCAACGGTTATGGTAAAAATGTAGTTGATCCAAGCTTCAGGCGCCATAATGCAAAAATACAGAGAGCATATGTAAACGACGATATTCGCCACCCACGGCTGCCCATATCTGTTGATGGCCGCCAATCTCCCGGGTATCTGTCTTTGAACCGCGGCTCCGAAGATCGTCCGTGAAGCGGCAAGCCAAAACCCCGACAGAGTGGTAATGCAGGTTATTGCACCCATTACAACGATAACGAGACCCAGCCAGTGCATTCCCAGCATATCGGCAACTCTCGGGTCGACAATATCCGCCTTGGCAATCCATTCGTTTGAAACGATTCCGGCCACCCCAAGAATCGCCAACCCGTACACGAGAAACGTGCAAAGCATGCTGCCCAGGAAACCGAGTATTATCTTGGTCTTCGAAAAATTGGACTCTTCGACGAGTTGCGGTATCAGGTCAAAACCAATGAACTTGAACATGAGAAGCCCGAGCCCGGCCGAAAAACCGGCCATGCCCTTTGGAAACCACGGAGAAAGATTGCCCCATCTCCATTGGTCACTCGTGATAAAAACGATAGACGTGAGCACCGAAACAATCAGAGTGCTCCAGAACATCAGATTCTGTATTTTGGCAAGGTGTTTTATCTCAAGATTGACCAACAGATACCAGAGTGTAATGATCAGGCAGGCAAAGATTTTGAGTTGGACAAAACTCAGTGGGTAGAGGTAAGAGACCATCGTCGAAACCCCTATTGTCACGTTCGGCATGGCGGAAAGATAGAGGAGAAACATGAACCAGCCGACCGCCCAGCCAAGGTCCCAATTAAACGCATTCGTGGTCCATATATTTTCACCGCCCGCATACGGTAACATGGCCGTCATCTCGGTGTATATCAAGCAGAGTGGGAACAGTATGATTCCACAAACCAAAAGACAGAGCAACGAACCCGGTCCGGTTATCTCGAACCAGTAGCGAATCTCAACCATCCATGCCGCGATCATTCCCCCCGCTGCCATCGCGATAATCTGGGAAAGGGTCAGTTCCTTTTTAAAAGTTCCCAACAGAATCACCTCTTTGTACGTTGAGCGACCTTCATCTCGCTTTTCGTATCAGTTCGATCGTTTCGTCGGTGCTCATGACCGTACAGTATATGACGTTCATGATTTTAAGCTCCGCTTCGTGCAGGCTCATATCGGGGGCGGCACAACAATCCTCGACGCATATCAGCCGAAAACCCTGATCGGCGAGGACACGGACTGTCCCAGCGACGCACTGATCGGTCACGACTCCGGTGACGATGATCGTGTCTATACCCATATTCCTCATCAGCTCGGTGTAATTCGTCCCCAAACTGACGCTGTCCGTTGTTTTGTTGACGACGATCTCATTCTCAAGTGGCATAAGATCGTCAACCATTTCGACCCCTTTGGAGTGAATCGGTACAAAAATATTGTTCCAACCCACTGTACTCTGCACGCGAGCTCTGTCCGAGCCATCGGCTTTCAGAGATGCTATTCTACCGAACGTCACCTCGATGCCGTTTTCACGGCAACACTTCAAAAGCCTCTTGTTATTCGGGATTGTAACGCGCTCGACATGGTCAAAATACGGTTGCCAACGCTCCCACTCTCCGGCTTCTTTAAAGGCTCGGGCATCTTCTCCCTCCTTGTCCAGAAAATGTTTTTGGAGATCAACGAGCAGCAACGCCGTTTTCGACCTGTCGAGCTCTATATCCGGCAGATCCTCGATTCCTTCGTAGTAAAACGACAAAAAACGCCTATCCAGCTTCATCACGCACATCTCCTAAAATGAATTGCCCTTTCCTCATGCACAAAAAATGATCATGCCCATATTCAAACGGGAATCCGCCCCCTTCGTCGTAAAGAAGAAAGGGTTTGACCTTGCCTTGCTCCTTTCGTGCACCGCTTCCCCTTCCCCTCCGTTTTCCGAACCGATGAGACACACGCTCTCGTCCTCTCTTCAACTCTGTTTCGCCCTGTAGACAAGGTACTGTCCGTAGGACGTGACGATCCTGTAATATCCCTCCAGCTCACGGTCCAGCTCCGAGTCGCCGGTATCCAGCAATAGAGGGGCACCCGCGAGGGCGCGAATTTTGGAGGGAGAGGAGAGTATGACCAGATTTTCACGTCCGACCCGCCTGATGACCTCCGGGCTGAACTGCTGGTTGCCTCGTCCGAAGAGAAAGCCCTGTCCCCCGATCGGAGTGATCACGATCTTGGCCGAGGGATGCTCGTCGAGCAGGTTCAGGATTTCGCGCTCGCCGAGGTCGGCGGCGAGAAGACGTCCTTCGAGGAGCGCGTCCACACCGAGAAGCGTCCCCTCGACCTTCAGTTCAAAGAGCACGGCACGCGTCGTGGTACCCGCTCCGATGAGCCAGAGCGTCTGAGGCTCCGCTTCGATCAGCTCGAACGCCATCGCCGCGATGGACGCCTGATCCTCCGCGTCCGATGCCGGCGAGCCGGATTTCAACCCCTGGACCCGGCTCCGCTCGTACGGCATCCGCATATATCCGTAAAGACGCGCTTTGAGGACGCCTTTCCTGTACGCATCCTCGTCGATATCCATGACCTCGGCGGTCCTTTCGGAGCGCCTTGTCCTCTTCTCGGATAGAAAGGTCGAAAGCAGCCGACCGGCCTGCGTGGGGGAACTGGCGAAGACGGCGGAGTGGATCTTCACCCCGGCCGGTATGCCGAGGACGAGAACGCCTTCTCCGACGGCTCGGCAGACATCCCTCGCCGTGCCGTCGCCTCCGGCGAAGACGATCAGGGAGAGGTCGAGATCTCTCATCCTCTGCGCGAGAGACACGGTGTCCTCCGCGCTGGTCACACCGGAAGAACATCCGAGAACCACCGGCTCCAATCCCGCTTTTCTCGCGGCGGATTCACCCATACATCCCGCTCCGGCGTAGAGCACGAAGGAATCCTTCCGTGTCGCGACCTCTTTCAGGCACGCCACGGCCCGGGATTCGGAGAGGGGGATCGCCCCCCTCTCCACGGCAAGGCGCAGCGTCTTGTCGCCGTCGGTTCCCTTCAGGCCGACCCGTCCGCCCATTCCCGCAATCGGGTTGACGATGAGACCGATTTCGAGAGTTTCGTTCATCGCAAAGGCCGAGGTTCCCGAACTATTTGGGTTCGAAATAACCGTTGTATTTCTTCTTATAGGCGCGCCAGGTGATCGCCCACCGTTTGGGGTCGTCCAGGACGTCGTGATCGACGTGGTGAATGGCGCTCCGGTGAGGCGCCCCCTTCACGACATCCGGCGTTTCGTAGCACTCCGAAAGGACCTTCTCCAACACGGCGAGGTACTCGTCGAGCTCCGCCCTGGAGTAGCTCTCCGTGGGCTCCACGGTAAAGGGCTCGGGAACGATCCAGGGCTCGTGGCTGCTCCAGAGGTGCATCCCGTAGTCGAACATCCGGTTGATCACCTCGGCGACGCCGAGGCCGGTCTCCTCCTTGAGCTTCTTCAGGCTGTAGCGCACCTGTTCCATCCGGTGTTCTCCCTCGGCGTAGGGAGCGTCCACACCGCGCATCGCCATGATCTTTTCGAACACATAGTTGTTGTTGAGGACGGCGATTCGAGAGACCTCGCGGAGCCAATCCGGACCGAGGGACATCATCCACGAGTACCCGCGAACGATCGCGGGAAGCACGCCGTAAAAGTCCTTGATCCTCGTGGTCTTGGACGGGGTCTTGTAATCGAGGTAGTAGCGCTCCGACGCTTCGTCATACCCCACCAGAGGGGCGGGAAGGTACGAAACCAGGTGCTCCCGAACGCCCACGACGCCACAGCCGGGACCACCGCAGCCGTGCGGCGAGGAAAATGTCTTGTGGATGTTGAAGAAGCAGAGGTCGAACCCGGCTTCCCGAGCCCTCGTGATCCCGAGCAGGGCGTTCGCGTTCGCCTGGTCGTAGCTGCAAAGCCCGCCGACCTCGTGCACAAGCGCCGTGAACTCCTTGATGTGTGAATTGTAGATACCGATGTCCTCCGGATTGGTGATGAAAAGGGCGGCGGTACGCTCGTTCACGGCCGCCTTCATGGCCTCGAGGTCCGGACGCCCGTTTTCGTCGGGATAGATCGTGATCAGCTTGAAACCCTTGACGGCGGCACACGCCGGGTTCGAGGGATGAGAGAAGATCGTCGTGATGATCTCGTCCTTTTGATCGGCGAGTCCGTTTTCGTCGACCCAGGCCCGCACCACGGTCGCAATCGCGAGAATCGCCTGGGAACCTCCGCCCGGATGCAGACAGAAACGATCCATGCCGGAGATCGCCTTGAGCATCCCCTCCGTCCTGTACATGAGTTCAAGCGCTCCCTGCACCGTGCTCTCGTCCTGTCTGGGGTGCAGGTCCGCGAAGTCGGGGTGTCCGGCGAGGCGGTCGTTGACCTTCGGGCTGTACTTCATCGTACAGGTACCCTGCCCTATGTCGACGGTCTCGTCCGCACCGATGTTCTCCTGGCTCAGGTGCATATAGTGTTTCAAGACCCTCATCTGGGACATCTCGGGGAGCGCGGGCGGGGTCGGCCGCGCCATGTCGCCCAGGTCGGGAAGGCCGGATGCGGCCACATCCGGCTCCACCTCGGGAAGCAGAACGCCGCGCTCGCCGGGGCTCGACAGTTCGAACAGGATCGGCTCGTCCCAACAGGCCTGGTGGTAATTCCTGTACTTACGCTTGAAGTCTCTGGTACCCATCTCCATCTCGTCCGCCTCCCCCTAACCTTCGAGTATTCCGGAAAGCGCCCGGACCAGACTGTCCATGTCCGTCTGCGTCATGGTCTCGTTGACGCAATAGAGCGCCGCATTACCCATCGCTTTGCAGCCCGGGTAATCGACCGAGAGATCGTGCCCTCCGAATATGGCGCGCTCTCGCAGTGCCTCGTTGATTCGTTCCACGCGCTTCCCGGTCCCGGCGAAGCAAACCGGAAACTCCTTGAAGAACGGCGCGTCCGTCATGATCCTCACGCCCGGAAGCTTCGACAGCGCGCAGGCCAGGTAACGCGCGCGCTGCATGAGGCCGGTGCCGAGCTCTTTCATCCCCTGCGGTCCCATGGTGGCGAGATACACTCCGGCCGTGATGCCCCACAGCGCGGCGGCGGTCCCGACGAACTCCTTCGCCTCCTCGCGCCTGGCGAAAGACGTGCGCTCCCACGCGACGTCCCCAAACCCCCATTCGCCGTGGGTGGTCGATGCGATGCCGAAGAGCCTGGAGGGATATTCCCGGACGAACTTCTCGTCGTCGCAGGACGCGATGAAACCGCCGCGGGCGCCGCCGAAGTGCATATGCATACCGAGCGGCTGAATATCGCCGCACGCGATGTCCGCGCCGTATCCCGACGGCGGCGTCAACACGCCGAGGGACGACGGGTCGGCGCAGACCACGAAGAGCGCCCCCGCAGCGTGGGCGACTTCGGCGATCTCCCTCCCCTTCGTCTCGATCACGCCGAGGAACGCCGGATTTTCGATGAACACGGCGGCAACGCGTCCGTCCGTCTTCGACCTCAGGTCATCCACGTCCAGGGTCAGGTCGGCGGCGGCTTTCACCGTCCGCACCTCGATCTGTGGATGGAGATATGTCACGAGTGCCTTCAGGCGATCCGGGTTCATCACCTCGGGCACGAGTACCGAGGCGCGTCCCGTGATGCGGCACGCCATACGAAGCGCGGTCCCACATGCCTGCGCGCCGTCGTAGGTCGGCACGTTGACCACATCCATCTCGAGAAGCTCCGCCATCAGGCTTTCATACTCGAAAAGAGCCTGAAAACGCCCGTGGTCCTCGTACGGATCACCCGCGTAGGCGGTGAGGAACTCCGACCTCGAGTTGATCTCGTCGCACGAGGCGGGCACGAAGTGGTTCCAGCAGCCTCCTCCCAGAAACGACAGCACACGGTTTACGTTCACGTTCTTCGAGGCGATCCCCTCTACATGCCGTTTCAGGCCGGCCTCGGAGAAGATCGGCTCCGGCATCTCCATCCTCCCGGAAACGCGCAAATCCTCCGGAATACACGCGAAAAACTCGTCTACGCTCGCGGCCCCGATCTCCCGCAACATCGCCTCCTGCACCGCCGGCACGGAGTTCGGAATATAGGGATGGGACTCGAACTTCGCTTTTCCCGCTTCTTTTGATATATCCATCGTCACGCCGTTCCACCTCCATCGATGATCAGATTCGATCCGCTCGCCCAGGGAGAGAGATCGCTCATGAAAAAATACACCGCCTTCGCGATATCCAGAGGCGTCCCGAGCCTCCGAATGGGGCGCTCGGCGCTCTCCTCGAGCCATTTGTCGAGATCGTAGCCGAGTTGACGCGCCTCGTCCCTGAGAAGAGGCGTGTCCACGTCCCCCGGACAGACGCAGTTGACGCGGATATTCCGATCTCCATGATCGATCGCCATCGCCCGCGTCATGTTGACGATACCACCCTTGGCCGCACAGTACGCGACAGCCTTGGGACCGCCCTTGACCCCCCAGCCGGAGCCGATGTTGACGATGCTCCCCGAGCCGTTCTTTTCGATTTCGGGAATGAGATGCTTGGACGCCAGATATGCCCCCTTCAGCCCGACGTCGAGCACGATGTCCCAGTCCCTCTCCTCCAGCTCGACGGCGTTCCTGCGGCGGATGACGCCTGCCGCGTTCAACAATCCCCAGACGGATCCGAAGTGCTCGACCGTCCTGGCCGTGGCCTTTTTACAGGACTCCTCGGAAGCGACGTCGCACGCGACGAAGAAAGCCGCTTCCCCGATCCTTTCGGCCGCGGCCGTTCCCGCTTTTTCGTTGATGTCCCACAGGCAGACCCGCCCCCCGGCCTCGGCCAGAAACTCGGCGCATCCCAACCCGATCCCCGAGGCTCCCCCGGTGACGACGATGACCCGGCCGCCCAGACCGAAGGTTTTCTCCAACCAATCCGACCTCATGACGCCCCCTCCATTCCAATCGAATTCAATGTATTTATAGTATACTGTTTGCCCGCCTGCGTAAAGTGCACAAACGGGCGCAATTTGGTCGGGACGCTTCGGAAGAGAGCTCGCGCACATCCCGGTCTTCGGTGTTGATCCAATCGGTGAAATCGATGGGAAACCGCCTCCGGCGTTTCGAGGCTTCGTCGCCGGAGGACGGCTGTTCGGAAGCCTCGTTCATTTTGCACGACAGATCAACCGACGCTCTCCCGTGTGCTATCATAATGGTACATTTCAAGTGGTCGAACGCGCTTGACTTCAGAGGTGGTAGCGTATGCAGCAACCCGGTTTCTTCTCGGGATATCGATCGTCCGCCCATTCGGTGAACGGCGATCCTTATTCGACCGCGACGGACGTCGCCTATTTCGCGATTCGCAGATTGATCCTCCACAAGGAGCTGCTGCCGGGACAGAAACTCTCGGAGGCCGGCTTGTCCGAGCAACTCCGCGTGAGCCGCACGCCGGTGAGAGAAGCTCTCCGGCGCCTGGCGAACGACGGCTACATCCTGATCGTGCCGAAGAGCGGCACCTGGGTCGCGTCTCCGACGCGCAAAGAAGTGGAGGACGCCTACGCCGTCAGGACCAAGCTCGAATGCTGGGCTGCGTCGATGGCCTCTCATCATGTGACCCCCCTCTTCCTGGCCCGGCTGGGTGAGAAGATCGACGAGGAGGACACCATTTTCAAGGAGAAGGACATCGAAAAATACCTCCAGGTCAACACCGACTTTCACATGATCATCGCGGAAGCGAGCGACAACCTGCTCTTGATGGAGTACGTGAAGGACATCCTCGCCCGCACCTTCATATACATGGTCTTTCTGGAGAGGTATTTCCTCTTCGAGAACAACCCCAGTCTCGACGAACACAGGCTGCTGCTGGAAGCGTTCGAGGCGAGGGACGAATCCCTCTGCGTCAAACTCGTCGAAATGCACGTGAAAGCAGGGCTCGAGAACCTGGCTCTCGACTGAGTGGACGGGGGCGGGATTTCCTTTCCCGATCGATCTTTGCGGAAGGTAGGTGCGGCGCAGACACCGACAGGAGGAAGCGCGCTTTCCTCGAGCCGCGGGGAAGCCCCTCCCTCATGAGGACAGGTTGAAACGCCCTCGCAACGTTCGAGGATACGAAGCCTATGCGGCCCCCGGTTCGTCCGGCCCCGCGCTCTTTTTCATCTCGGTGCGCTCGGCTTCCTCACGGCGATAGCTGTGAACGACCATCTGCGGCAGAGGGATGTCCAACCCGGCCTTGTCGAAATTTTCCTTTATTATCTTGCGCAGGGAGCGGCCGATCGCCCACTGTTCTCCCGGAAGCGTCTTCGTCATCACCCGGATGAGCAGATCGCTCGGTCTGAAGTCGCAGATCGCCTGTATCGTCGATTTTTCGAGAATCGAGCTCCAGTACATTTTCTTGAGCTCCTCGCAGCTTCGCTCCAGCACGCCCATGACCTCTTCGATGTCCGCGTTGTAGGCCACCCCAAGCTCGACATATGCCACGGCCCAATCCTTCGTATGGTTGACCACCTGTGTGATCGTGCTATTCGGTATGATGATGTAACGTCCGTCCACGGTCCTCAGACAGGTCGTCCGCAGGGAGAAGTTCTCCACGGAACCCTGATGGTCCCCGATTTCGACCCAATCCCCGACGTTGAACTGATCCTCTATGACGAAGAACAATCCGTTCAGGAAATCCCGCAGGATATTTTGTGCCGCGAGAGAGAGTCCCAACCCCACGACCCCGATCCCTGCAAGCAAAGGTTTGGGATCGATGTTGAAATTGTTCAGGAGGGTAAAGAGGAAAAAGAGGGCGACGATGATTCGCACGATCTGAAAGATCAATCCTCGGAACGTCTTGATCCTCTGCAGGATCGTCTTCTGACGGTGATCGTTCGATTCCTTGCGAGAGACCACCAACTTGGCGAAAAAGCGTTCGTTTCGTTTGAGCCTTACGATGACCCGATCCAACAAAAACCAGAGGGCGACCGTGACAAAAGGCGCTTTGATGTCCCAGAAAAACTGCCACCAATCGATGTTCTTCCAGTTCACAAGGTTCTCCCAGTTCATCGCGCTTCACTTCCCTCCGGCGTTTCTCTTCGACCCTGTCGCCTCTCCGAGATCGGCGACCTCGACGTCGGGAATCATTTCATCGAGGATATCGCGAACCCGTTCCTCTTGATCCCGGGAAAAAAGGACCTTCCAGCCGGTCGTTTCGACCTCGAAAAACGCCATCATCTTATCGCCTCGAAAGGCGAGCGTCACGTAACGCACGTTCTTCCAGGGAAGCTCTCTTCGCACGATCCGCCCCCAGGCGTGCATCTCCCGCACGACGCCGCGATCCGAAAGGTAGATCTTCCTGCTGATGCCGGCCCCGTAAAGACAGACGACCCCCATGAGAAAATTGTAGAGGAGCGAGATGGAACGACTGCCCGCGAGATAATCCCGAAACGCGGTATAGAGGAACACGACTCCGAAGGCGATCGCAAGGAGCGCCATCCACTTCGGCATCGGCTTACTGGTTATGGAGTCGCAGAGAAGAACGGGGTCGTTCACGATCCAAAGCCTCCCGGATCCGATATCGTCTCTTTCGATACGGATCAGTATGACAGAAAGGGCGACATCGGACAAGGGTTCTGCACGGAACGCCGCCCGACACGAAGACCCGAAGGGAAAAAGAGCGGTGCCGTCGCACGCTCTTTCGCGAGAAAATCGCAGGGCGGGCCCACGGGCCCGCCCCCACGATGGAATTCGTATTTTTTAAAAAGCCCTCGAGATGCTTCTCGGAGCCGTGGCGCTGTTTTCACGCCGAAGCGCCAGGCCGACCTTCAAGGACACGGAACGCAGTCTACCGCTGATCCCTGTTTTTCTCCCGAATCGCCCTTTGCATTTCCTCTCTGTTGAGCTGATCGACGCGGATCTCCTCCAGCATGTTCCTGTGGTTGAGGCGTTGTATCATGACGCTTTCGTTGATGAGCTCCTGTTTTTCCGCCGCCGCACGGATCTTGTCGAGCTGGTACTTTCTCTTGTGATATTCGGCGCGCATCTTGGCCGACTTCGCCACGCTCTCGTGGTGCTTGTCGATCATCCTCTCGCTCGCCCTGTCACAGGCACGAAGTGCCTTTCCGAACGCCTCCATGGCCTTCTTCTGGCTCTCCTCGTCGATCTTTTTCAGGTTCCGCGCCGCCCGCTCGTAAACCTTGTTGAAAAGAGCGCGGACTTCTCCGACGTTTCTGACGTCCATGCCGATCCCTCCTTGAATCGTCAACATGCACGAAAGTGCAAACGCGATCCGTCGCGTTTCGGATATTGTATCAGAATATCGAAAATTCGTCCACGGAAGCCGAACACTTCATCCGTCTGTCACCATCTTCTCTACTTCTCTACTCACTCGCCTGGGCGACAGGCATGATCGGGGGCGATCTCCGCCCGCTTCGCAACGTGATGAAGGACAAATCGATTTTCCGGTCGGGCGAAGCGCTGCTCAACACACCATATCCGGCGAGACCACGACACCGAAGCGAACGGGAAAAATCGAAAACCGGACCGGATTTTGTTCCGACCGTCCGTCTTCTTCCCGGGTAAGGCAGAGTCGCATTCAAAATGAGAAGCGGAAAAAGAACGCTCTTATCTACCCAGACCCAAACGCCGGTGGGCGAGAGCCTAAATGTAGCGAACCCGCCGCCCCTGCCGGACCATATTTCGCGCACGATTCCCGGCAGTACCAAATCCTCGACAAATGACCGCGCATCGATCGGCTGGATTCGCCCGTTCGCACCGCGAAAACATTTCCCAAAGAGGCCGATTTGTGCTAAAATGCTTCAGTTGTCTTTCTATCGTACGTTTTAGGAGGGAATGCGATATGTCCAAATTTTGTGATTGCTGTGGAAGAGGCCCCAGCACCGGCAATGCGGTAAGCCACTCGAACCGTCACACCAGAAGGCGCTGGCTCATCAACCTGAGAAACGTCAGGGTCGATATGGGGGGCGGGGAGGCCAAGAGGATGAAAATTTGCACGAAGTGTCTCCGGTCCTCCAAGGTTCGCAGGGCCGTGTAAGCGGCCCTTTTTTTCTTTCTTCATGAAGGTGAAGAACCACTCTCCTCGCCCTTCTCCTTGACCCAGTAAAGACCCAAAATCCCTTCGGCACAGCGAACCTCGATTCGGACGTCGCCGGACGGTTCGATCGTCCTGTTGCTGATGGCCCATGGAGACGATCTCTTCAGCAGCGCGTCCTCCAGAGGCCATCGAACTCCGCCGCCGATGCGAACGCCCCGGCACTCGTCGCTGAAGGACAGAAGCGAGAGGGCGAAGGGGGGCTCACGAAAGAAAAAAACCATCTCGTCCCCTCCCTCCAGGAAAAAAAGTCCCTCCCGGTCATCCAACATACATCGATAGCGAATCCCGGAAGCGCTCCCCCGTCCATGGAACGCAAGAGAGTGCATGGCGCTGAAAAGATGGTCGGCTCGCCCTCCGAAACAGCCCGAGACGACGAGCAAATCGGAGGATCGTGCGGCCTCTGCCACATACAGAGCGAGCGCGAGCTGGAAATCGGTCCGGTCCTTGTCTCTTTCGTACCGGACTTCCGAGGCTCCTTCCTCCCTCGCCCAACGAACGCCCTCCGGCGACGCGCTGTCCATGTCGCCCACGACGCTCCGCGGCGGAAGGCCCGCATCCCGACACCAGTCCACCCCGTGGTCCACACCCCAGACGTCGAACGAGTTCTCCCCGGCAAGACGCGATAGCCAGACCGGATCCGGCCTCCTTCCTCCGAGGACCATCAGCGTCCCTGCGACCCGTTCGGCCGGCCCGACCCTGTCCGCCTCGATGGAGCAGTCCGGCGTCACGAGCAGAGGGCGCTCTCGGGAAAGCATATCAGCCGGAACCCCTCAGACTTTCCAGGATCGCCTCCGCCTCCTCCTCGTCGACCAGGATCTCCCGGGGACGGGAACCGTCTGCCGGGCCGACGATGCCCGCACTCTCCATCATATCCACCAGGCGCCCCGCGCGCGTAAAGCCGATACGCAAGCGGCGCTGCAAGCCGCTGGCGGAGGCCATTCCCGTCGAGACGACCACGCGGACGGCCTCGTCCAGCAGGGCATCGTCGAAGTTGGCCGCCTCCTCGAAGCCGGCCGGCCCATCTCCTTGCAGTTCGATATCGGTGTAAACCGGCTCTCCGAACAGACCGACCAGATAGTCCAGCCACCGGGTGATGGCGTGTTCGTCGATCCAGGGAGACTGAACCCGGATCGGTTTGGGATACTGCGTGGACAGAAACAGCATGTCCCCTTTGCCGAGCAGTTTTTCCGCGCCGCTCGAGTCCAGGATGGTCCGCGAGTCCATCATGCTGGGAAGCGTAAACGCCACGCGCGCCGGGACGTTCGCCTTGATGAGGCCGGTGATCACGTTGACCGACGGGCGCTGTGTCGCAAGCACGAGGTGTATGCCGGTGGCGCGCGCCATCTGCGCAAGCCGGCAGATATACTCCTCCACCTCCTTGGGTGCGGTCATCATGAGATCGGCGAGCTCGTCCACGACGATCACGATGTGCGGCAGGCGATCCCTGGGGAGCACGAGTTCGTTGTAGGAAGCGAGGTTTCGGACGCGGAGCTCGGCAAAACAACCGTACCGCCTTTCCATCTCCCGAATCGCCCATCCGAGCACGTGTACGGCCTTTTTCGCGTCGGTCACCGGCGGCGTCAGGATATGGGGCAGTTTTTCGTACAGGGCCATCTCGACCCTCTTGGGGTCGACCAGAACCATCTTGAGCTCGTCGGGACGACGCATCGAACAGAGGCCGACGATGCAGCTGTTCACGAACACGCTCTTACCGGAACCGGTCGTACCGGCCACCAGAAGGTGCGGCAGATCTTCGAGGCCGATCACCATCGGGTCGCCGTTGATGGTGACCCCCATGGGAAGCGGCAGCGTCTTCTCCGTCTCCTGGTATTCGTCCTCCTCGATCACCGAACGAAGTGTGATTCCGACACGCTTGGGGTTCGGTATCTCTATGCCGACATACGGTTTTCCGGGAATCGGAGCCTCCACCCGAAGGCTCGAAACCGCAAGCGCCATGGCGAGATCGTTGGAGAGCGCCGCAATCTTGCTCACCTTGACGCCCGGGGTCGGCTGAATTCGAAACTGTATCACCGTGGGACCGATCAGGATCTCCGCCAAATCCGCCTCGATCCCGAAGTGCTCGAGCGAATCGATGATCCGTTCCCCCCAGGGACGGGCCATCTCCTCCGATATGCTCTCGCCGTCGTCATGCTCCTTTCCGTAGATCTCCACCGGCGGCGGGAATCGTCCCGCGGACGGCGCCGGTCCGTCCTCCGATTCGATCTCGTCCACGGTCCGGACGTCGGTCGCGATCGGCAGCGTCTTCAAAAACGACGCGTCGGATTCGTCGTGCCCCGGCTTCTCCGCTTCAAGGCCGTCGCTCGGGAAATCGTCAGGCTCACCGTCGTCTTCGCGCGTCTCCTCCGCGTCCGCCGTCGTCTCCTCCGGGGAAGCGGGACGTTCGCTCGAGCCATCGCGCGAAAACGCACCGACAAGGCGGTCGAAAAGAGGCTGGAGCCAGGCGGTAAAGCCATAGAAGAGAAGCGTGAGGGAGATCGTCACGAACCCGATCAGGGTCGTTCCGATCGGACCGAGGTTTTCGAAAGACCAGGAGGCCAGCCATCGCCCCAGCGCTCCTGGAGAGAGGAGGGAAAGGGCCCCCCCCTTCGCGGCGGCACCCGAGAACATCTCCGAAAGTCCCAGCACGAGGGTGGAACAGAGATAGAGCAAGACGGTTCCCGCCGTCTGGCGGAGCGCCCTCGGTACTTTTTTCCGCAGGATGGTCGAGCCGCAGAGATACCCGACATACAGCAGAAGAATCAGAACGCCCCCGCCGAAGGTCGCAAACAGCCCCTCTCGTGCAGCCGTCCCGAGCGAGCCGGTCCATCTCGTGAAAAGACTCGACACGAGAAAGACGTCCACGACCAAAAGGAGCCATGCGGCGAGGACGCAGTAAAAACGCACTCTTTCGATCACACCGTGGACATCCGGACGCAGCGAAAAGAGGCGTTCCCCGAGCGACGGGCCGCCTCCGGTCCGTTTGACGACATTTTTCCTGGACGACACGTTTCTGTGTCGAACGTTACGCTTGGCACCCATCGCCCGTGTCGCACCCTCCAACAATGAGATTGTCGATCAGCAGGGTCGGCTGGCCGTCCGTCACGGGGACGCCCTGACCGGATTTTCCGCAGGTCCCCGGTTCGAGGACGAGGGTCTCGCCGACGGCGGAGATGTTCCGCAGCGACTCGGGCCCGTTTCCGGTCAGGGTCGCGCCCCGGACCGGGGCGCCCACCCTTCCTTCTTCGACGAGATACCCCTCCGTGACGTAAAACACGAAATCCCCCGACGTCGGGTTCACCTCTCCACCGCCCATCCGGCTGACGAGCAGCCCCCTTTTCATGCCGGCGATCATCTCGTCTCTTTTGCCGTTGCCCGCCGTGATGAAGGTGTTGCTCATGCGGGGAAGCGGCTGATGCCGATAGGACTCCCGCCTTCCGTTGCCGGTGAGAGGAAGTCCGGCCATCCGCGCCGAGAGGATATCCGTCATATATCCTTTGAGAACGCCGTCTTCGACCAACACGGTCCTCCGTGCCGGCGTTCCCTCGTCGTCGAAGAGGTACGATCCGTAGCACCCCTCGAGCGTCGCGTCGTCCACGATCGTCACGAGCGGATTCGCCACGAGCTCTCCGACCCGATCCCGGTAGACGGAGTAGTCCTTCCGTATGATATCCGCCTCCAGGCCGTGTCCGCACGCCTCGTGGATCATCGTCCCGCCCGCGGTTCCGTCGAGCAGAACGGGCATGACGCCTGCCGGACAGGGAATCGAATCGAGCATGAGAAGCCCCCGCCTCAGCGCGGCCATCGCGATCTCCTCGGCAGAGGAGTCCTCCCAGAATCGTTCGACGCCGGAGGACAGAGACCTGGCCTCGTAGCCGGTCTGAAGCAAGCCGTCCCGCTCGACGACCACGTGAACCGCGAAGGTCGTGTACGTCCTCTCCTCGGCGGCGAGGCCTCCGTCTCCCCTGATCACCAGGACGGACTTGACGGACGATCTGTAGCGGAAGGTCGCCTGGCGCAACAGCGGGGACTCCGCGCGCATCTTCCCGTCCAGATCGTGAAAAAAGTCCGCGTCGAGCCGGGGAAGAGGAGGGGGGACGGTGCCCGGAAACAACGATTCATCCTCCCCCTCCGGCAGCCGGCGGATATCCGTGCCGGACATTCCGCAGGCCTCCGAAAGCGCCCACGCCGCCGCGGCCGAGGTCGCGCCCGGCACGTGCGCGTAGACCGTATCCTCTCCCCGGATCAACCGGGCCCCGACGCCGTCGTTCGTCGAGGACGAAAGGGTGTCCATCCGCCCGTCTTCGAAGAGAATGCCACGGCTCGTGGCGCTCTGTACGTACAGATCACAGTAGTCCGTCTTTTCGCCCGGGAGGCTCGAAACGTAATCCCGGATTTTCGAAAGAGCCGTCGATTCCATCTTCTATCCTCCCACTTTCTCCTCGCTCGTCCCGAGGCGCCGTATCTCGATCCCCTCGGACTCGAACGCATCCAGCAAGGACTCCACAGCGCTCTTCTGACAGGATGGATAGAGCAGGGAGACCGCGCCGGTCCTTGCGTCATCGGTGCGCAAAAAACCCAATCCCTCGTATGCGTCGACGGTCCAGCTGATGTAGAAAATATCCTTCTGCGGCACGACCAGTGAGCGGCACAACAGCCTCTCCACGGATTTCAGAGCTCACCCCGCGCGATCTTGCGCTGCACCGCGATGTGTTCGCGGTACGTCCGGGTGAATACATGGCTTCCGTCGCCTTTCGCGACGAAAAAAAGCATCTCCGTCTTCGCCGGTTTCAACACCGCACTCCACGAGCCCTCCGATGGCACCCCGATGTTCTCCGGGGGCAGGCCCTCTTTCACATACGTGTTGAACGGCGAATCGACTTTGAGGTCGTCGTAGCGAAGCGAGCGAACCTTCACGTTCCGCAGGCGCCACGCGTGAACGACGGTCGCACAGGATTGAAGAGGCATCTCCTTTTTCAGCCTGTTTTTAAAGATGCCCGCGATCATCGGACGCTCCGAATCGAGCTTCGCCTCCTTCTCGACGATCGACGCCAGAATGCCGTCCTCCTGCAACTCCTTGGCCGTGGCGCCCTCCGGGATGGCATCCCCATGCCGGCGCCACCAGGTCCTCGTGGCGATCATCACCAGATGATCCGCGCATCGATCTCCCGGATCGATCATGTACGTCTCCGGAGCCAGAAAGACGATGCGTCCTTCGGGTTTTGCGGGCAACAGCGGCCGAAGCCCGGGCGGAAAGTTGTCCTCCTTTTCCAGAGCTTCGCCGAGAAGCACGTCGCCGCTCGTTTTTCCGAGCTCCCCGACGAGCTCCTCGAAGAGCGCTCCCGGGAGGATGCGCACGCGCATCACATCGGGCTTCGCCTCCTGGAGCGCCTTCGCGACATCCCTGGCGTAACCGGCCCGGATCCTGTAAAAGCCCGGACGTATCTTGCGGTCGATCCCGAGGCGGCCCATCCAGACGGCGAGGTCCCTCGATCTCGCGACGATCCCCATCTGCTGGAATTCGGAGGCGATCTCCCCCGCACTCTGCCCGGGAACGATCAACACCTCCATCTCCCGGCCGAAGTGGACAGGGCGGGACTCCTGCCTCTCCACGACGACGATCCCCCAGACGCAGAACGCCAGCACGGCGCACAGGGACAGGAGCTTCCAACCACTCCGAACTACGTTCAGCTTATCCCATTTCCACAAAAAATTCAAAGATCGACAATCCTCCGCGTTCGTCGATCGGGACGACCCGTGCGGTGCATCCCATCGCTAAATTACGTACAGACGGTTCTCGAAGCCTTTGGAGAGACAGACGGCCCCGTCGGATGTGATCAGGTAATCGTCCTCCACCCTCATCCCTCCCCAACCAGGCCTGTAAAAACCGGGCTCCAGGGTCAGCACGTCCCGTTCTTCCAGCGTCATTCGGACCGCACTCGAAAGAGAGGGAAGCTCGTGTATGTCGAGCCCGATTCCGTGTCCGATGCCGTGTACAAAATTCTTCCCGAGCCCGGACGAGCGAAGGACGGATCGGGCCGTCTCGTCCACGTCCGCCACAAAGACACCCGGCTTCAGGGAAGCGAACGCTTCGGCCTGCGCCCAGACGAGCATCGAATACATCCGTTCGATCTCGCCCGGAGGGTCACCCAAGTATATCATCCGGGTGATGTCGCACACGTAACCGTCGAAACGGACCCCGAAATCGATCATCACGAGCTCTCCCTTCGCGATTCTCCGGTCCGTCGGATACGAATGGGGATACGAGGTCCTTTCACCGGAGGAGACGAGAATCGGCGGAGGTGCGTTGAAATCGCCCCCGTTTCGCAGGATCGAGAACGCGAGCCTTGCGGCGATCTCCCTCTCGGTCATGCCGGGCGCGACGTCCCCGAGCAGTTCCAAAAAGGCGCGCCGTGCAATCTCCACTGCTCCGCGGATACAGCGCAGCTCTTCGTCGCATTTGCTCCGCCGAAGGTTTAGAATCGCGCTGGAGAGATCGAAAAGGTCGACCGTTTCGCCGAGCGTTTCGCTCATGGAGCGATACACTTCGTGCCCCATCTTTTTCCCGCCGTACGCGATCTTCCTCGCTCCGTTCATGCCGACCATTCCCAGGGCGGCGTAGAGCGGGCTCTTTCTTCCCACATCCGAACGCCGACC
>DAIPHL010000017.1:0-22611 GCA_036771375.1 Synergistaceae bacterium | reverse complement strand
CGATGGAACCGGGTCTTCGTTTTGCGGTTCGTGAGGGCGGGCGCACCGTCGGTGCTGGCGTCGTCACCGAAATTATCGAGTAAGACTTCCCTGGAGGGGTTCGATTTGGCGAAAAACATTCGCATCAAGCTAAAGGCATTCGATCACAGGGTATTGGACGCGTCCGCCGTGCAGATCGCGGATACCGCCGGCAGAACCGGGGCCAAGGTCTTCGGCCCGATTCCTCTGCCCACGGAGAACAAGAAGTTTACCATTCTCAAGTCCCCTCACAAGGACAAGGACGCGAGGGAACAGTATGAGATAAGGACCCACAAGCGCCTGATCGACATTATCGATCCGACACAGAAGACAATGGAAGCACTGATGCAGCTCAATCTTCCTTCTGGCGTCGACATCCAGATCAAGCTCTAGAGTCCTGCTTGGTCTGAAAGGAGTGAATGTGATGAGCATCGGTGTTCTGGGGAAAAAAGTTGGTATGACACAGGTCTTCGACGCAGACGGCAGTGCCGTCCCCGTGACGGTGATCGAAGCCGGTCCGTGCCTGGTCGTCGAGATTCGTACCCCGGAAAGGAATCGCTACTCTGCCGTGCAGCTCGGTTTCGGCGAGGAGAAGCCCGGACATGTAAACAAGGGCCGCAAGGCTTTCTTCGACAAGCAGGGTGTTTCTCCGAAACGTTGGCTGAGAGAGTTCAGGGTCGACGATGTCTCCGGTTATGCCGTGGGACAGGAGATCACGGTCGAGCTGTTCAGCGACGGAGACATCGTGGATGTCCGCGGAATCAGCAAGGGCAAAGGATACGCCGGCGTGATGAAAAGACATAACTTCGGAGGCGGAGCCGCTTCCCACGGCGCCTCGAAGGTGCACAGAAAGCCCGGATCCATTGGATCGAACAGCTATCCCGGGCATATCTTCAAGGGCAAAAAAATGGCGGGTCGTATGGGGGGCGAGCAGGTCACCACGAAGGGACTTACCGTGTTTTCGGTGGATGCAAAGAACAATCTCCTCCTTGTCCGCGGTGCCGTGCCGGGCGCAAACGATCAGCTCGTGCTCGTGTACAAGACGGCTTAGGAGAGGGAGGCGGAATAGAGTATGCCAATCGTCAAACAGGTCAATTTCAACGGCGACGTGATCGGAGACTTCGAACTCTCCGGAGCGGTTTTCGACGTGCCGGTACACGTGTCCGCGATGCACCAGGTCGTCGTCGCACACCTTGCCAACACCCGCGTCGGCACCCATGACACGAAGGACCGCGGAGAGGTACGGGGCGGCGGCCGCAAGCCGTGGCGCCAGAAGCATACGGGCCGCGCCCGGGCGGGAAGCTCCCGCTCCCCGCTCTGGGTCGGCGGTGGGGTCGCACATGGACCGCATCCGAGAGACTATCACCAGAAGGTGAACAAGAAGGTGCGCAGGCTCGCCCTGAGAAGCGCCCTTTCACTCAAGGTGCAGGAAGACAACGTGGTGGTCGTCGACAAGTTCGAGCTCGACGCCCCGAAGACGAAGAAGATGCTTGCGTTTCTCGACAAGCTCGACGGCACCCGGAAACCGCTCTTCCTCCTTCACGAGAGCGATCTGCCGGTCGCGAAGTCGGTGGGGAACATCCCCGGAGCCCATGTGCTGCATGTGGACAGCGTAAACGTCTACGATCTCCTGAACCACGTGAAGGTCATCGCCACATCACAGGCGATCAGGAAACTCGAGGAGGTGTACGGGGCATGATCGCGCTCGCACACGACATCATCGTGCGCCCCATCGTCACCGAAAAGAGCAGCCGGTTGATGGCGCACAACAAATATACGTTCGAGGTTCTGCCCGGTGCGAACAAGATCGAGATTCGCAAGGCGGTCGAAGAGGTCTTCAAGGTCAAGGTTTCGAGCGTACATACGATCAAGGTCCGGTCGAAACCGAAGAGAATGGGCCGATTTTTGGGACGCTCGCGCTCGTGGAAAAAAGCGATCGTTACGCTCCTTCCCGGAGAGCGTATCGAGTTCTTCGACGGCGCCGGCGTCTGAGGCAGGAGGTTTGTTACGATGGGTATAAAAAAATATCGCCCGACCACGCCTGGTCGTCGGTTCATGACGACTCCGGATTATGCGGAGATCACGAAGAGCGAGCCGGAGCGCGGTTTGGTCGAGTCTTTGAAGAAACACGGCGGGCGGAACAACACGGGGAGGATCACCCTCCGGCACCGCGGCGGCGGTTTCCGGAAGCTGTATCGGATCATCGACTTCAAGCGGGATAAGATCGGCGTCCCCGGAAAGGTGGCGTCCATCGAGTACGATCCGAACCGTTCGGCGCGCATCGCACTGATCCACTACGCGGACGGGGAGAAACGCTATGTCATCGCGCCCGTCGGCCTGAAGGCCGGGGAGACGATCCTCGCCGGTCCGTCGTCGGACATCAAGCCGGGGAACGCCCTGAAGCTCAGGGACATCCCCGACGGAACCGTCATTCACAACATAGAGCTCGAACCGGGACGAGGCGGTGTGGTCGTCCGTTCGGCGGGTTCTTCCGCCCAGCTCATGGCAAAAGAGGGGAAGTACGCCTTTGTCCGTATGCCAAGCGGCGAACTCCGCCTGATTCTGCTGGAGTGCATGGCGACGATCGGACAGGTCGGCAACGAGGAGCACGAGAACATCGTCTACGGCAAGGCAGGACGCACCCGCTGGAAAGGTCGTCATCCGCACGTTCGCGGTATGGTGATGAACCCTGTCGATCATCCGATGGGCGGAGGAGAAGGACGCAGCAAGTCGCACAAGCATCCGGTCTCTCCGTGGGGCACTCCCGCCAAGGGCTACAGAACTCGCAAGAAGAAGCCTTCGGATAAGTTCATCGTCCGCAGGCGCGGCAAGTAGCCGGTATTTGGGAGGGAGTTGTCGATATGGCTCGTTCACTTAAAAAGGGACCGTATGTGGATGCAAAGTTGCTCAAGCGAATCGAGGATATGAATGAATCAGGCAAAAAGAGGGTCATCAAATCCTGGGCGCGCCGCTCCAGCATCACGCCGGAGATGATAGGACACACGATCGCCGTGCACAACGGGAAGATTCATATCCCTGTTTACATCAGCGACAATATGATCGGTCACAAGCTCGGAGAGTTTGCGCCTACGCGCAAGTTCGGCGGGCATGCGGGACAGGAACGCTCCTCAAAGGTCAAGAAATAGGGGGCATGGACATGGAAGCGAAAGCAATGGCATGGCAGGTACGTGTATCGACGGACAAGGTACGTCAGGTCCTGGCTCTGATCAGAGGTAAAAAGGCATCGGAGGCTCTGACGATCCTCAAGTTCACTCCCAATCGGAGTGCGAGGTACGTGGAAAAAACGCTCAAGAGCGCGCTTGCCAACGCGGAGCACAATCTGGGCCTCGACATGGATAAGCTGTTCGTCGTCAGGGCGACGGCGGATCAGGGTGCCTACATGAGACGTTTCCGTCCCGTTTCACACGGCCGTGCCCATGCGTTCAGGCATCATACGAGCCACATTACCGTAGCGGTGGCAGAGAAATAAGGAGAGGTGACGATGGGTCAGAAAGTTCACCCGGTGGGGTATCGCCTAGGTGTCATTTATGATTGGGAATCACGCTGGTATGCCTATGGACGCAACTACGCCAAGAATCTGCACGCCGATCTCATGCTGCGGAAGTGGTTGAAAAAGCGTTGGGCGAATGCCGGCATCAGCAGGATTGAAATAGAGCGTATCGGAAACGTCATGCGCTTTACCGTCTTTACCGCGCGGCCGGGCGTCGTCATTGGAAAAGGCGGCGAGGAGATTCAGAGGATTCGCGACGAGCTACAGAAGATGACCGGGAGCCGCATCATGATCAATATCCAGGAGATCAAAAGCCCGGACAGCGAGTCGCAGGTTGTGGCAGAGGGAGTCGCCTCTTCCCTGGAGCGAAGGATCAGCTTTCGCAGGGCGATGAAGCAGTCCATCTTCCGGGCCATGAAATCCGGTGCGAAAGGGATAAAGATTCAGTGTGCCGGGCGCCTCGGAGGTGCCGAGATCGCACGGACGGAATGGTATCTGGAAGGGCAGCTCCCCCTTTCGACGCTGCGCGCCGACATCGATTACGGTTTTGCGGAAGCGAACACCATCTATGGTGTCATCGGCGTAAAGGTCTGGATATACAAGGGAGAAGTCATTGGGAAAACGCTGCCTCAGGCTTCGGAGGAGTCCTCCGCCACAAAGGGGAGGAGGTGACTTGCCATGCTGTCTCCGAAGAGAGTCAAGTATCGCAAGCCGCATCTCACGCCCTTGCGCGGTATTTCGAAGGGTGCCACCAGGGTCGATTTTGGAGAGTATGGCCTGCAGGCGCTCGAGAACGGATGGATCACGGCGCGCCAGATCGAGGCGGTTCGCGTCGCGATTTCCAGGAAGATGAAAAAGGGCGGAAAGATATGGATCCGGATTTTCCCCGATCGCCCCGTCACCGAGAAGCCTCTTGAGACGCGCATGGGCAAGGGGAAGGGAAATGTCGAGTATTGGACGGCCGCAGTCAAAAGGGGGCGTGTCATGTTTGAGATAGAGGGCGTTTCGCGCGATGTCGCCGAGGCGGCTTTTCGAACGGCGTCCTTCAAACTCCCCATAAAGGTCAGACTGCTGTCCAGAGAAGGGACGGGTGCTTGATTATGAAGCCCAAGGAGCTACGTGATCTGACAGTCGACGAGCTGCGCGAGAAACACCGCCAGTACAAGGAAGAACTGTTCAACCTTCGGTTTCAGAACGCGATCGGCCAACTGAGCAACACGAGCCGTATAAAGGAAGTTCGCCGCACAATCGCCAGAGTTCTCACGGTTTTGCAGGAGAAGGAAACGGCGGATGCGCGCGCGGGAGTAAGGGGGTAATGGGCGATGGAACAGAGTTCGCCTCATCGTAAGGTCAGGACCGGCATCGTCGTCAGCGATAAGATGGACAAGACGGTGGTCGTAAGGGTCGATCGGATGTCCAAACATCCGCTGTACGGCAAGCCGGTGCTGAAGGTGAAAAAATACATGGCTCACGACGAGGGCAACGAGTGCCGTCCCGGCGACCGGATTATGATCGAGGAGACGCGCCCTTTCTCACGTCACAAGAGATGGAAGGTCTCGGAGATTATCGAGAGAGCTCCCGTCCTTGGCGCAGTTGCGCCCGACGAGGAGGCGTAGACGATGATCCAGTTACGTACGGTCCTCAATGTCGCCGACAATTCGGGTGCGAAGAAAATTCTCTGCATCCAGGTGAAGGGTGGAAGTTTTCGTAAAACCGGATCCGTCGGGGATGTGATCGTCGCCTCCGTGAAAGAAGCGTTGCCCAACAGCAACGTGAACAAAGGAGACGTGATTCGTGCCGTTATCGTGCGTACCCGTAAGGAAGTGCGCCGCAAGGACGGCTCCTATGTACGCTTCGACGATAACGCGGCGGTTTTGATCGATAACAACGGAGATCCGAAGGGGACTCGTATCTTTGGTCCCGTCGCCCGTGAGCTGAGGGAGAAACGCTACATGCGGATCGTCTCCCTCGCGCCGGAGGTCGTATAGGGGGCTTGATGATGTCGAAAATGCGTTTGCGGAAGGGTGACCGCGTCTATGTGGTCTCCGGCAAGGACAGAGGGAAAGAGGGCAAGATCCTGCGCCGGGATCCCGCCAAGGAAACGATCGTCGTCGAAAATGTCAATATGATGACGAAGAACATGCGCCCGACGCAGAAAAATCCGAGGGGTGGGATCGTTAAATTCGAGGCGCCGTTCAACGCCTCCAAGGCGATGCTCGTGTGTCCTTCCTGCGGCAAGCCGACGCGCGTGTCCAGGGCTTTCCTCGACAGTGGCAAAAAAGTCCGTGTCTGCAAGAAATGCGGCGAAGTTGTCGACAAGGTATAAGGAGGAGAGACGAACATGATTCCGCGTCTCCAGGAGAAGTACACAAAAGAGGTCGTACCTCGTTTGAGGACCCAGTTTGGTTACAAGAGCGCCATGGAGCTCCCTGTCCTGAGGAAGATCGTCGTGAACATCGGGGTGAGCGAGGCCAAGCTGGATATGAAGTATATGGATGCGGCGATCGGCGAGCTCACCACGATCACGGGACAGCGCCCCATGATGAAGCGCGCGAAGTCGTCCATCGCGGGTTTCAAGGTTCGTGAGGGGATGCCAGTGGCGTGTTGCGTCACGCTCCGCAGTGCTAGGATGTGGGAATTCGCGGATCGTCTGATCAGCGTCGCCCTCCCCCGCATCAAGGATTTTCAGGGGGTCGCGAAAAGGGGTTTCGACGGAAGGGGAAACTACAATCTGGGTTTGCGCGAACAGCTTCTCTTCCCCGAAATCGAATATGACAAGGTGATCCGTATACGCGGTATGAACATATCGTTTGTCACCAGCGCTCGCACGGACGAGGAGGCTTTCGCGCTTCTTTTCGAGCTCGGAATGCCTTTTGGCAAGTAGGAGGAACGAGACAATGGCGCGCAAGAGTTTACAGAACAAGGTTCTCAAGGAGCCTAAATTCAAGGTCAGAAAGTACAACCGCTGTCCCATCTGTGGACGCCCGAGAGGGTATATGCGTATGTTCGACATGTGCCGCTGCTGCTTCAGAAGCCTGGCTCGCGAGGGTAAGATTCCCGGCGTTGTCAAGTCAAGCTGGTAGGGCATGAAGGGAGGATCATCAGGAATGCATGTCACAGATCCTGTTGCCGATATGCTCACGCGCATTCGTAATGCCAACACGGTATATCACGATATGGTCGATATGCCCATGAGCAAACTGCGCTTGGAGATCGCGCGCATTCTGAAGGACGAGGGCTATATACGCAACTACAAGACGGTCTCGGACCCCAAGCTTCCGACGGCGACACTTCGGGTTTATATGAACTACGGAGCCGGTCGCGAGAGGGTGATACAGGGGCTGAGGCGCATCAGCAAGCCAGGGCGCCGTATCTATGTGCACAAAGAAGATGTGCCCAAGGTGATGGGCGGACTCGGTATCGCGCTCATCTCGACTTCGCGCGGTCTTATGACGGACGCCGAGGCGCGCAAGCGCGGCCTCGGCGGAGAAGTCATGTGTTACGTCTGGTAGGGGGAGAGTCTCATGTCGCGAATAGGTCGTAAACCCATCCCTCTGCCGAAGGGCGTGGAAATCAAGATACAGAACGATTCGGTCACCGTCAGGGGAACGAAAGGGACGCTGTCCTTCGACATCCTGCCGAATATCGAAGTCTCCCTCGACGAGGGACGGATCGTCGTGAAGCGTGCGAACGACGATAAAAACGTGCGGGCCGCGCATGGCATGACGAGGGCTGTCATCAACAACATGGTGCAGGGCGTGAGCACCGGATTCGAGCGGGTGCTGGAGATCATAGGGGTCGGTTACAGGGCACAGATGCAGGGAAAGAACCTCGTCTTGTCCGTAGGTTACTCGCACCCGATCGAGGTGGTCCCTCCCTCCGGCATCGAATTCGCGGTCGATGGTCCGACGAAGATCATCGTTCGCGGTATCGACAAGCAGCTTGTCGGGCAGACCGCGGCCGACATCAGAGGTCATAGACCACCTGAACCGTACAAGGGCAAGGGCATCCGCTACGCCGGCGAGTATGTCATTCGCAAGGCCGGTAAGGCCGGCGGCAAGTAAGGGACGAGGTGAAAGAAGATGATTAAGACTCGCAGTCGCAACGAGATGCGCGAATTACGCCATCGTCGTTTGCGCAAACGGCTCGCCGGCACACCGGAGTGTCCGAGGCTCTCGGTGTTCCGCAGCTTGAAGCACATCTACGCGCAGGTCATCGACGACGAAGCCGGGAAAACGCTCCTCTCCGCCTCGACTTTGGAAAAAACACTTGCCACTTCTTTGAAAAACAGCTCGGATCAGGAAGCGGCCAAGAGCGTGGGCAAGTTGATCGCACAGAGGGCGCTGGAGAAAGGGATAACCTCCGTGGTCTTCGATCGCGGCGGACACATGTTCAGGGGCCGGGTCAAGGCTCTGGCCGACGCGGCGCGCGAGGCCGGTTTGAAATTCTAGGGAGGGAAGACTTTGGCAACCCAGAATCAACCTAATAAGAATTACAGCAGCAGGGGAATGGAGCTCACGGAGCGCGTCGTATCGATAAACAGGGTCAGCAAGGTCGTAAAGGGCGGTAAGCGTTTCCGCTTCAGCGTGCTTGTCGTCGTGGGCGATGGAATCGACCAGGTAGGAGTCGGCATGGGAAAGGCACGTGAGATTTCCGAGGCGGTCCGCAAGGGCATCGACCATGCAAAAAAGAACATGATCGACATGAAGAAGGTGGGACACACGATACCGCATCCCATCCTGGGCAAGTTCGGCGCGGCGGAGGTGCTGATTCGTCCGGCCGCCCCGGGGACCGGCGTCATCGCAGGCGCGGTGGTGAGAGCGATCATGGAGCTCGGCGGAGTCAAGGACGTGCTGACGAAGGTGATCGGCCGGACGTCCAACCCGGTTAACGTGGCGTACGCGACGTTCGAAGCGGTCAAGGGCCTTCGCACCCCCGAAGAGGTTTTCAAGCTCAGAGGCAAGGAGAGCCGTTCCACGGCGACGGCTTAGGAGGATTTCTCATGGCAAAGTTGCGGGTTACATGGAAAAAAAGTACGATTGGTCGTCCAAAACGGCAGGCGCGCACGATCAGGGCGCTTGGCCTGAAAAAACTCAACCAGACTGTGGAGCATGAGGATACGCCACAGGTGCGGGGAATGATCGAGTCCGTCATTCACCTGGTCGAGTTTGTGAAGACGAATTAGGAGGCGTAACGGATGAATCTGCACGATTTGTCTCCGGCTCCCGGGTCGAGGCGGAAACCCAAGCGCCTTGGAATGGGCATCGGAAGCGGAAAGGGCAAAACAGCGGGAAAGGGGCACAAGGGACAGAAGGCGAGGGCGGGACGCAGCGTCGGCCTCAATTTCGAAGGAGGACAGATGCCCCTCGCCCGGCGTATCCCCAAACGCGGCTTCAGTAACTTCAGGCACGCGACAGACTATCAGACGGTGAACGTGAAGGATCTCGAACGGTGTTTCGAGGCGGGCGTCACGGTTTCCGCCAAGGAACTCTTGGAGAAGCGCCTGATCTCCACGCTTCAAAAACCGGTTAAAATTCTGGGGGAAGGCGAGCTTTCCAGAGGTCTGACGGTGAAGGCCGATGCCTTCAGTGCATCCGCCAAGAGCAAGATCGAGGCCGCTGGTGGGAAGGCCGAGGTGAATTAGCGTGATCGAGGGATTCCGGGACGCATTTCGGCTGCCTGATCTGAAAAGGAGAATCTTATTCGTCATCGCGGCTCTTTTCGTGTACAGACTGGGAGCACATATTCCGACGCCCGGAATAGACGCGGAGGCCATGTCGCGGCTGTTTGCGCAGGGAGGCGTCCTTGGTTTTCTGGACCTCTTCGCCGGAGGAGCCCTCAGGAGATTCAGCGTGTTCGCTCTCGGGGTCGCTCCTTATATCAACTCCAGCATCGTCATGCAGCTTCTCGTCGTGGTGGTTCCCTCCCTCGAAAAGATGCAAAAGGAGGGAGAGGATGGACGTAAAAAGATCGTGCAATATACGAGGTACGGGACGATCTTCTTCGCCATCGTCCAGGCGGTCGGTCTGGCCATGTGGTTGAGAAACCTCGGAATATTCGCCGGCGGCTTGTTGTCGTTCGTCGTCGTCGTCGCGACCGTCACGACCGGTTCTGTCGTGGTCATGTGGTTGGGAGAGGTGATGTCCGACCACGGCATCGGAAACGGAATATCGCTTTTGATTTACGCGGGGATCGTAGCCCGTCTGCCGGAAGCCGTCGTGTCGACGGTCAAACTGGTCAGCCTGGGCGAGATGAATCCGGTTACCCTGGTTCTCGCGCTGATCGTCATCGTATTGGTCATCGCCGGATGCGTGCTCCTCCAGGAGGGGCAACGACGTCTCCCCGTGCAGTACGCAAAGAGAACCGTCGGCAACAAGGTATACGGAGGACAGAGCACGTTCATCCCTCTGCGGGTCAACACGTCCGGGGTTATCCCGATCATCTTCGCTTCGTCGGTGCTGCTCTTTCCCTATACCCTGGCGAGCCTTTTCTCGGGAGCGGTCGCCGAGTACATCAAGCGGGCCTTTTCGCCGACCAGTTTCATCTATATGATCTTCTACGTGTTGTTGATCGTGTTCTTTTCGTATTTTTACACGGCGGTCGTGTTCAACCCCTCCGACCTGTCCAACAACATGAAGAAATACGGAGGTTTCATCCTGGGAATTCGTCCCGGAAAGCCGACGACGGATTACATAGAGAAGGTCATGAACCGGATCACCCTGGGAGGCGCCTTCGCTCTTGCCGTCATCGCGCTCATACCGACTTTCATGTCGGGCGTGATGAAGATCAACACGTTTTATTTCGGCGGGACGGCCGTTCTCATCGTGGTGGGCGTAGCTCTCGACACGGTTCACCAGGTGGAAGGGCAGATGCTGATGCGTCAGTACGAGGGGATACTCAAGCGCCGCAGCAAAAGCGGCGGGCTTCTGTAGTTTTTTCGTAAAGGGAGCGAAAAGGATGACTCGGAGGGGGTACGCATGCGCATAATTCTTGTAGGACCACCAGGAGCGGGCAAGGGGACGCAGGCATCCTCGATCGGGGCCAGGTACCCGATGGCCCATATCTCCACCGGAGATATCCTGCGGGACAACGTCAAAAGGGGGACGGACCTGGGCGTTGCCGCGAGGACGTTTATGGATGCCGGAAAGCTCGTGCCGGACGATCTCATCGTCGATATGATGCGTTCCCGGTTGTCGGAAGCGGACGCGAAAGAAGGTTTTTTGCTCGACGGTTTCCCTCGCACCATCGCACAGGCCGAGGCCCTCGATGCCCTTCTTCGGGAGATGTCGATCGCGCTGGACGCGGTCGTTCTGCTGGAGCTCTCCGACGAAACGGTCGTCCATCGCCTGACGAGTCGCAGGGTCTGTTCGTCCTGCAAAGCGATTTACAACGTCCTGTCGCATCCGCCGAAGCGCGAGGGCCGGTGCGACGAATGCGCGGGGCCCGTAATACAGAGGGACGACGACAAGGAGACCGTCATCAGGAACCGGCTTTCCGTGTATCATGAGCAGACCGCGCCGCTCGTGGCGTACTACGAGAAAAAGGGGCTCCTGCACAGAGTCGACGCCTCCGGCGCGCAGGATGCCGTTTTAAGACACCTGGAGTCCCTTGGACTGAAAGCCTGAGCATGGTCACCTTCAAAAAACCGTTTGAAATCGAAAAGATGAGGAAAGCGGGGGCCGTCGTCGCGGATATACTGAAGTTGATGAAGGACATGATCAAACCGGGCGTCGACACGTTGGCGCTGGACTTGGCCGCGGAGTCCCTTCTCGAAAAGGAGTCCGCGAAAGCGGCCTTCAAGGGGTACAGGGTTCCCGGTATCTGGACTCCCTTTCCGGGATCCATCTGCGTCTCCATCAACGACGAGGTCGTGCACGGGATTCCAAGCGGGGACCGTATCCTGGAAGAAGGGGACATTGTCAGCGTCGACGTCGGCTCCCTTGTGGACGGTTACTACGGAGACGCCGCCTGCACGTATCCGGTGGGGACGATCTCCGAAGCGCGACGCTCGCTTCTCGAAACGACGCATCGAGCGCTTTATGTCGGTCTTGAGCAGATCGCTCCCGGCAAGACGATAGGGGATATCGGTCACGCTGTGGAGCACTGGGTGTTATCGAGAGGATGCGGCTTGGTTCGTGACTATGCCGGGCATGGAATCGGCAGGAGACTGCACGAGCCCCCACAGATTCCCAACCATGGGAGACCGAATAGTGGGATCACCCTGAAACCGGGGATGACGTTCTGCGTCGAGCCGATGGTGATGAGTGGGAAGGAGCCCGTCAAGAACCTCGAAGACGGTTGGACGGTGGTGACCGTGGACGGTTCGGACGCCGCCCATTTTGAACACGCTCTCCTCGTGACGGAGGACGGCTATGAAATCCTGACGCCGTGGGAATAAGTTGTGAAAAAGACTGGCTTTCCCCCTTAGGCAGTTTGGTGATCGTGCAACAGGGAAGAAACAAAGGCACCGTTTGTGTCGTGGTGGGATTTGACGAAAACGATGATAAAATCCTGATTGCCGATGGGAAACACATCTCGGCGAGGAAGACAAAACGGAAGAGCTTGCGCCATGTCCGGGAAACCGGGCGGATCTCCGGTGAGGTGGCCGAGCGCGTTGCCAGGGGAAAAACTCTTGACGACGGATGGCTTGTCGACATCCTGAGACGTCATAAAGATAACGATTTCACGACTTGTTCTTGAGGAGGATGGAAAGACGCATGGCCAAAGACGATGTGATCGAGGTGAGGGGAAAGGTGGTCGAGCCACTGCCCAACGCGATGTTCAGGGTGGAGCTGGAGAACGGCCACAAGGTGCTTGCACATGTTTCGGGCAAGATGCGGATGCATTTTATCAGGATTCTCCCCGGGGATCGGGTTTTGATTCAACTGACACCGTACGATCTCACCAGAGGAAGGATCGTATATCGATACAAATAGGCTTGGGTGCGAAGAGATTTGTTCTTAGGAGGTTTTGAAAATGAAGGTAAGGCCGTCGGTCAAGACCGTCTGTGAATACTGTAGGATCATTAAAAGACATGGGGTCGTCCGGGTCATCTGTAGCAGAAACCCCAGACACAAACAACGCCAGGGCGCGAGGAGGTAACTTGTATGGCACGCATCGCGGGAGTCGACCTGCCAAGGGAAAAGAGAATCGAAATCGGGCTTACCTATATTTTCGGTATCGGTCTGCCCACATCGAAAAAAATTCTGGCTGCCACCGGAGTGGACCCGAACACGAGAGTGAAAAATCTCACCGACGAGGATGCGCAGAAACTGCGAGCGGAGCTGGAAAACAACTACAAGGTTGAAGGCGATCTGCGCAGGGATATCAGCATGAACATCAAGCGCCTCATGGATATCGGTTGCTATCGCGGTCTTCGCCATCGCCTCGGTCTGCCTGTTCGCGGGCAGCACACCAAGACGAACGCCCGCACGCGCAAGGGACCGAAACATACCGTTGCGGGCAAGAAGAAAGTCACCAAGTAGTCCGGTTTTGAGAACGAGGAGGGAAGATCGGTGGCAAAGCGAGTACAGCGTAGAGGAAAGAGAAAGGAAAAAAAGCACGTCAGTTATGGCGTCGCTCATATCTATTCGACGTTCAACAACACGATCGTCACGTTGACCGACAAGCAGGGGAACGCTCTCTCCTGGGCGTCGGGAGGGAATGTCGGTTTCAAGGGCACGAGAAAATCCACGCCATATGCCGCCCAGATGTCTGCGGCACAGGCGGCCAAAGTTGCACAGGATCACGGGGTTGTGGAGATCGATGTCATTGTAAGAGGGCCCGGTCCTGGCCGAGAATCGGCGATTCGGTCGTTGCAGGCCGCCGGTTTGCAGGTGAACGTCATCCAGGATGCCACGCCGATTCCTCACAACGGTTGTCGGCCTCCGAAAAGACGTCGCGTGTGAGGCGAATTTTTGCAAAAATCCCCCTCGGGGGGTATAATGATATGCTCGCGTCGTTGTCTGGCGCGCCACTGTAAAGTGAAAGGTGGGGGAACTTTGGAGCATGCCCGCTATGAGGTCATTGTAGAGGAAAACACGCCGTCGTATGGCAGGATTGTCATAGAGCCCCTCGAAAGAGGATATGGTGTGACGATAGGCAACTCTCTGCGCAGAGTGCTTCTCTCCTCTATATCCGGTGCTGCGATTACCGCCGTTCGGGTGGACGGAGTCGTGCACGAATTTACGACCGTATCTGGCGTAAAAGAAGATATGATAGAGCTTCTTATGAATGTAAAACATATCCCCGTACGCTCGTTTTCGGCGGAGTTCAGGATTTTACATCTTGAGGCGAAAGGTCCCAAAGTGGTTACCGCCGCGGACATACAACCGGACAGCGAAATCGAATTTCCCGATCCGGACGCGTTGATCTGCCACCTGGAGGAAGGGGCGGCGCTGTCGATGGATTTTTATGTCGAGTCGGGGACGGGGTATGCGCCTTTGGATAGAGCGAGGCCCGCTTACCTTCCGGTGGACGCATTGATGGTCGACGCGATTTTCTCGCCCGCCAAGAGGGTCAAGTACGAGGTCAAGGATACCCGTAAGGGACAGAGGACGGACTACGATCGATTGGTGCTCGAGATCTGGACGAACGGAGTCGTTGCTCCCAAAGATGCGGTCTGCCAGGCGTCCGTGATTCTCAAAGATTACTTCTTTAAAATCGCAAAGAGCGTCGCTCCGGAGGACTCGGAGTTGCTCGCCGAGCAAAAAGGCACCCCGGCGACGAAATCGCCCGACAAGGTGCAACTCTCCGACGGTTCTTTCAGGAACTTCGCGAAGCTTGGCGACAATCCGGCTTACGCCAGACCGGTGCGGGATCTGGAGCTCTCCGTGCGCAGCGAGAACTGCCTGATGAGGGGTGGCGTTCACTTTATCGGAGACCTGATCTCGCGTTCGAGGGCGGATTTGCTGAAGATTCGCAACCTGGGAAAAATCTCGTTGAGGGAGATCGAGGAAAAACTTACAAAGTTCGATCTTACGCTATCCGGTGGAGAAGAGGACGATTCCGAAAGAGATCGTTCGGAATAGCATGACTTTAGACATATCGGCAAAGGAGCGACATGGATGAGACATCGAATGAATCTACGGCGTCTGGGGCGCTTCGGATCGCACAGGCGGGCCATGCTCGGGAATATGGCCGCCAGCCTGTTCGTCGAGGGGCGCATCGTGACGACCGTGACGAGAGCGAAAGAACTCCGCCGGGTGGCGGAAAAACTGATCACGAAGGCGAAATCGGGAACCCTTGCAGATCGGCGTATGGTCATATCCCGTATGCCACATAAAGCCGCCGTGTGCGAGTTGTTCGACAACCTGGCCCCGCGTTTTGGCGACAGGAACGGCGGTTATACCAGGATCATCAAGTTGGGGAACAGGGTCGGCGACGCGTCTCCGATGGCGGTGATCGAATTAGTAGACTGACGGGATGTCCCAAACTCCAGTTTTCTCTTTGCGCGGGGTAAGTTTTTCGTATCCCGGAGCGTCGTCCCTCGCTTTGGATGGCGTGGACCTTGACGTCCGGGAGGGAGAATGGCTTGCGCTTGTAGGCGCAAACGGCTCCGGCAAGTCGACTCTCGCCAAGATCTGCAACGCCCTGCTGCTCCCGACGCAGGGCGCTTGTTTTGTCCTGGGTGTCGACACGCGGGACGTCGAAAACGTGCGCAGAATTCGTGAAAATGTGGCGTTGGTCTTTCAGAATCCGGAGGATCAGATCGTCGCTTCGATCGTCGAGGAGGACGTCGCCTTCGGTCCTGAGAACCTGGGATTTTCCTCCGAGGAGATTTTGGAGAGAGTCGATGCGGCGTTGGAATTGGTGAACCTTACCAGTAAGCGAAAGAGGGGTTCCTTTTCTCTCTCCGGAGGACAGAAACAACGATTGGCGCTGGCCGGAGCCATTGCCCTTCGTCCGAAGGCGCTCTTTCTCGACGAATCCACCTCCATGCTCGATCCGGAGGGACGACGTTCCTTTCTCAAGTGTCTCTGTGGTTTACATGAACAGGGGATGACGATCGTACAGATCACGCATCGGATGGAGGAAGCGGTAAAAGTCGACCGAGTCGCCGTGGTCGAAGGGGGACGTGTCGTCTGGCGCGGCGAGCCCAAACGTTTTTTCGAAAAAGAGTATCTTCGCTGGAACTTCGAAGAGCCGGCCGAGGTCGCGCTCTGCCGAGAGCTCGTCTCTCGCGAGTTTCTTCCGAGCGGCACCCTGCCCGACGTAGAGATCATGCTGAGATCGCTATGTCTATAAAACTCGAGGACGTCGGTTATACGTACAATGCCGGCACCTCCGCAAGCTTCGAGGCTTTGCGGGACGTCTCCCTCTCGGTCGAGAAGGGGGAGTGGCTCGCGATCGTGGGACATACGGGCAGTGGAAAATCGACGCTTGCGCAGCATATGAACGCTCTCCTGCTGCCTCAGAGAGGCCGAGTCGAGATAGACGGGGTCGAGGTCAGAGCGAAGTCCAGAGAGTTGAGGACGCTTCGCAAAAAGGTCGGACTGGTCTTCCAGTACCCGGAGCAGCAGTTTTTCGCGGAGACCGTGCGTGAGGAGATCGCCTTCGCTCCGTCCAACTGGGGTGTCTCCGGGGAGGAGCTCGACGGCTGTGTGGTGTGGGCTGCGCGGGCGGTGGGGCTCGACCTCGCGCTTTTGGACTCCAATCCGTTCGCACTCTCCGGAGGGCAGAGGAGAAGAGTGGCTCTCGCCTCCGTGATCGCCATGAAGCCGAGTTACCTTGTCCTCGACGAGCCCACGGCCGGTTTGGATGTCTCCGGTATCAGAGAGCTCGTGCGCCTGCTCAATGAGATTCGGAGGAGCGGGTTGGGGATTGTCCAGGTAACGCACGATCTGCAACTCGCCCTGATGCACAGCGATAAAATTCTGATCCTGGAAAACGGTCGGCGCGTCGCCTACGGCGAATCCGAGGAGATCGCCGAATTTCTTCTGAAAAAACCCGTCCAGGGGCTCGTCATTCCCCCTCTTGTCCGTTTTATTGCGGCCATGCGCGAAAGAGGGCTGGCGCTTTCGCTGACGAGCGGTTTGGACAAGGTGCTCGAATCCCTGGAGGCGTACCGAAGATGTCACTCATGAATAAAATATCGCTCGGCCAGTTTATCCCTGGGGAGTCCTATGTCCATCAGCTGGATCCCAGGTGTAAGATTATCGTGACGTTCATCCTGTTGGTCGGACTGTTTACGGCGGACGCACCGCTTGATTTTTTGCCTTGGCTCGCTCTGCTCTTTGTCATTTCGAGGCTTGCCGGGATCCCGATGAAAACCGTTCTGAGGTCTGCAAGACCGGTCTGGTTTCTCGTCGCCATTACGGTCCTCCTCAACCTGTTCTGGACGCCGGGACGGGAGGTTTTTCGCTGGGGGCTTTTTCGCGTGACGGAAGAGAGCCTTGTCGTCGCCTTTTGCATGGGGACGAGACTTTTCTTCCTCGTCGTCTTTGCGGGAATGCTGATGATGACGACCAGCCCCATGGCCTTTTCCGATGGATTGGAGAGGATTCTCTCCCCACTTGCACGGCTTCGTCTGCCGGTGTCGGAGATGTCCATGATGATGACCATCGCTCTGCGTTTCATCCCAACGCTTTTTGAAGAGACGGACAGGATTTTGAAGGCCCAGATCTCGCGCGGGGCCGACTTCGAAAGCGGAGGGCTTTTGAAGCGGGCTCGAAGTTTCGTCCCGGTTTTGATCCCCCTCTTCGTGTTGGTCTTTCAGCGCGCCGAAAATCTGGCGGTTGCGATGGAATCCCGTTGCTATGTGCCGGGTGCCGCACGGACGAGGATGCGACCGCTTGTGTGGGATATGGCCGACAGCGTCGCGCTCATTTCCATCGTCGCGTTCATTCTCTTTGCATTTTTTTTCGAGGAACTTCTGACTCGCTTTTCGTTGATGAATTGATGAGACAGTATGTCCTTGAAATAGCCTATGACGGAGGAGCGTTCAGGGGGTGGCAGTCCCAACCCTGTGGGCGAGGGGTCCAGGATTCGCTGGAGCGGGCGCTGCGGGAGTTGAAAGAGAAGGGCCGCCCGGTCGGTGCGGGGCGTACGGATGCCGGGGTGCACGCCAGGGCGCAGATCGCCGGCGTCAGACTCTCCCGCGATTGGGAGCCGCGCAGGCTTTTGCTCGCCTTGAACGCGAAGCTTCCCCCCTCTGTGTCGGTCATTCGAACGGCTCTCGCTCCGCCCGGTTTTCATGCCCGTGCGAGCGCTCTTTCCAGGACGTATCGTTATTTTATCTGGAATTCGTCGACCTGCTACCCGCATATCCGCCCCTATGTTCTATGGCAGCCTGGAGAAGGGTATGACTGGCGAAGAGCGAAAGGGGCGGTTCGGCTGTTCGAGGGGCCGCATGATTTTCGTGCATTCTGCCGAACGGAGGAGTGCCCCGGGAATACGATTCGAACCGTACTGCGCGCGCGATTGAAGACTCGCGGACGACTCGTCGTCTTCAGCGTGGAGGCCGATTCCTTCCTGACCAATATGATTCGGATCATGGTGGGGAGCCTCCTCGAGATTGCAAAGGGCAGAAGAGACGAGGAGTGGCTCGAGACGCTTTTGGACGGAGTTTCCACGAGGGCGATGAACGCGCGGACGGCGAGCCCGGCTGGTCTCTTCTTCTGGCGCGCCGGATATCCTTTTGCGATCGATTGGTGCACTGCATCCGGAACGAGAGAGGGGAAAGCCACGGAGCCACCCCGCGGGAACGACCCGGCGTGAAGATCTTGCGCACTCCACAGCGGGGGAGTACGGGATGTCCCAGAGCAGATATATCAGTTTCTTGAAATAGGGGCGGCAACTTCATATTCATGACGTTCCAAAAACATCTTTAACGATGAGAAGAGCGGGTCTTTTGAAGACCGAAGTAAATAAAGTTATTTTAAAATCTCTTGACTACTGATATATCTGTGATAAAATTCGAAACAAGGATAGGAGATGCCGATGAGAAAGCGCAACCTTGAAACGCTCAGAGGAAAAGTGTATGGATATCTCAAAGAGCAGATCAACGAACAAAAGCTTCGGGCGGGCGCTTTTTTGGATCTGAACCGAATCGGGAGGGAGCTTGGAATGAGCCGGACCCCGCTGCGGGACGCGCTCTTTCAGCTCGAGTCCGAGGGGTTCATCACGATCTATCCGCGCAGGGGCGTCGTGCTGAACGTCCTCGATCTGAAGACGGTCCGCGATATTTACGAGATCATCGGCGCACTCGAGAGCGCAGCATTGATCAGCGTCGCGGTGAAGTTTACCGAGGTCGAGGTAAATCGGATGTCCGAGCTGAACGACCGAATGGATACGAGCCTTGCGAGGGATGATTACGAAACATACTACAAGGCGAACGTAGATTTTCACGATGTATTCTTGAATCTGTCCGACAACGAGGAGCTGCTTCGATCGGCCCGCATTCTAAGAGAGCGGCTCTACGATTTTCCGAAGACCCGAGGGTTTCTCAAGGAGTGGGAGACGAGCAACCTGAGAGAACACAGGGAGATGGTGAGGCATCTCGAGTCCGGAGACTTCAACACCGCGGCGGAGTATTTACGGGACGTGCACTGGTCCTTTTCCGTCCAGGAACGCTACATACGCAAGTACTATTTTGCATTGAAGAACGACAACACGTAGAAAGAGGGCTCTCGTCATGTCTGTGGCAAACCTTCTCACACGGAAAAAGAGCGGAAGGGTTTTCGATATCAAGCGCTATGCGATTCACGATGGCCCTGGCGTGAGGATCAGCGTCCACTTCAAGGGTTGTCCCCTTTCGTGTCTTTGGTGCCACAATCCGGAGAGCCAGGCCTTTCACCCGCAGCTGTTGTTTCGCTCCGATCGTTGCATCGGCTGCGGCAAATGTATCGAGGCCTGTCCGAACCAGGCGATCTCCATGGGAAATTTCGGCCTTGAAACAGAGGCGGGCTCCTGTGCGGGAATCGGAAGATGTGTCGATGTCTGTCCTGCCGATGCGAGGGAGCTCTGCGGAAGGATGATGTCCGTGGACGATCTGATGAAGGAGATCCTCAAGGAGCGCATTTTCTTCGACGAATCGGGTGGGGGCGTCACGCTGACCGGGGGCGAACCTTTGGCACAGCCGGAGTTCGCCATGGCGATTCTCGCCGAGTGCAGGCATCATGAAATCCACACGGTTCTGGATACCTGCGGTTTCGTCGGTTCGAAAATCCTCTTGGATACGGTCCCTCTGACCGACCTGTATCTTTACGATGTAAAACACATGGATCCCGAAAAACACAAGGAATATACCGGAGTGGACAACGAGCTGATCCTCTCGAACCTCGAAAAACTGAGCGAAAGCGGGGCGGACATCGTCGCCAGGATGCCGTTCATACCGGGGCTCAACTCGGACGATGAAAACATAAGAGCCACCGGGGCTTTCCTCTCGAAACTAAAGGGTGTGAGACGATTGGATATTCTGCCATACCACCGCCTTGCGCTGGACAAACACAATCGCTGGAAGATGGAGTTCCGTCTCCAGGATGTATACGCCCCTACGGAGAACGCCCTTCGCAGCGCGGCGAATATCGCGAGGGGTTTTGGAATAGAGGTCTCTATCGGCGGCTGAAGTTTGTAAGACAGCGACATGACAGCGAAACGGGAGAATTTTTTGAACAAAGAGGAGGTCTTTTAAGATGAACGATCGTATCGAGAGATTGCGCAAGGAAAGTTTCGAGACAAAACCGAGTTTTTCCGCGGAAAGAGCGGTTCTCGAGACGGATTTTTACAGGGAGAACGACGGCAAATATGCTACGCCCGTGTTGAGAGGACTGAACTTCAAGCATATCTGCGAGAAGAAGACCATTTACATCGGTCCCGACGAATTGATCGTGGGGGAGAGGGGTCCTCGTCCCAAAGCGGTCTCCTCCTTTCCCGAGCTCACCTGCCACTCCATCGAGGACCTCGAAATCCTGAACGCTCGCGAGATGCAGAGCTATACGGTGGCTCCGCGGGACATCAAGCTCTATCGAGAGGTCGTCATCCCTTACTGGAGAGGTCGCAGCATGAGGGACAAGGCGTTTGCCCGTATGCCCCAGAAGTGGCTCGATCTCTACGAGGCGGGCGCGTTCACCGAGTTCGGAGAGCAGCGGGCCTTCGGTCACACGGCTCTCGACGGACTCATCTATGAAAAGGGAATGCTCGACTTGAAGAAGGACATCGCCGAGGCGAGAAGCAAATTGGATTTCATCAACGACCCGGAAGCGACGGCCAAGGACGACGAACTTCTGGGAATGGAGTATTCCTGTGACGCCGTGATCATCTTCGCGGAGCGTCACGCGGCTCTTGCCGAGGAGATGGCCGCCAGGGAGAGCGATCCGGTTCGTCGGGCCGAGCTCGAGAAGATCGCGAAGACCTGTCGGTGGGTGCCGGCGAACGCGCCTCGGGATTTCTGGGAGGCCATTCAAATGTACTGGTTCGTCCACCTCGGAACGATCACGGAGTTGAACGGTTGGGATGCGATGAGCCCGGGGCATCTCGACCAGCACCTCGCTCCCTTCTACGAGAAGGGGATCCAGGACGGGACGCTCGACCGCGAAAAAGCCAAGGAGCTCATCTCCTGTTTCTGGATCAAGGTGAACAACACACCGGCGCCTCCCAAGGTCGGCGTCACCGCTCTCGAAAGTGGCACGTACAACGACTTCACGAACATCAATCTGGCTGGACTGAAACGGGACGGCTCGGATGGCTCGAGTGAAGTGACCTATATGGTGTTGGAGATCGTCGATGAACTCAGGCTTCTGCAGCCACAGTGCAACATCCAGGTGAGCACGCGCACGCCGGATCGGGTTCTGCGGGCGGCGGGTCGAGTCATCCGCAACGGCATGGGGTACCCCTCCGTATTCAACGCCGATGCCGTGATCCAGGAGCAGATGAGAACGGGCAAGACGCTGGAGGACGCCCGCGAGGGCGGAACCAGCGGATGTATCGAGACCGGTTCGGCCGGCAAGGAAGCCTATCTCCTGCATGGCTACCTGAACACACCCAAGGTCCTGGAGCTCGCGCTCAACGACGGTGTGGATCCAATGACCGGGAAACAGGTCAGTATCAAAACCGGAGATGCGAAGAGTTTCAAGTCGTACGATGAGCTCTATGCGGCCTTCGAAAAACAGCTCGATTACGTCGTGAGCACGAAGATCGAGGTCGACAACTACCTGCGTGCACGCTACTCGGAGTTCTTCCCGGCGACCTTCCTGTCGGTCGTCATCCGCGACTGCATCCAGAACGGAAAGGATTATTACAGCGGCGGTCCCCGGTACAACACGGACTACATACAGTGTACCGGCATCGGGACGATCACCGACAGCCTCTCGGCGATCAAGAAACACGTTTTCGAGGAGGGAAGTGTCTCTCTCGACAAGTTGATCGACGCATGCAACAGGAACTGGGAGGGCGAAGAGGCCCTGCGCCTGACGATGTGGAACAAGACACCGTTTTACGGCAACGACGACGACTATGCGGACGGCATCATGCAGGAGGTGTACTCCAGTCTCTTCGAGGCCATCGACGGCAGGAACAGCACGTTGGGTTCGACGTATCACCTCAATATGCTCTCCACGACCTGCCATAATTACTTCGGAAAGATGACCGCGGCGACTCCCAACGGACGCTTCGCCCGTACGCCGATATCCGACGGCACGTCGCCCAGCCACGGCGCAGACCGAAAGGGACCGACGGCGGTCGTCAAATCGCTCGGAAAGATGGACCAGGTCAAGTCCGGCGGCACCCTGTTGAATCAGCGTTTCTTGCCGTCTGTCCTGGCGGGCGAGGACGGGATCACGGGGCTTGTCAACCTCATCCGCTCCTATTTCAAGCTTGGAGGGCACCATATCCAGTTCAACGTTGTGGACGAGGCGACCTTGAGAGATGCGCAAAAACATCCCGAGCAGTACAAGGGTCTGTTGGTCCGTGTAGCGGGTTACAGCGATTATTTCGTCGACCTCGACGAATATCATCAGGAGGAGATCATCGCGAGGACGGCCCAGGAGAGCGTGTAAAGCGATCGGATCAGAGGACTGGGGCACAAAGAACGCGCCTTTCAGAGAGCGAAGAGGCCCGGGGGATTCCCCCGGGCCTCGCCGACC
>DAIPHL010000016.1:0-22620 GCA_036771375.1 Synergistaceae bacterium | reverse complement strand
CTCACGACCAGATCGAAAAAACCGTCCTCGAACGGCATGGCGTGAACGTCTCCGACGAAACAGAGGCTCCTCTCCTCCAACCCGAGGTCGAACGAACGCCTCCGGCAGAGCGAGACGGCATCGGGCGAGACGTCGAGAAACCACCCTTCGAACGGGGCCACCGCCATGACGGCGTAGCCCAGATGACCTCCGCCGCAGCCGAGATCCAGCATCCTTCCGGATGACACGCCGGTGCGCTTCAGCAAAAGATCCGCGACCACCGGGTACAGAGGGGCGAAGACGTCGTTTGCGATCGCGTCGTAGTCGAGCGCGTTCCCCATTTTCGGCTCGGGCCCGGCGTTCATCCCGAACGCCTCCCGGAGTCGGGATCGTCGATGCTGACCATGCGCCCGCCCGCAAAGATCTCCATCGAGCAGCCGCGCCGGACGGCCTCGTCCAACCGATCCGGTTCCGTGCAGACGAAGCCGGAGAGGTTGGCGACACCATAACCGAACAGAGCCGGCGTGAGCGGCACCGTCGGACCCACCAGCGACACCCGGGCTCCCCTGCAGATCTGCAGAAGACGCGGCAACGTCTTGTTGATGAGGGCTGTCCCGGTGATGAAGACGTAATCCTGATCGGGCAGGATATACTCGCAGGCGCTGTCGGGATAGTCCCCCCGGGAGGGGGAACGCTCCAGGATGGAGAGCTCGCAGAGCGGAGCGATCTCCCTTTCGATATGAGGAAAATGGCCGATCACGGCGACCCGTTTCCCGGCGATCTCGTCGCGAAACGCGTAGAAGGCGTTCTTCTCCGTCCGGCTTTCGATGTCGTCCCTCCACTCGTCCGCTTCCTCGAAGCCGGGAAGCCCTCGAACCCTCTCCCAGGCGTTGTAATAGGCGTTGATGGCCGCGACGCCCAAAGAGGCCTCCGGGAAATCCCACGACTTGGCGAGGGCCGCCACGGCCTTCAGCTCCATGCCCGTAAGGGGGCCGTTCAGCAGGCGATCGGGCCCCCTTCCATACATCGTGTGGGCGATGCCGACGTTTCCGCCCGCGACGACGGTCGTCCACCGGCGTGCGATGTTGTAGGAGCTCACGACAAGATTGGAAGGGATACCCGCGATCAACTCTTCGTACAGGGTCCACACAACGACCACCTCTTTCACCACCCAGCCGGGCTTCGAAAAAGCCCGGGAAAAGGCGTTTCCCTTTCGCTTCGTTTTTTCGAAAATCCGATCGCGTGTTCCATTGTACATCCCGGCATTCGTTCATGCAACTTTATATCGAAAATATCCGTTGCCGTCGGAAGACCGCTCCAGCGGGTTCGACGCAGAACGCCCTCCGAATTCGACCGCTCTCCTGACACGAAAGTCTTGACAAGAGGGAAAACGATGAATACAATCTTTGTTATCGTAAACCTATAATGAATTATGTGTCCATTCTTCAAGGCAGATGTTGAACCAGCCAAAGAATAACGTAGTCCCGCATGTGCACGGGTACGGCTTCGCTCCACCGATGGATTTGGAGTACCGACGGCGAATCCGGGCACCCAAGACAAGCAGGACCGGGAGGTTGACATGGTCAAATACGTGGTTTCCCGTCTGTTGCTTCTCATACCGATCATCGTGGGGGTCTCCTTCATCGTCTTCTCCATCCTCTCGCTGACCCCCAGCGACCCGGCCAGCATCATCCTGGGGATGAACGCCGAACAGGAAGCCATCGACGCGTTGAACCGCCAGCTGGGCTTCGACAAACCCTTCCTGGTTCGCTACGCGGACTACGTGATCGGTGCCGTGACGCGATTCGATTTCGGCAAGAGCTACATCACCCAGAAACCCGTCTTCGAGGAGATCGCAAGCCGCTTCCCGAACACGCTGCTGATCGCTTTCGCCGGTGTGGCGCTCTCGGCTTTGATCGGAATCCCCATCGGCGTCTACTCCGCGGTGCGGCAATATTCGGTGGGAGACGCCATCGCCAGCGTCAGCGCCATGTTCCTGGCGGCGGTCCCCGGCTTCTGGCTGGGGATGACCTTCATGCTGATCTTCTCTCTGTGGTTGGGACTGCTTCCGGCGAGCGGCGCCAACACCTGGCAGCACTTCCTGATGCCGGTGCTGACCATGGCCCTTCCGGCGGCGGCACAGATGCTGCGTCTGACTCGCTCCACCATGCTGGAGACCATCCGCCAGGACTACATCCGCACGGCCCGCGCCAAGGGGGCCTCAGAGCGCAGAGTCATCTTCACGCACGCCTTGAAGAACGCGCTGCTACCCATCATCACCATGTTGGGCATCAACTTCGGAACCCAGCTCTCGGGGGCCATCATCGTGGAGAGCGTCTTCTCCATCCCCGGCATCGGAACGCTCGTGGTTTCGTCGATCCGCATGAAAGACATTCCGCAGGTCATGGCAGCCACCATCTTCCTGGCCACCCTGTTCTGCCTCATCATTCTCTTCGTCGATCTGCTTTACGCCTTCATCGATCCCAGAATCCGGGCAAAGTACGCCAAAGCGAGGGTTTAAGGAGGGATTCCCATGGCCGACCTGTCCACGACAACCGATTTCGAGCCAAGCGAGGAGCGCAAAGAGCTCCGATTCCGACAGTTGAAGGAGATCTGGCGGCGCATGGCGAAGAACAAGCCCGCCATGTTCGGACTGTTCATCCTTGTCGTCTTCGTCCTTCTGGCGCTCTTTGCCGATGTGATCGCCGACTACGACACGGTCGTGATCAAACAAAACGGGATGATGCGCCTCAAGCCGCCCAGCGCGCAGCACTGGTTCGGCACCGATGCCTTCGGCCGCGACATCTTCGCCCGCATCGTTCACGGCGCGCGCATCTCGCTCACGATCGGCATCGTCACGACCTCGGTGGCGGTCTTCATCGGCGGGCTGGTGGGCGCGGCGGTCGCCTACTGGGGCGGTAAATTCGACATCATCGTCATGCGCTTCTGCGACATCATGAGCTGCATCCCGACCATGCTGATGGCGCTCGCCATCGTGGCGGCTCTGGGGCCCAGCATGATGAACCTTCTGATCGCCATCATCTGCACCAACATCCCGATCTACATCCGCTTCATTCGCTCCACGGTACTGACCATCGTGGACCAGGACTACATCGAGGCGGCCCGGGCCTGCGGCACCGGCGACTTCCGCATCATCCGCAAGCACATCCTGGTCAACGTCATGGGGCCGATCATCGTCCAGGCCACACAGTCCATCGCCGCCATGATCCTTACGGCGGCCGCCCTCTCCTTTCTCGGCATGGGCGTGCAGCCGCCGCAGCCGGAATGGGGCTCCATGCTCTCCGACTCGCGCGAGTACATGCGCACCTCGCCCTATATGATGTTCTTCCCCGGCATGGCGATCGTGCTCTCCGCCCTGTCGCTGAACCTCCTGGGCGACGGCCTGCGCGACGCGATCGACCCGAGGTTGAAGTCCTGATGAACGGATCGACCGACATGAACACGCCGGATACGCCACTGCTGAAGATAGAGGACCTCTCCGTGATCTACAGAACCGACCTGGAGACCGTGCACGCGCTGAACGGAGCCAGCATCGAGCTGAACAGAGGACAGACCCTGGGCATCGTCGGGGAGACCGGGGCGGGCAAGTCCACGCTGGCGCTCTCGACCCTGCGCCTGCTGCCGAAGCCCACGGGCATCGTCACCGGCGGGCGGGTGATCTTCGAGGGACAGAACCTGGCCGATTTGAGCGAGGCCGAGATGAAGGCTCTGCGCGGCAACAAGATCTCCATGATCTTTCAGGACCCCATGACCAGCCTCAACCCGATCATGAAGGTGGGGGACCAGATCGCCGAGTCCCTGCTGCTGCACAACGACGAGAAGCTCTCCAAGACGGAGATCACCAAACGCGTGGAGGAGACGCTGACGCTCGTGGGCATCCCCCCCTTCCGCAGAGAGGAGTACCCCAACCAGTTCTCGGGCGGCATGAAACAGCGAGTGGTCATCGCCATCGCCCTCGCCTGCAAGCCGAACCTCCTCATCGCCGACGAACCGACCACGGCGCTCGACGTCACCATCCAGGCCCAGGTTCTCTCCATGATGAGCGACCTCAAGGAACTGTTGGGCACCGCCATGATCATGATCACCCACGACCTGGGCATCGTGGCCCAGACCTGCGACCACGTGGCGGTCATGTACGCCGGCGAGATCATCGAGTACGGAACGGTGGAGGACCTCTTCCGCAAGGAGGAGCACCACCCCTATACCGTGGGGCTCTTCGGCGCGCTGCCGAACATCAAGGAGAAGTCCGACCGATTGTCTCCGATCGACGGACTGATGCCGGACCCGACCGACCTGCCGCCCGGCTGTTCCTTCGCACCCCGCTGCCCGTGGACCATGGCGCTCTGCAAGAGAGAGAAGCCGGCCGACATCGTACAGGACGGTCACCGCATTCGCTGTTTTCTCTTCGACAAGTCGAGGAAAGCGGACGGGGCACGGAAGGGGGAGACGAGATGAGCGCTCCGCTGATCGAGACCAGGGATCTGAAGAAGTACTTCAAGGTCCCCTCCGGGCTGCTGCATGCCGTGGACGGCGTCAACTTCAAGATCGAACCGGGCCGGACGCTGGGCGTGGTGGGAGAATCGGGCTGCGGCAAGTCCACGCTGGGGCGCGTGATCCTGAAGCTGATCGATCCTTCGGGAGGATCGGTGCTCTTCGACGGCGAGGACATCACGGGCAAGAGCAAGAAGCAGATGAAGAAATACCGCATGGACATGCAGATCATCTTCCAGGACCCCTACTCCAGCCTCAACCCGCGCATGACGGTGATGGACCTGATCGCCGAGCCGATGATCGTAAACGGCACCGGCTCGAGAACCGCCACGCAGAAGAAGGTACGGGAGATCATGAACCTGGTCGGACTGGCAAGGCGTCTCGAGATGGCCTATCCGCACGAGCTGGACGGTGGCCGACGCCAGCGCATCGGCATCGCCCGGGCGCTTTCGCTCAATCCGCGCTTCATCGTCTGCGACGAGCCGGTGTCGGCACTGGACGTCTCCATCCAGGCGCAGATACTGAACCTGCTGATGGACCTGCAGGACAGCCTGAACCTGACGTATCTTTTCATCACCCACAACCTCTCGGTGGTGAAACACATCTCCGACCACATCGCCGTGATGTACCTGGGAAAATGCGTGGAGTTCGCGACGGAGGACGAGCTGTTCGAAAATCCACGGCACCCCTACACGCGAGCGCTGCTGCGGGCCATTCCCATGCCGGACCTGGACGCGAAACCCGACAAAAGCCACCTGATCAAGGGCGAGGTCACCTCTCCCGTGAACCCCAAACCCGGCTGCCGTTTCGCCTCGCGCTGCGAATATCGGATCGACGCCTGCACAAAGGGCGAGATCGAGGCGAAGGACATCACCGATACGCACTACGTGGCCTGCATCCGTTCGCAGGAGTTGCCACGGTACGAAGGAATCTGACCCGCAAAGACGGAGGCCCCCTCGTCTTCGGGACGGGCTCTCTGGGGGATGGGATCGAACCGAATCCTCGGTCGCTCGTGGACGAACCGTTTTAAAAGCTAAAAGCGAAGAAAGCGTTCAAAAAAATCAAAAAACAAGGAGGAAATACAATGAAAACACGCGTCTCTTTCTTTTCGGTCTTTTTGCTCTGTCTGCTCTGTCTTTTCACGGCGGGAACCCATGCGGCCGACGCGGCGGCCAAGAAACCGGACACCGTCGTGATCGCGTCTCAGCAGGACTTTGCCGTGCTGGATCCCTTCTTCACCACGGCGACGCCCGACATGCAGGCCAACTGGTGCATCTTCGACTCGCTGCTCAACATGGACATCAACGGCAAGGTCGAGCCGCTCGTGGCCGAGAGATGGGAGGTCTCCAAGAACGGCCTGGAGTACACCTTCCACCTCCGCAAAGGCATCACCTTCCACGACGGAACGCCGCTCACAGCGCGCGACGTGGTCTATAGCGCCGAGCGCATGAAGACCTCGCCCTTCAAGCTGCGCACGCACAAACTCTACGACCGGGCGGTGGTACTGGACGATCACACCGTGAAGTTCATCCTGCCGCAGAAGGCCGCTCCTTTCCTCTACGAGATGGCCTACAGCTTCGCCGTCTACAGCGAGAAGGCGACCAAGGCCGCCGGCGACGGCTTCAAGGACAAACCCGTGGGTTGCGGTCCCTACAAGCTCGTCTCCAAGAAGACCGGCGAAGGCGTGGTGTTGAAAGCCTACGACAAATACTACGGACGCAAGGCAGCGATCAAGAACCTCGTCTTCAAGGTGATCCCCGACGGTTCCACGGCCCTGGTGGCGTTGGAGAACGGTGAAATCGACCTGAGCCAGTACATTCCGCCGGCGTCCTACCCGATCGTCAAACGCAACAAGAAACTGGCGCTGCTCAAGACGCCCTACTCCCGCGTCTTCAACCTGATCCTGAACACCTCGGTCAAGCCCTTCAAGAACAACGTGAAGCTGCGTCAGGCCATCGCACACGCGATCGACAAGCAATTCCTCGTGGACGTGGCCCTGGAGGGCTACGGCACGGTGGCTGTCACGCTGGTGAACGATACCTTCATCGCGGCTCCGAAGAACATCGCCAAGTACGCCGTCCCCTACGACGTCAAAAAGGCCAAGAAACTGCTGGAGGAAGCCGGCTATCCGGGGGGCAAGGGCCTGGGCACGTTGAAAATCACCACGATCGAGATGTTCAAGAAGCAGTCGGAGATCATCCAGGCCGCTTTGAAGGAGATCGGCATCGACGTCTCCATCGAGATGGCCGAGCTCAGCGCCTATCTCAGCATGCAGTCCGGCGGCCAGCTGCAGATGGGCCTGATGAGCACCAACCAGGGCGGCGACGCCTCCGTCTTCGCCACCCTCCTGACCAAGGGCAGCACGAACAACGGCGCCGTCTACGACAACCCCAAGGTGGACCAGCTCTTCCAGAAAGCGTCGGCGGAGCTCGACAACGGAAAGCGTTCGCTGATCTACGACGAGCTCTACAAGACGGTGATCCAGGACATGCCCTACGTGTCGATCTACTTCCCCGACACGGTCTCCTGCGGCCGCGCCGATCTGGATTTCGCCACGATCATGGACCAGGTGGCCTACAAGGGGAACTATTACCGGTACAAATAGAGGATGGGAAAACAAGGGGCGCCTTCTTCGCACCACGGCGAAGGACGCGCCCCGGTGTCGTCGAACGAAACGGGGGGCGGGTCCATGGGGTCCGCTCCTGTCGCGTCCGACCCCGGTCCACGAACGAAGAGAGCGGTTGCCGGGGACAGGTCTCTCGTACTCGCCGGCTCCGTCCCCTAGCTTTTTCGCTCCCGCTCCTCGAACGTCCCTCTGACGATCGTCTCGCCGCCTGCGGCCATCCGGCGGCCGCGCGAGAAGACGTCTACGATCTCGAGACGCTCGTCCAGCAACACGAGATCGGCGCTCCCGCCTTCGGCGATGTAGCCCTTGCGAGGCAATCTGAGATAGTCGGCCACATTCGAGGTGACGATCCGAACCGCATCGGCGAGATCGAAGCCTTCGCGCTTCACCAGGGCGGTCAATTCGGCGTGCAGGGAATCCAACCGGGCCACCAGAAGGCCCGTCGGCTTTCCGGCATCGTCGAGAAAGGCCATGGCACCGTTGCCGTCGGAGCTCATGGTAATGCGCTCCAGTGGGACGCCTCGCCGGACGCAGTGCGCCACGGCCTGTGAGGCGTAAAGAGCCCGCGCAACGCCGACGGCCGGACTGATACCGCTCGTGACGTCGATCGTTCCGCCCTCGTGCGCGAAACGGACGGCCTCTTCCAACAGATCCGGGTTGCGATTGACGTGGGTGGGATAGAAGTGGCGGATGGGGATATCCGAACGCGCGAGGAGCTCCCGGATCGGTCCCAGCCCCTCCTTGCCGTCGCCCATGTGCAAGTGCAACACACCGGCCTTGCCGGTGAGCATACCGCCGATGCGACATTGGGCGGCGATGCGCCCCAGCTCCTCCACGGTGGGGAAACTGGATCGATGATCGGAGACGGCGATCTCTCCACAGCCGATGACCTTGTCCACCACGGCCATATCCCTGTGCACGCTGCCGGTGAAGGTGAGGGGCGGCACCTCGTAGGAACCGGTATAGATGTAGGCCGAGAGCCCTTCCGCCTCCAGGGCGCCGGCCTTGGAGAGCAGAGACTCCAAATGGCGGGTGACGCCGTCCGTTCCCAGGACACCGACTACGGTGGTAACGCCGCAGGAGACCACGCTCCCCAGCACGACCTCCGGCGTGCGACTCGCGAAACCGGCCTCTCCCCCTCCACCGATGATGTGTACATGTCCGTCGATGTAGCCCGGCACCGCAGTGAGCGCGTCGGCGTCCAGCACACGGCAGCGCTCTGCCAGGGCGCCGACCTCCAGGCGCTCTCCGATCGTCGCTATGGTCTCGCCACAGAGCAGGATGTCCCGCACTCCCAGGGGCTTGGGAGCCAGAACCGTAGCCCCGCGTATCAGCGTGAACATGCCACTCGCCCGACGAAACGGATCACTTCATCGGAAGGAAGGGCGCAGAGCGCCGAACCATCCAGCGTATGCAGTCCTCCCGAAACGGCACGGCTCCGTCCCCAAGCTCGCCCTTCGCGAATCACGGACGCGCCGAATCGAACTCCCGTCGTCCCAAAGACGAGGAAAGCGCTTCGCCTCGGACGGGATACACATTCGTGAGGGTTGCTTCCTCCCCCGGGAAAATGTTTTTCGATGCCGTTTCCCATACCAATCGACCTCCGGGAGAACGCAGAAGAGCTCCTTCTCCTCAAGCCCGGGAGGCGACAGGTGGGGAAGAGGCTCACTGTGCGTAATTTACCGATGGATTTTCGAATTGCGCATATGTTAGACTATGGGTTCATAGTACAATCAGAAAGTCATTATGTCAATAATGAATGCATAAGCCGGAGCGGAGGTCTTGCCTTGGAGGAGAAGCGAGGTAGCAGCGCGAACGAAGTGATGCGGCGCGTCGTGGAGATGGTGGTCTCCGGGGAGGTCCTGCCCCGGCAGGTCCTTTACGAGACGACCCTGGCCACGGACGTGGGACTGAGTCGGACGCCGGTGCGCGAAGCCTTGTCACGCCTGGTGGGCGAGGGGTTTCTGGAGCAGACGCGCGGCAAACGGGGATACGCCGTTCCGCCGCTCACGCCGGAGGACATGCGCAACGTCTACTACGCCCGGGAGTGCCTGGAACAGAAGCTGGCCTTTCTGGCGGCGGAGAAGGCCGTGAAATCCGACGTGGAGCTCCTGGAGCGGATCAACGCCGAGGAGCTGGCGGGCTTCTCCGGCCAATCGGGAGGGGGCCGGTCAGCCTACACGAGGAAAAACGAACCCTACTCCGCCGAGGACCTCAACGTCCGTTTTCACATGAGCGTGGCCGCCATCGCCTGCAACAAATACCTGGAACGCATCTACGAAATAACCTACTGGCGCAGCCACCTCTACACACACTACGTGATCGGCCGCCTGCCCTTTCCACCGGAGGTGGAGGCCGTCTTCGAACGGAGGAAACGGGAGAATCTGGGCGCAAAGGAACACCGGGAGCTGATCGGCGCCATCGCTTCGCGCGACGGAGAGCGCGCCGCCCGCCTGACCCTCGCGCATCTGTGCAACACCACCTACTACGCCGTGGCGTTCAAACACCCGGAAATTCTCTTTGCCCTCTCGGATCGATCTTCTCCCAACGCGCCGCCAGGCCACACCTTTCCGTGATAGAGAAACGCAAGCCGACGACGATCCACCCTCACAAAGAGACAGCACCCGGCAGAAAAAGCCGGGGCCGTCCCGCTTCGTCACGGAGGCGGTCTTCTCGCATGAGAAGCGCAAGGGGGCGGGAAAAACGGATCGACCTTCCCTGCCTCGGAGGCTCCTCTCCATCCCCATATGATATCGAGGCTTTTCTCCGCCGCGGGCCTATCGCCTTGAAGTGACATCCCAAGGCCACTGGTTTGACAAGCTGAACTTTGTGTTATAGTATACGAGCTATATTTCGGCCCCCTTCGCCACGAAAGCATCATGAAACGGCAGGGGTGTGACTTCGAAAAGAGGTGATCGCGGCATAAGATCATTGTTAGAGCCATCTCACTGCGACAGGAAATTTGACAACGATCAGAATTATCAAGGAGAAGTGATCAAGGTGACGACTACGAAAAAATTTGTGAAAATGACGACCGTATTGGCCCTGGTTCTCGTGTCCGCCCTCTGTCTCGGCACGTTCCGTGCGGACGCTCACTACCTTTCGATCATCCCCAAAACCTCCACCGTCGAGGTGGGCAGCGAGCACACCGCAATGCTCTCCTTCACCCACGCATTCCTGGAGTCCCAGTACAACTCGGCGGCGATCGGACAGGAACCATCGATCTTTTCCGCGCAGTTTCTCTACAACGACGGGACGAAGACGACGTTTCCGTCCTTCGTCGAATTCGACGATCCCAACGGGGTGGAGATAAAGAGCCCGGACGCCGTGATCGCGCGCGCGAAGCTGGAAAAACCGGGGACCACTTTCCTGACCGCCGAGTGCGACATCGTGATGGGGTATGAAGGGCTCCAATTCGGCTACGTCGGCTACACCAAGCAAATCCTGAACGCGAAGAACGACGGTTTCTCGTCCAAGGCGACCGGCTGGAAAAAGGGCATCGAGATCGTCCCGGTGAACGACATCTCGGGGCTGAAGGTCCAGGAAGCGGCGTCCTTCAAGGTGCTCTACAAAGGCGCGCCTCTTGCGAACGCCAAGGTCGAATGGGCCGACGAAAAATCCCCCATCTTCATGGGAGAAGAGGGACGTGAATCCTTGAGGGAGCTCGGCAAAACGAACGAGGACGGCGTCATCCGCTACACCCCGACCAACAAGGGGTTGCAGTTCCTCGGCGTCATGCACGAGGTCTCGCCCGACGTCAAAACCCATTTCACCGATTGGTACAGCAGTTGCCTGATCTTCAACGCGAACGAGAAAACGGACGGGCCGACGACGAGCCCCGACGAAGGTGGAAGCGGTGGCGGCGGCGGCTGTAACGCCGGAGCGGCCCTGCCCCTCCTCGCGGTTCTGCCGTTGCTCGCTTTCGCTCTGCGGAGACGCTAAGAGAGCGGCTCGGTCGAACAAGACATCGATAAAGAGAGGACGGGCCGGTGGAGCGGCCCGTCCTCTTTTCATCTCTTCGTCTTTTTCATCCGCCGGCCCTGCGGAAGAGGGGACTTTCGTTCCGTTTCCCTCATTTCAGCCAGAACCCGGCCGAGCGAATCGCCGGCGGTCCCTTTTTGGCGATCTCCAGCAACAGCGCTTTCCCCTCGAGAGGATCCGGAAGCCTGTGCAGGAGGCGCACACCGCCGTGGGTCGCCACGATATACGTCTCCGCCGGAAGCAGGCGCGCCCATTTCACGATCGCCGAGAGATCCGAGGGGGTCCGGACCTCTCCGTGAACGCCCAGAGCCCTGTGCAACCCCAGCTCCGAAATGAGCGCGCGCGTATCGGCAATCGCCGATGTAAGCTCCGCGGTCGCCTCTTTTGCCGCCTCGCTTTCCTTCGCGCTCTTCACGAGAAAATCCCTGTACTCGTCCGACAAAAGGCCCGAGAGCCGAAGTGTTCGAGCCACCCCCGGAAACCAAACCTTGTCCAGCGAGAGATTGGCTTTTTTCAGGGCGGACGCCAGTTCGTCGGCATCCACCTTCGTCTTTTTCGGGAAATCGGCCTCGGAAAGCCCTCTGCCGTCGACGAGGACGTTCGCGATAAGCCCACCGATGCGTTCCTCCTCGCTCTTTCCCCCTCCCGAGAGAAAACCGGTCAAAAGACCGAAGCCGCGTTCGAGGAGGGAAGAACCCTTTTTCGTCCTCTCGTCGAGTTCCTCCCGGAGCTCCCTGACAGCCTCCTGACCGGGCAACTCGGGATGGGAGGCGACGAACGACGCGAGCTTCGAGGACTCCTCGTAGCGCTTCTCCGCCATGAGGGCGGCGATATCGGAGGAGTAGTCGTATCCGCTCATTTTATTCAATTTTCTGTCCAAAATACCGATTCGGACCCGCGGGCTGTTGAAGGCGTAAACGCCAAGGGCACCCAAGATGATCACCGCCGAGAGGAACACGATGAAGACCACACCGACGCTCCCGATGCGCCCGCGTCCTCCTCCCCTGTTTTTCGCACCGTTCGAAATGGACATTCGAATCACTCCTCTTCCCGGAGAAGGCTGTGGGAAAGATCCTTCACCGAAATTGTAACATCGAGGCGATCGCGGGACTTGCGGAAAATCACTAAAAATGATAAGCTTCTTTGCGTCTTGCATACCCTTAACACACACGCGGGGGGACTGTTGGTTTGTTGTCGACCGTGTTTGTCTCGGTCGATGAACCGGCAGGAGGAGTCCCGCGGAGGGAAAAACACAAGGAGGCGTTTGTATTGGGCGTAGTCAACATGAAGCAGCTGTTGGAGTGCGGCGTCCACTTCGGTCATCAGACCCGGCGGTGGAACCCGAAGATGAGGCCGTATATCTTTACGGAGAGAAACGGCATCTATATCATCGACCTTCAAAAAACCGTGAAGGGCCTCGAGCGCGCATACGATTTCGTGAGAGAGGTCTCGAAGAACGGCGGCAGCCTTCTCTTCGTCGGGACGAAACGACAGGCACAGGATCCCATCCGCGACGAAGCGATCCGTTCCGGCCAGTTTTTCATCAACCAGAGATGGCTCGGCGGCCTTCTCACCAACTTCGCGACGATACGCAAACGCGTCAACCGCATGATCGAACTCGAGAAGATGGACGAGGACGGTTCGATCAACAAATACCCCAAAAAAGAGGTCGTCCAGCTCCGTAAGGAGAAGGAAAAACTCGAAAAGGCGCTCTCCGGCATCAAGGAGATGCGGGAGGTTCCCGATGCGCTCTTCGTGATCGATCCGCGCAGGGAGGCGATCGCCGTACTGGAGGCGCGCAAACTGGGGATTCCCGTGATTGCGATCGTCGACACGAACTGCGATCCCGAGGTGATCGACTATCCCATCCCCGGCAACGATGACGCCATCAGAGCGATCGAATTGATCGTCAATCTCATGGCGAGCGCTTTCATCGAAGGGCGCCAGGGGGTGGACGGGGCTCCCGAACCGCAAGAAGAGGAGACGGAGCGGAACGAGCCTCTCTCCGAGGAAGAGCTGATCGAAAGCAGAGAGAAGCTTCACGACGCCTACGCCGAGGTCGGCGAGCGGGTCGTGAACCAGGAGATCGAAGAGCGCAAAGGCTGGAAGGAGTCACAGTGATGAGCGTAAACGTTGACGCCGTAAAGGAACTGAGGGCCCGTACCGGCGCGGGCATGATGGACTGCAAAAACGCACTGAAGGAGTGTGGAGACGTCGAGAAGGCCGTGGACTACCTCCGCGAAAAAGGCCTCGCCAAGGCCGCCAAGAAGGCGGGACGCGAAGCCTCGCAGGGGCTCGTGTTCAGCTATATCCATACGAACGGTAAGATCGGCGTGCTTCTCGAGCTGAACTGCGAGACCGATTTCGTCGCGCGCACCGACGAATTCGCCCATCTCGGACACGAGCTGTGTATGCAGGTGGCGGCGACGAACCCCCTGTACATCACCCCGGAGGACGTCCCGGCCGAGGAGCTGGAGCGCGAGAAGGAGATATACCGCAAGCAGGCCCTCGAAGAGGGCAAACCCGCCCACATCCTGGACAAGATCGCAGACGGCAAGGTCGCCGCTTTTTACGCGGACAACTGTCTTGTCGAGCAAAACTACATCCGAGATCCCAAGGTCAAGGTGAAGGACCTCATCGTGGCGGAGATCGCAAAAATGGGAGAGAATATCGTCGTCCGCAGAATGGCGCGCTTTGCGATCGGAAACTAGAACGATCGAACGGAGGCGAGGAAGATTCCTCGCCTTTTTGCTGACCTTTTCACAGCGAGGTGCAGAGCATGGCAAGACCGTACAAACGAGTGCTGTTGAAACTCTCCGGAGAGGTGCTTGCGGGAGGTGAGCGCTCCGGTCTGAACTACGCCGAGATCAACGGAATCTGCGAACAGATCGCGATCGTGGCGAAAGAAGGCGTCGAGATCGCGATGGTGGTCGGCGGAGGGAACTTCATCCGCGGCATCCAGGAGATCGACCGGGGCATGGAGCGAGTGCAGGCGGACTACATGGGGATGCTGGCCACGGTCATCAACGCTCTCGCGCTTCAGGATTCCCTCGAACGCCTGGGCGTCCCTACGAGGGTGCAGACCGCGATCGAGATGAGGTCGATCGCGGAACCGTACATACGAAGGCGCGCCCTGCGGCATCTTGAAAAAGGCCGAATCGTCATCTTCGCCGCCGGAACCGGCTCCCCCTTCTTCTCCACCGACACGACCGCGGCGCTTCGAGCCTCGGAAATAAACGCGAATTGCCTCTTGAAAGCGACCAAGGTAAATGGTATATATGACAGGGATCCGGTGAAGTTCCCGGACGCAAAGCTCCTGCCCGTGGTAGGCTACATGGACGCCCTGCGGATGCAGCTTCGGATCATGGACACGGCAGCCATGTCTCTGTGTATGGACAACAAAATGCCGATCCTCGTCTTCAACGTGCTGCAAAAGGACAACTTGACCAGGCTTCTGCTTGACGGAGAACAAATCGGCTCCGTCGTATCGTAAAGAAGAACGACGACAAGGAGTGGTTGGCATGCCGCAAACGCTGATCAAAGATCTGAAAAATCGCTCCGGCAAGGCGCTGGAACACCTGAAGGGCACATACGCCGGAGTGAGAACCGGCCGGGCGCATCCAGCCCTCGTCGAGGACATCAAGGTGGACTATTTCGGCACGGTGACACCACTGAAACAGATGGGCACCGTGAACATATCGGAACCCCGCCAAATCGTCATCACGGTGTGGGACAAGACCGCCCTGAAAGCGGTCGAAAAAGCCATCCAGGCCTCCCCTCTCGGCATAAACCCGCAACCCGACGGCGAGACGATACGGCTCACCCTGCCGGAGCTCACGAGGGAGCGCCGGGCCGAGCTGACAAAACTCGTCAACAAATACGCCGAGGACGCCCGAATCGCGACGCGGAACATCCGCAGGGAGATCGTCGACTGCTTCAAAAAGCTCGAAAAGGACTCCAAGATCAGCGAAGACGAGCTGAAAAAATACCAGAAGGAGATCCAGGATCTGACGGACGAAGCCATCAAGAAAATCGACGTGGTCCTCGCCGAAAAAGAAAAGGAGATCATGAACGACTGAGATGAAACGGGAGGCTTCGGCCTCCCGTAAATTTTCCTTTTTTTAATATGTGGAATTTTACAAAAAATGTTGTGCCAAATCGGCCTTCTTGCTATACTCTGACGTGAATGTAAAATGTTCACAACTTCTCATGGCAAGGAGTCGGGGAGATGCTCAGTACCTATGACGGAATCAAACTGCTGCAAAGTGCGGGAGCCAAGATCACCACACAGAGGGTCGCGATCATGAAATCTCTTCAGGGCAGGAGCGATCACCCTTCCGCGGAGCAGTTGTTCTTGGAACTCAAACCGGACCATCCCACGCTTTCGATCGCCACGGTGTACAGCACCGCTCAGCTGCTCGCACAGGCTTCTCTGCTGCGCATCCTCTCGATAGACGAAAAAAAGGTGTACTTCGATCCCAACATGGCGCCGCACGGACACTTCATGTGCAAAAAATGTCGGAAGCTCATGGATACGCCCGTCGACTTCGACCGGCCAAGACACGTCGAGCCGGGAAGCGGCATCGCGTCGATCGACGTCACGGAGGTCTTCCACTACGGTACATGCTTCGACTGCCTCGACAGATAAAAACCGGCGCATGACAGAACGATCGACATGATCAAGGGAATTCTGCCGGCTCTGGCCGGCGTCGCCATGATTTACGTCCCCTTTCTATGGTGCCGCCGCAAGCATGAGGACCCCGAAACCTTCGGGCTGTCGTGGAAGTTCCGAAGACGCGATCTCCTCGAGTGTCTCGCCGTGACGTTCTGCGTACTTGCTCCTCTCACGCTTCTTGCACTCCACTGGCCCTGGGAGGGACTTCCTAGACAGAGCTCCCTCGGACGGACCCTTCACATCGCTTCGGCCGGGATCGCCGCGGCGATCATCGAAGAGGTCTTCTTCCGTGGTTGGATACAGCCTCTTTTGAGGCGGCGTATGGGAGCGGCCGGAGCGATCGTCACCACGAGCGCCCTCTTCGCCGCCTCACACCTTTTTGTTGCGCGCGTCCCCTTCCTGCTGGCGGTCTTTTTCCCCGGCTGCGTCATGGGCTTCCTTCGGGAGAGGCACGGAAACATCTCCACGTCAACGCTCTTTCATGCTCTCTCGAACGTCTGGGCGGTCTGGTTCGCTCCGCTCGTATGGCCGTCAACGGATGAGATCGTGCGCACCCTGTCCGGCGTTTTGGGCTTTTGACCCTTTGTATGGAGGTATTCCGCTCATGAAAACGAGAACGTCTTTTCGCGCCCTCTTCTTCCTTCTGCTCGCCCCGTCCCTTCTCTTCCGCTTCCCTTTGGAGAAGGCATCCGCGGAGGAGCCCTCCGACCTGTTGTACGAGATCAGGATCCCGTTCACCGAAGGAGGCGAAGCCGTGGCGATACCCGCCTCCGGCGACGTACACACATTGGGACACGTCGTCAGGTTGCCGGAGAAAACCCGTTGGCCAAGTTACACCGCCAGCGCGTGGGGCAGGCCGGGAAGCGTGACGGCATCCGCCGTCAACGCGGTTCATATCCTCATGAGCGTCGAATCCGGGAAGGGGCGAACCATGAGCGTGATTCCGGCCGAGACGATCGCACCGGCCGCCGGCGCAGGGGCCGCGATCGTGCTCGACGCGCAGGCCGGCACAAAGTTCTTCGGAGCCTGGGCTCCACCGGTCGGAACCCCCGTCTTTCTGGAGACAGGCGACGGCACGCTGCACCCGCTCCCGTCGGACAGACTGCCCGAACCGGACAGTTCCCTCGTGTTCCGGGTCTATGAAAAAGACATCCCCTATGCCGTGGAGATCGAAAACAGACCCGGCGGACGCGTAACGGCCTGGAGCGAACGGGGAGGGGCTCTCCTCGTCGCCCGCGTCATTCGCCCGGTAGGAGGCACCGGACGCTTCGAGGGAACCCTTTTCCAGGACCCGGGAAGAGTTCGTGCAAACCACTCCGGCGTCATCGACATCAGCACATCTCCCCGTGGCGAGATCGGCGGATTCCAGATCGTTCCGTGGGATCACGCCCTCAAATCCAAGGAGATGCAGAACGTGTGGAAGATGACGCAGTGGATGATCCTGGGACCGCCGGACGGCGTGTCCATGTTGGGAGGCACATCCCCGCTCTTCGCCGGAGCCCTGATTCCGGGCCCTTCTCGAGGGGAGAAGCTCTGGGACATCTGGTCGACCTACGGCAGGAAACCCCTCGTGCTGGCTCGGATAAAAGGCGGAAAATGGGGGAAGCTCCCGATCGTGAAGGGACGCATGGACGACGCCCTGAAGGACGTGACCCACTTGAAGATCTTCTTCCCGATCTCCAGGGGCCCCCTCTCCGATTGAGGTTCTCCGGGATGCCGGGCACCTTCGAAGCGTTTTTCTTCGACCTGGACGGAACGCTCCTCTACACCCTCGGCGACATTGCGGCGAACGCCAACTACGCGCTTTCGCAAAGGGGCTGTCCGACACACGAGACCGAGCGATACAGGCAGTTCGTCGGAGACGGCGTACTCGTCCTGATGAAGCGCATCCTCCCCGAGGGACGGAGGACCCCCGAGGAGATCGAGGCACTCAGGGAGATCTACATGGCACGCGACGCCGAACGCGCCTGCGCACTGACGAGACCGTACGATGGAATCCCGGAGATGCTGCTTGCGCTTCGACAAAGAGGCGTCAAAGCCGCGGTCGTGTCGAACAAGCCGGAGAGCCAGGTCCGCTTCGCCGTAGAAAGGTTCTTCGGCAGGTCCGCTCGGTTCGGCGAGAACCCCTTCGATTTCATCATCGGCGGCGGGAATCTTCCTCTGAAACCCGATCCGGCCATGCTCTTTCGCACGGCCGACGTCCTCGGCCTCCCCCTCGAACGCTGCATCCTGGCGGGTGACAGCGGCATGGATATGAGAGCGGCGAAGAGCGCAGGCTGCACCGCGGTCGGCGTCACGTGGGGCTTTCGAGACGCCGAGGAGCTCCTGCAAAACGGAGCCGACCACATCATACACAACCCGGGCGAACTCTTGGCGCTGTGAGCAAAAGAGCGGGATACCGCCGGGATCGCACAAAAGCACAAAATCGGTCTCCATCCGGCAATTTCCGTCAACCGGTTAACATGATACCCTCATCCAGCTTCTTCATGGGGATTCGTCCCCCCCCCCCGTGGCCGGCTTACACCGCCTGAATCCGGCACAGGCATCCGGCGTTCACAGGAACCATTGCCTCGACGAAACCGCGCCGATCTTCGATAAATCGCGCACACCCCCGAGCATCTCCGTCATATCCTCCCGACCCGGCCAAAGAGACCGGCCCGTCCGGATACAGGCAATCGACGTTCCCGGTCGTCGCTGTGATGGATGGCCCAAAACGCCACGTCCTTTCGCCCTTCGGATCTTGCACGTCACCTGCCGGAGGTCGTCACGAGGTTGCGGTCATAAGAGAATACTCCGCGAAAACGCAAAAAAAAGGAGAGGGCACGCTGGCCCTCTCCTTACGGGAGCAGAATGGTGGTGCTTACGTTACTTGTTACCCTTGCTTCTGTGTCCTTTCGCTCGGTTCCGGATAAATTAGAACTTCACGAAGGTACGGAAGCGAATCGCGTTGTCGTCGCCGTTGCGGAAACCGGCGGGGTTGCGATCGCCGTAGTCGATCTTGTCATAGGCGAGCTCGAAGCTGATCGCCGGGGTGTACTGATAGCCTACGCCAACGGTCCAGTTGGTGGCGTTGTCGATACCGGTCGTGTCGAAGTCCACCGCGTAGTAACGGAGGTAGGTTCTCCACTTGTCGTTCCACTGCTGGTTCGCAGAACCACCGTAGATCTTGGATGTGTTCATGTTGAGCGGCATGTTCGCGAGCAGGGAAGCGCCGAGACCGCTGTACACAACGGCACCGTAGCCCGCGGCCTCGAAGCCGGGGACGAGACCGCTGTCCAGGTGCTCGTTGCTGACGAAGTTGTTGTCCATCTGGCCGTACTCGAGCCAGAGGCTGGTGAACTTGAACGCTTCCTGCTTGACGTCGAGCATGACCTTCCACGCGTTGGCGGTGTCGTCGAAGCCGACGGCCCGTCCGCTCATGGCCCTGGCGATCGTGTCGCCCTGGGTCTGGTAGTAGTAGAGACCCTTCAGCTCGATCGCCGGGGTGAACGCGAACGCGAGGTACGCGCCGTAGGTCCCGAGATCGGTGTCGGACTCGACAAGGCTGCCGACAGCCACGGGAACTTCTTCATCGGCGAAGAAGTAGTAGGCCATCAGACCGCCGCGGAACTGCTCGGTGAAGTTGAAGTTGGCGAGTCCGGCGATCAGGAAGTGCTCGATACCGCTGGTGGGCACGGTGGGGATTATGTCGCCGTCATCATTGGCGCGGGCGATGACGAGCTTCAGGTTGGCAACGCCCCAATCCTTCTCGAACCGGAACATGTTGAGCGTCCAGTCGCCGAACCAGGCGTCGTTGTCGTTGTAGAGGCCCAGGTCGTCTTCCCAGTCGAACGGCGCGCGGCCTACGGTCATCTTGATGTCGTAGGGAAGCTTCGTGGTCACGTAGTACTGATCCCACGTCATGTTCCTCTTGGCGTCGTTGCCGCCCCGGGAGCCAATACGCGCGGTGAAGTTCGTGTTCTCGTCGATGCGCTTCTTCAGCCAGATGCGGTACTGATTGAGGTCGAACTCGTTGTCGCCGGGATAGGTCACGTCGTCGTCATACCACTCTTTGTCGGAATCCTGCGCGAACCTCGCGTCGAAACGCAGCTGTCCGGCGAGGCTCCAGCCGCCGAGATCCTTCTCGATGACCTTGAGGCGCTCGTCGATCTTGTCGACCTTCACGCCGAGCGCATCAAGCTCGTCCTTGAACTCGAGAACGAGTTTCTTGAGGAGCTCGAGATCCTGCTTGCTGGCCTTCTCCATGTCGACCTTCGCGAGAGCGCGGGCCACCACGGAAGCCATCTCGTAACGGGTGGCCGGCTGGGCTCCCTTGTAAGAGCCATCCGGATAACCGGAGATGACGCCACGGGAAGCAAGCTGTGCCACTGCATCATATGCCCAATGGCTCGCGGGCACATCCATAAACGGGTTCGTCGCTGCGATTGCGGGGACCGCAAGCGCAACCATAGCCACAACGGCTACGGCGATGAGAAACTTTTTCATGATAATGTACAACCCCCTTGGTCGTATGTTGGTTTTCGTTGCCTGTTGCACGACCTCGGAACCTCACGGGGGGCGAGTCAAAGCGATCGTCGAAGTCTCCTTGTTTCCTTCGTCTTGCCTTGCCGTCCCTTCCGGATCTCCTGCGGCCGTCTCTTATCTCCACTCTCCCTTTTTGACACGGGGGTCGTGCACCTCCTTTCTTTGTCGTCCGGGGTCTTCATGGAGTCGCGAGCGTCGGTGAATGTGTCTGTCCAGGGGTTCCGATTGTCAATGTACATAGTGGGAAAAAATCCATTTCCCCGCTTGGCAAATTATACCCGTTAAATATCTTTTGTCAAGCATTCGCCGGCCAATCCCGAACCTATCGGCCCAGGGCGCCGGTGAGGCGTTCCTCGACGCCGGATGTTTTCATCTCCGAGAGGAGGCCGTAGTGGGTCATGTCCATCCCGATGGGGGTTACGGAGACATAGCCGTCGCGCACCGCCGAGACGTCGCTTCCCTCTTCGTGTTCGTCGTCGATTCGACCGGCGATCCAGTAACAGTCCTTTCCGTGCGGATCCTTCAGATAGGTGAACTTGTCCGCGTAGCGGCGGATTCCCCGCCGCGTGAGCCGGAACCCCCCGATCTTCTTGATGGGCTCGTTCGGAACGTTGATGTTGAGAAGGACGTCCTCGGGAAGCTTCGTCTCCTCCAGATAGTCGAGCACGGCCATCGTCACGATCGCGGCGCTCATGTTGTGGCGGACGCTGTCGTCCGGGCCACAGCAGAGGGAGACCGCGATGGAAGGACGCCGGAGGATCACCCCCTCCATCGCCGCGCAGACCGTGCCGGAGTAGGTCACGTCGTCTCCCAGGTTGGGCCCCTGGTTGATGCCGGAGACGACGAAATCGGCGTTCGGGAAGAGCAGCTCCAGTCCGATGGATACGCAGTCGGTCGGGGTCCCGTCGCAGGAGTACGCGGGCACGTCCTGGCTGAAGAGCCCGGGGTCGAGGGGATGGATCCGAACGGGCCTGGAGACGGTCATCGCATGTCCCATCCCGCTCCGTTCCCTGTCCGGGGCGATCACGATCGAAAGCCGGTTCTTGTACGACAAAAGCTTCGCCATCGTCTGTATCCCGGTGGAGATCACTCCGTCGTCGTTGGTGAGAAGAACCTTCAACACAAATAACCCCCTATCCTAATCCGTTTGCATCCGCCGGAGGATGCGCTAGAACCTGAACAAAAAGAGATTTACCAGGAAAAGGCTGATCGGCGTCATGATCGCCTGAATCACACCGAACACCACCAGGATCAGGATGATCGGCATTCCGTACCGTTCCAGAAAGAAAAACCCGTTCATCGCGCGGGGGGGAAGGAACATGGCGAGCACCTTCGAACCGTCGAGCGGGGGGATGGGAATCAGGTTGAAGACGCCGAGTCCGACGTTGATCCAGAGCATGTTGATCATGAACTCCCTCAATGCCCAGTGGCCCAGGAGAAGATTGGGAAAGAGATTGATCGACACCCCGCAGACCAGCGCCGTCAAAAAGTTGCCCCCGGACCCCGCCAGACTCACCAGGACGATTCCCCGGCGGGGATTTTTGAAGTACCGGCTGTTGATCGGAACCGGTTTCGCCCAGCCGAAGCGAAAAAGGATCAGCATCAGGGTACCGATCGGATCGAGATGGTCGAGAGGATTGAGCGAGAGCCTTCCCTGATGGGCGGCGGTCCTGTCGCCCATCCTGTACGCCACCCAACCGTGACAGAATTCGTGGAAGGAAAGAGCCCACAGCACGGCGGGCAGGGAGAGTAAAAGGCCGGCCAGCCACTGCTGCGAACCGAAGTTGTTGAAAGCCGACATCCAAAAGCATCCCCTCTGCGCAAAAAATCGCGCGGAAAATACCGCAAGACTCCGCTTGCAGTAAAATATTATAACAGACGATTTCCCGATCTCTTTTGAAAAAGACCGGTTCATCCATTGACGAATGATGTACAATACTTTATACGTGATACATTTACGAAAGCAACGTGCGGGGTGTCTTCGAACATGTTCTACCGGCTCGTCCAGGTGCTGTTTCGCATTTACTTTCTGCTCTTTCATCGCCTCCGCGTCCGGGGAATGGAAGAGCTCGAGCGATTTCTCGCGTCGCTTCCGGCGGGCGGTTCGGTGATCCTGGCGTCGAATCACGCGAGCTACCTCGACCCGCCCGCCATTGGAACGGTCTTCCCGAGGGCCCTCCGCTTCGTCGCGTGGGATGGTCTCTTTCGGGTTCCGCTCTTTGCGACCCTGATCCGGACGCTCGGCGCCGTCCCGGTTTCGCCCGAGAACAAAAACAGCGCGGCGGGGCTGCTCAGGCAGGTGATGGACTTTCTCGCGCCGACC
>DAIPHL010000015.1:0-23225 GCA_036771375.1 Synergistaceae bacterium | reverse complement strand
GGTCGGCGAGGAGACGGACCCACTCTGGCGGGTGGGTCCGTCTCCTGCCGTTTGGGGTGTTCGTTCTACTTCCCGGGATAGAAGCCCGACGGGCTCTCGGCGAGGTTGATCATGATGTTCTTCATCTGCGTGTAGTGCTCCAGAATGACCTTGTGCGTCTCCCGTCCGATGCCGGACGCCTTGTAGCCGCCGAAGGGAGCCCCCGCGGGGATGGCGTTGTACGTGTTGACCCACATGCGCCCGGTGTCGATGCCGCGGCAGACGCGAATCGCCCGGTTGATGTCGCGGGTCCACACGGCGCCGCCGAGGCCGTAGGCGTTGTCGTTCGCCATCTCGATGACCTCTTCCTCCGTCTTGAAGCGAATGATGACGGCGACGGGGCCGAAGATCTCCTCCTGGGCCACCTTCATATTGTTCTTCACGTCGACCAGCAGGGTCGGCTTCATGAAGCAGCCCTTGGCAAAATCGCCATTCGCCAGTCGTTCTCCGCCGCAGGCGACCTTGGCCCCCTCCTTCTTCCCCTCCTCGATGTACTTGAGGATGCTCTGCAGGTGCTCCTCGTAGATCTGAGAGCCCATCTGGGTCTCCGCCTCCCAGGGCATGCCGACCTTCACCCTGTCGAAAGCCTCCACGGCCTCCTTCACGAACCGGTCGTAGATGTCCTCGTGCACGAAGACCCTCGACCCGGCGCAGCAGACCTGTCCCTGGTTGAAGAGGATCCCGAGCTGCAGGCCGTCCATCGCCATGTCCCACTTGCAGTCGGGGAAGTAGATGTTGGCCGATTTTCCGCCCAATTCCAGGGTCGACGGGATCAAGCGCTTCGCGGCGGCGTCGGCCACACAGCAGCCGATCTCGGTGGAGCCGGTGAAGGCGAGTTTGCGGAATCCGGGGTGGTCCAGAATATACTGCCCGCTACGCGATCCCTTTCCGGTGACGACGTTGAACACACCCTTGGGGAGCACGGGGGCGATCAGCCGCGCGAGCTCCAGAACGCTGAGCGACGTGTAGCTCGAAGGCTTGAAGACGGTGCAGCAGCCGGCCGCGAGAACGGGAGCGAGCTTCCAGGCCGCCATGAGGAACGGGAAATTCCAGGGGACAATCTGTCCGACCACGCCGATCGGCTCCCGGAGGATCAGGGAGAGGGTGTTCTCCCCGAGCATGTAGGCGCTGCCCTCCTCCGTGCGAATCGCTCCGGCGAAGTAACGGAAGTGGTCGGAGCTGAAGGGTACGTCTACCGCGGTCGTCTCCCGTATCGGCTTGCCGTTGTCGAGCGACTCGACGAGGGCGAGGTGATCCTTGTTCTCGTCGATGATATCGGCGATTTTCAGTAAGATGTCCGCTCTCTCGGCCGGCTCCACCTTCTTCCAGGATCGAAACGCCTTCCAGGCGGCGTCGACCGCGGCGTCGACGTCCGCCTTCGTCGCCTCGGCACAGACGGCGAGCTCCTCGCCGTTTGCGGGACAGGTCGTCTTGAACGTCTCTCCGTCGGAGGCATCCCTCCACGCTCCGTCGATAAACAGACCGTACTTTTCCTGAAGCTTGGCTTTTTTCATGGCCCATTCTCCTTTCCAAGACAGATCGAGAAAACGAAGACCGGAAGCTCGCGCGCAAAAACGACAAAACCGGATCAAGACAAAGACGGCTCCGCTATCACCTCCTCGTGCAAGAAAGGACATCCGGCTCGGCGCCTGGCAGATGAGCGTGATCGTCGGGAAATAAGAAAAACCACCTTCGGGCGAAGGACGGGCCGAGCGAAGTAAGTGTAACAAGATTACTTTATTACTTATTAAAGCTTACGACGGATTCACCAAAAGTCAATACACGATATCGGCATAAAACGAGATTTCGTTCTTTCGCGCGCCAGGGGGTCCACAAGAAGAGCGCCGGAAGCCAATACACGGAGGATCGCCGGATACCTTCCTTCCCCCGCGGAGACGGTCGTTGCAATCGCAGAAGCTCTGTGGTATGTGGTATAATGAAAAAATGATGAAATGGATGCAAAACTCCCGGCCTCCCGGGATTTTGAGGTGATACGCCATACGCAGAATTTCGCGGAGGGGATACGACTTCCTGTCGAACGAGTCGAACGAATGGGTTCAGCGCGGATTCATCGCTGCGGAGCAGAGAAAGGCGATCCTCGACGGCTATACCGTCGTCGGAAGACAAATGCTCGCCATCGTGGTCGTGGGGGTTCTGCTGATCGGGCTCGGCATCCTGAGCTTCATCGCGGCGAATTGGTTTCATGTACCGCGGTGGTTCAGGATCGTCACGATCATCGCGGCCTACGGCACCTCGGTTCTGGCGGCGTACTTGCTGGAATCCCGGCGGCGCCCCACGGAGGCGGGCGCTCTTCTGTTCTTCTCCGGTTTTCTCCTGATGGGCGGCACGGTGTTGATCTCCCAGGCGTTCCACATCAGGGGCGACCTGAAGGACCTGCTCTTCGTCTGGCTCTTCGCCTATACGCCGACGTTCCTCCTGGCCAGAAACCTCCCCGTCTACCTCCTCTACGACACAGTCTCCCTGTTCTACGTGAATCTGCTGTATTTGCGATACCCGCACGATTACTTCCTGTCAACGAGGATGTTGTCCCTCAATCCCTCGATTCTCTTTCGACCCTGGCCGCCTCTTTTCCTTCTGATTCTGATCGTCGGCTCCGCCTGGGCGATCCATCGGGCGGACCCCGCGAAAAGAACCACCCGCCTCTTCTTCGGCAATTTATTCCTCGCAAACTGGCTTGCGTGGATTCTTGCATGGCTTATGGCGTTCAGTACGCCGTCCGAGACGCCCTATCTTTTCTTTTTCCTCGGGCTTTTGATCTCCGGAGCAATCGCGAGCCTCATGGGGCTACGGCTCCAGTCGTTCAAGCTGGACGTGCAGGGACTCGTTCTCACCGGCGTCTCCGGGCTCGCCCTGACGTTTCCGCCTCTTTGGAGATGGGGCGGCGGCGCATGGATAGGACCCACTACCGTCGGCCCCGTCGCGGTCACTCTGTGGATCGGCGCTTACCTGACCTACAGGACGGCAAGAGGCGGACGGGACTCCATGATCGCACTGGTCTTCCTCTTCGCGCTTCTCATGCGGTGGTACTTCGACATGTTCTACAGCTTCATGTCCAAGTCCCTCTTCTTCACCTCCGCCGGCGTGATTCTCCTGGGGACGACCTATCTGTACAGACGCCTGGGCAAAAGAGCGACAAAGAGAGGAGAGAAAGACCATGACGCTTAAGCCGCTCTCCTCCCGCGCAAAACGTCTTCTCAAATACATCGCGATCGCGTCCCTTCCCCTGCTCGTTCTCCTGTATCAGCCGTTCGCCAATTTCGCCGTCCTGCACATGGGGGAAGAGATACTCCTCGAGACCGTTCCGGTCGACCCAAGGGATATCCTGCGCGGTGATTACGTTGCCCTCTCCTACCGGATATCGACCGTGCCGAAAGCTCCGAAGGCCTCTTTCTCCGAGCTGCGTAAAGGCGGCACCCTGTACGTAGCGCTGGAGCGAAACCCCTCCGGCGTCGCGAAGATATCCGGCGCCTCGACCGACAGGCCCAAGAGCGGGCTCTATCTCAAGGGGCGCGTTACCTATTTCTCCTCGAATACGATCCATTGCGACTACGGACTCGGCGCCTACTACGTGCCGGAGGGGACGGGACGGGAGCTGGAGGAGGCCGTCCGGCACGGCCAGGCGCTTGCGAAAATCAGGGTGTTCAAAGGCCGCGGCGTGATTGAAGAGATCGTGATAAAACGGGATAAAGACAGAGACAAAGGGAAAGAAGCGGACGATTGAAGAACACAAAAGACGACGACACGACGATACGGGAGAGGTGGGAGAAAAGAGAGCTCGAGCGGCTTTCGCCCTATGCGTGCCCCGCCGCCCGCAGCAGAGGACGAAAGAGGGAAGAGACCCCCTGCCCGCTGAGGACGGTCTTTCAGAGAGACCGGGACCGCATTCTGCACAGCCGCTCATTCCGGCGCCTCAAACACAAGACCCAGGTCCTCCTGCTCCCCGAGAGCGACCATCCACGCACCCGCCTCACGCATACGCTCGAGGTCTCTCAGATCGCGCGGACAATCGCGCGGGCGCTCGACCTCAACGAGGACCTGACCGAGGCGATCGCGCTCGGGCACGACCTCGGGCATACTCCCTTCGGACACATGGGAGAGCGCAGCCTCCGCGACCTCGTCACGGAGCTCGGCCTGCCCGGCTTCCATCACGCCTCACAGAGCCTTCGCGTGGTGGACTGCCTGGAAAAAAACGGCGCTGGCCTCAACCTGACCTGGGAGGTCCGAATGGGGATCGTCCAACACTCGAAGGGACAGGTCGACGTCCACGACGGATTCCATCTCGAAAATCCCTCCACCCTGGAGGCGTGGGTCGTGCGCGTCTCCGATTCGATCGCGTATCTCAACCACGACCTCGACGACGCCATCGGCGCCGGCCTCCTGAAACCGGAGGACATCCCCTCCGAAATCGTCGAGACCCTGGGAGGTTCCCACGGCGAGCGCATCGATGCACTGGTCCGCGACGTGGTCCGCGAGAGCCGTGAAGGAACGATCTCGTTCAGCGGCCCCTTTCTGAAACAGATCGAGAGGCTTCGCCACTTTCTATACGTCTCGGTCTATTCGAACGAGGCCATCAAAAAAGAGGAGCCGAAGGTCGCCCACGTGATGAGGACGCTCTTCCGCTACGCGATCGAGGAACTCGGAGACTCCCCGCAGGGTGCCGCAGACCGTATCTCCGGCATGACGGACCGCTATGCCCTGCAGGTCTTCAAACAGATCGCCGTCCCGAGCTCCTGGCCGCTCGGCGAGGGATTTTTGTAGGAAAGGCGGGAAGACGACTCGTGTTACAATTACAAACGGACGCGTTCTTGCATGAGATGGGAGGCTTTCTACGTTGAGCGGTGCTTTTTCATTCTTTCTGAGGCTTCGTCTGGGTTCCTTCTTTGCGAAACTGGCCGGGCAGGAACCACATGTCTCCTGGGCTGCCCTCGTTCGGGAACATCTGCTGGAGTATCCGGTACAAAAACTCCGCCTGCTCTCGGGGACCGACAAACGTCCGCTGCCGGAAGAGAGCGTGGTGCGGGCCGACGACGACTTCGTCGTGATCCGCATCGACGGCCACAACATATTCTGGCCCGTCGACTTTCCTCACGACCAGATCCGCTCCTGCTATCTTTCGATGAGGGACGACGGCCCCGACAACTACTTTCGCTTCTACACTCCCCAAAAAGACGACGTCGTCTTCGACCTGGGAGCCTGCGAAGGACTGTTTTCCCTGATGCTGCGGGGAAGGGTCGCAAAGGTCTACTCCTTCGAGCCGTTTCCCACCCTGTGCACATCGCTTGCCATGACTTTGAAGGAGGACGTGGAAGGAGATAGGGCAGAGATATGCAATTACGCGGTCGGCGACAAGACCGGCGAGGCCGACTTTTACCTGGACGACGATCTGGACGGTTCGACGATGGCGGGCGACAGGATCGGGGGTGGCGTGAAAAAAATCACCGTTCCCACGATCACCCTCGACGAGTTCGTGAGAGCGAAGGGGATCGAAAAGATATCGATGATCAAGATGGACATCGAAGGAGCGGAGTACTCCGCCCTGCACGGCGCGAGGGAAACCCTCGCGCGGCTGCGCCCCGATCTGTTGGTATGTACATATCACTACCCGCACGATTACGAACGCATCTCGGACTTTCTGCGTGAAAACGGGTATACCCTCACCGCGAGTCCTCTCGTCATGACGCCGCAGGGCGGAGGACGCCCCTGGTATCGTCACGCGCTGATCTACGCCACACCGGCCGGAAGTGGCCGAACAAACTGACAGAAGAACGGAATCCCCGATGAAAAACATCGGACTCGAAAGGGACCAGCGGAAAAGCGCTTTACACGGTCGCTCCGTTCTCAACGATGCGGCATGCGACACCCAAGTGAAAAGGTGAACTCGCCCACCCATAAACCCACGATCTCCGTCGTCATCCCCACCCTGGATCAGGGAGGAGCGGAGCGCTCCATGATCCAGCTCGCGAACGGCCTCGCGAGGGAAGGATTCGACGCGACCCTCGTCACGGCACTCCACGCGGACGGCGTCTATCGCTGCGAGGTCACGGCGCCGCTCGTGGACCTTTCCGCCGGACGGCAGCGGCACATCCCCCGTGCGTTGCACCGGTACATGAAAAGCGCGTCGCCGGATATCGTGGTGACGGCCCTCATCAACAACTGGGTCCTGGGTCTTCATGCGATCATGCGCTACCCCGCCAGGATCGTGATCAGCGAGAGGACGTTCTTCTCCGGCTTCATGGCCGAAAGAGGCGGGGTCCTCTCCAAACTCACGACGGCCCTGTCCCGGTTTCTCTACAGGAATGCGGAGAGGATCGTCGCGGTCTCCCACGGCGTGGCGGACGATCTCGCCGCGACAGGGCTCGCCCGGCGGGAGCAGCTCAGGGTCATATACAACCCCGTGATCTCGGAGACGTTCGAGGCCATGCGAAAGGAGCCCGCGAGCCAGGCGCTGCTCGCCGTCGACCGGCCGAATTTCATCGCGGTGGGGCGGCTGTCGGAGCTGAAAAACTACCCGGACATGTTCCGCGCCTTCGCCCTCGTGCGAAAGAAAGTCCCCTGCCGCCTCGTCGTCCTGGGCGAGGGGGAGTCAAGGCCCCACCTGGAAGAACTGGTCGACGAGCTGGGGCTGCGGACGGACATCTCGATGCCGGGCTTCGTCCGCAATCCCTTCCCTTACGTCGAACGGGCCGACTGTTTCGTGATGTCCTCGAAACACGAGGGGCTGCCGGGAAGCCTCGTCCAGGCGCTCGCCTGCGGGACGACCGTCGTCTCGACCGACTGCAGGAGCGGGCCGGACGAGATCCTGGAGGGGGGGAAATACGGGACGCTGGTGCCTGTCGGCGACGTTCAAGCCCTCGCCGAGGCGATGCTCCGGGCGCTCGAACACCCCTTTCCGGCGGAGTCTCTCCGCGATCGGGCGGCCTTCTTCTCCGAGAAAAACTGTATCGAGGCCTACGGCGCGCTCTTCGACGAACTGCTTTCATAGGGGGAAGGGAACCCCAGCTCGAAGAAGAGCGCTTCCCACGCGTCCAGGGACGCCCGCTCGGAAAAACAAGACGCCCGCTCGTGGAGCGATTCCGGGTTCGCCGGGGCGTCCAGGACCTCGCCGATCCTCTTCGCGAGGGAACGCTCGTCGTCCGGAGGGACAAGAAGGGCCTCGAACGACGGGCCCAGAATTTCGGCGCTTCCCCCCGGAGAATCGGCCACGACCGGCGTCAATCCGCACGCCATGGCCTGGATGAGCACACCGGGCAACCCTTCGTACCTCGAGCAGAGCACGAACGCGTCCGCTCTCGACATGTAGGCGTAGGGATTGTCGACAAACCCAGGCATCGAGACGCGGTCGGAGACGCCGAGTTCCAGGGCGAGTCGCTCGAGTTCGTCCCGCTCGCTCCCTTCGCCGAGTATGATCAACCGGACCGGCTCGGCGCGGGAGACGGAGAGCGCCCGAAACGCGCGCAGGAGCAGGTCGAAGTTCTTCTCCGGTGCAAGACGCCCCGCCGCGAGGACGACCGGCGCCCTCTTGTCGACGAGCCACTCATGGGACGGAAGGCTCCGGGCCAGGACCGCCACGGAGTCCGTCAACACCGGATTGTGGATCACCCGGACCTTCTCGCGCGGCACGAGCCCGAGCGCGACGAGGTCGTCCGCGCCCGCACGGGAGACGGAGACCACGACGTCGGAGAGAGGATAGAAGAAACGGGCGAGCGCGAGGGAGAGCGCTTCGCCCATCTTCCGGGCGTCCTTCCTGATCGATGAGAAGAGGCTGCGCTCCGTCAGGATCGTCCTCGCGTCGGAGCCGGAGAGCTTTCCGGCGAGAACCAGGGGGATATTGAGGAGGTTGGAGATCGCAAGCTCGGGGCGGGCTTCCCTCAGATATCGGGCAAGCGGCCGGACGGCATGTCGTGCCCGGGGGACCCCGAGGTCGACGACGGAAACGGCCGGATCGACCTCGTTCAGGTAGGGACCTCTTCTCTGCAACACGACCAGATCCACCCGATACCCGCGCCGTGCGAGGCCGTTCGCGATCTGCACGGTCGATCGCTCGGCGCCCCCTCCGCAGAGGTTCGGAAGACAGAGGGCGACGTGCGGCCCCGCGACGTCGCCGCGCCTCAGCGCCATCGTTCGAGCCACTGCAAAAGCTGCAGAATCCCCCAGCGGGATTCGTCGTTACTTTTCTCGTAGTGTGCTCTCAAGCGTTGATGGTACCCGGCGCCAAAGAGCCCGTCGACCCGCTTTGCGGCCCCCTCCCAGAGCGCGTCGGCCCACGGGGCGAAACGATCTCCCAACCAGCGCGAGAGCGGCATAGCAAATCCCTTCTTCGGCCTGTCGACCAGATCCTTCGGGACATAGCGGTAGAGAAGCTCCTTCAACACCCTCTTTCCGATCTCGCCGTCGATCTTGTATTCGAGCGGAAGACGCCAGGCAAACGCCACGACCTCAGGGACGGAAATCGGGGACCTTCCCGCCAGGCCGGCATGCACGAGCGCGGAGCGGATCTTCACGACCCCGTCGTCCGGCAGATACATGCAGAAGTCCAGGAACATCAGGCGCTCCATCAGCGTCCCTCCCTCCGGCCATCTCGTGCGGTCCGTGAATACGGTGTCGGCCTCGGAGGCGGGGAGGATGTCCTCGTTCTCGTAGGAGAGGGACGTGATGCATCGATGGAGCAGCTCCGGCTCCCTTATCTCGAGAAGCTGAGACAATTTTACGGCCCGCCGCGAATTTTTCTTTCCCATCCATCCGGCTCTTGCCAGAAACGAGAGGACACCGGCGGAGGCGGAGCGGACCGGAGCCGGCAGGCCGGCAAGTTTTTCGTCTATCCCTGCGACGATCCGATAGTTTCGGTATCCGCCGAAGATCTCGTCCCCTCCGTCTCCGGTGAGAACCGCTCCGACGTCCTTCGCGGCAAAGAGGCAGAGCAGGGTCGTCGGAATCTGGGACGAATCCGCAAAGGGCTCCGCGTAGATCTCGGGAATTCGGGGCAAGACCTCCATCGCCATCCCCGGCGTCACGCGGAGCTCCGCGTGGTCGGTCCCGATGTGCCGGGCCACCTGCGCCGCGTACGGCGCTTCGTCGTAGGCCGCCTCTTCGAAGCCGATCGCGAAGGTTCGGACGGCCCTGCCCGCCACCTTCGCGGCGATCGCCGCGAGAAGCGAGGAATCCACCCCGCCCGATAAAAAGATCCCCGGCTCCGGCGCCCTGCGAAAGCGTGCCTCGACCGACGCGGTGAGCAGACGGTCCAGCTCGTCGACGGCGTCGGAGAGGGTACCATCGAAACGGTTCGACACCGCCATGTCGAAGACCTTCGCCGGATTCCAGATCCGTTCGACCTCCGTCCGGCCTCCTCCCTCCGTCGATACGCGCAGCACCGACCCCGGCACCATCTTTTTGACGCTTTTGTACACCGAGTGAGGCGCCGGAATGTAGTTGTGCCGAAAGTAGACTCCGAGGGCGGAGAGATCGAGCTCCTGGGAAAAAGACGGATGGGCGCGGATCGAGGAGAGGTCGGAGGCGAAGAAGAAGCAACCGTCGGCGTGCCCGTAATAGAGCCCCTTCAAACCGACGCGGTCGATCGCGAGGGCGAGAAGACCTCTCCGCTCCCAGAGGGCGATCGAAAAGGCGCCGGAGAGATCGTTCAGAACGTCTCGCAGCGCCCGTTTCTCCAGAAGCGACTCGAGCAGCAGGGCGTCCTTCTCCCCTTCGTGATCGGCGCGAAGGGGGCCGAGGCCGTGCCGCTTCGCGAGCTCGTCCCGGTTGTAAATCTCTCCGTCGTACGCGAGGAGGCGACCCGAGTCCTCCGAGGCGAGCAGGACCTCGGACGCGGCGGCGGCAACGCCGTGCAGGGCGACCCTGCAGGGGGCGCCGGGCAGCATCCTCCCGCAACGGCTCGAAAGCGCCTCTCTCGAAAGGCGGTTCGACAGGTCGAGACAACCGGCGATCTTACCCATCACGATGCACCGCGCGCGTCGAGCGGTCTTTCAAACACGAATTGATTGCACCCAAGCCTGCCGCCACATGTGCAAAGTTTTTGCAGCGCAAAACCTCTTGCGTGGTAGAAATCGAAGATCTCCTCCGGCTTAGCGACCTCGAAGGGGTATCCCCCTACCCAGTCGATCAGGTCGTGCATGGGGGACATCCCGCGCTTCCTCTTATATCCGTTCCAATAATGGAACGGGTTGCCGTGTCTGATCAACCCCAAAATCAGCAAAGGCCCCCAGAGCACGGGGAAGCAAAGACAGATCAGGAGGAACTTGACGAGCTTCCCTCCGGAGCAGTACCGCCTCTTTATCCACCTCCAGATTCGGCTGCGCCGCCCCTGGTCGTTGTAAATGGAGAGAAAGAGGGAGCCACCCGGCGCGACCAGCGGGACGACGTTTTCAAGGGCCCGCCACATATCGCCCGTATGGTGCAGCACACCCCAGGAGTAGACGACATCCCACTCTCCGAGAGCGGTGAGCCAGGACGTGTCCAATACGTTTCCCCCGCTTATCTCCCAGTCCGGGTCTCCTTCGAAGTAGCGGCGTTTCAGCTCGTTCGCGCAGGCGACGGAGCTCTCGTCGAAGTCGAAGGAGCGCACACTGGCCCCGAGCCTTCGGGCGGCGAGACTGAAGAGCCCGCTGCCCGATCCGACGTCCAAAAAAGACCTCCTGACGAGCGAGTCCGTGCCGAGCATTTTCTTCAGGGAATCCTCCGCCTCGACGATCTGCTCTTCGTTCAGGACCTTCAGAAACCCGGCCCAGTTCGAGCCGAAGGCGAAGCGCTCCCCCTTTCCGATCTCCTCCGATGCCGAACGGCTGGACATGAACGAAATCCCTCCTCCAGGACGCACGTGAAACGCCGTCCGCGTCTCAAAGCTCTGTCAGTCCACTATAGAAGCGCGCCGCGACGGTTTTGGGATCGAAATGTTCCCGGACAAAGCGGCAGCCCTCCTCGGCGATCCTCCGCAGCGCCTCCGGCCTGTTTCGATACAGGCGAATCGCCTCCGCCAGTCCCGGCAGCGTCCCGTCGTAGGCGATATAATGCGTGCCGGGCACGAGCCCGATATCACGGTACATGGAGTGATCCAGCCCGATGTACGCGCAGCCGCAGGCCATGGACTCCACAAACCCGATGGCCGGCAGGCCGATCACCTCCTCCGGGACGACGCTCATCCGGTATTCGTTGTACTTGGCGACGATGTCGAACGAACGGTATCTCTTCTGCCTTCCCATGACAAAGTTCATCGTGTACCAACCACGAAGCCGGCCGAACCAGCCTCCTTTCGCCCCGCACCTGGGCACGTCCTCGAGGTAGTCGCTGATCAGGGAATCGAGAAGACCGGACAAACTCTCCCTGTTCTCGAAGATCGCAAGCCGCATCGGATGCAGGCACTTACCTTGAAAAAAATGCTCCAAGCCAAGGCCCGCATCCTTCAAAAGCGACCCCGTCGCGACCGCCCGATTCGTTCGCTCCTCGAACGGCGTCCTGTTCCGAAAGCGCTCCTGGTACGTATACGGAAGAAGAAGCGTCGGCTTCCTCAAAAATCCGAAATGCTCCCTGAAGAAAGCGCTCCTCTCGGAGAGGTCGCTCTCGGACGCGAAGGCATCGAACCGGACTTTGGACAAAATCGCCGCGTTGCGCTCGATCCCCTCTCCCGCACAGAAATGGTTCATGTGCACGACCTTCTTCCCCTTCAGCGAGTCCAAGCCCTCCAGCTCGTCGACATAGTGGATGTAGACAAAGACGAGGTCGGAGTCCTTCGATTTCTCCGGATCGCTGAACATCCGGACCCTGAAGGGGTTGATTCCGTTCAAAGCGAGGCAGAGCATACACTCCAGGCGGAAGAGGAGCGGGAAAAACCTGCTTCCGTGCAGGCGGCCGAAGACCGAACCCTTTCGATTGATGTAGACGGCCCACTCCTTTTCGTTCTCGATGAGGTACCGCAAAAAGAAACGATGTTTGTAGGTCGAGGGCCTTCCGGTCAGAAAATACCGGAGAGGACGCAGCAGGAACGCGTTGCAGTGCAGATTTACGAAAACGACTCTCATTCGCCTCGGACTTCTCCTTACGTCCAGAACTCCGTCCGGGGGTTGATGTTGTCCAGGATGTCCCTTTTGATCTCCTCGTTGTACACGCCCGCCCTCAGGATCACGACCGGCTCGTCTGGACACCGGGCGAGGATCTTCGGGGAGAGGACCGAGAGGTCCGTTCCGTAGAGCCTCTTTCCCTGCTTTGTCTCCGCATTGTCGAGGACCGCGGCGATCCGCTCCGTCTCGAGCCCGAACGCGAAGAGGTACTGGGAGAAGACGTGCGCTCCAAACAGGTACACCGGACGTCTTGTGGCGCGCATTCTCCCGTTGAGTCCACGGACCAAGTCGAGATGGAAGTCGACGTAATCCATGAAAAGCCCTTTGTTCCGCTCGTACAGCCCGGCCGGAAGCGCAGCCGGCCTCGGCGGCCTTCCGGCTGCACAGGCGTAGAAGACGCTGTGATCGTCCTTGAAACGCTCCTTCGCGAGGATCTCGAAACCGTGCTCGGCGAGCAGGTACGCCACGTATTCGTCGGCGAGAAGAATGGTGTGCTCGAAATTGACCGTGTTCGTGTACTTTCTCTCGAGCATCACGGACATGTTTGGAACCGAGAAGAACATCTTCCCTCCGCCGCGCAGAAAACGCCCCAGATTTTCCACGAAGACATTGGGATCGTAGATATGCTCGAAAAGATGCGAGTGGACGACCGCATCGACCGGCCTGTCGAGGACGAAATTCTCGTCGAAAAAACCCCGGATGTACCTCGGCCCGTCCGGCTCACGCTCCTTGGGCGGGTTCGGCTCCAGAATCGTCCAATCGACGGAGCGGATCGCGCGGCACTCCCGCGACAGGATGCCGTGACCGCCGCCGATCTCGAAGACGGAGCGGGGCGCGTATCTCATGATGAAAGAGGCGAACGCCCTGTGGTGCTCCGCCCAGAGTCCTCCGACGGAACCGGCGGCGTGGGAATCCCGGTAGAGCACATCCAACGGCAGGAGCTTTTGAAGTTGGACCATGCCGGAGCTCCTTCCGATGCCCCACACCATGTCGGCCGTCAAGTCCTCCTCCGCCGGGCCGTCGACGCACCCCATGAAGACGGGGAAATCCCGGAACGTATAAAGGTGTTCCAGGTCCGCCGCGCCATTGACTGCACAGCGTGTTCTTTCGATCGTTTCAATCATTCGTCCCGATTCCCTCCAGCTCGTTCCAGAGCATCTCCTTGCCCAGTGCGTACAGCATCAGCCCGTAGGGGTGGTGGTGCAGCGCCGCGATGTTGAGATAGACGAGCGCCGTGAGGACGCGGACCTTTCCGACGTCGTATCCCTCCCGCGCGAGCCATCCGAGGTAATGGCGCTCGCATTCGACCAGGATGTGCTTTCTGTCCAGGTCGAAGTCGATCACGCCGTCCTCCCTCCACTCGACTCGATACCTGTCGAACGCGATCAGCTCGTGACAGACGATGAGGCCGTGCAACAGCTTGGCGAGGTCGTAGTATATGTCCCCGACCTCCAGCAACCCGCCGAAATCCTGGCGCCAGTCGATGAACGTGAACGTCCCGCTCCCGGCCGTGTAAATGATGTTTTCGAAATGAAAATCTCCGTGGCATCGTCCGGGAAGACCGTCCGAGAGCCAACCCCAGTCCAGCCGGTCGAACAGCTCCGCAAGGGGCGGCGCCTCCGCCCCGTTGATCACGGTGGGCGTGTCCTTCCTTTCAAAATTCCTGTAAAACAGCGCCACTCGCTCGAGGGTCTTGTCCCGATAGAAACGCCTGCAAACCGCCCGAAAATCGACCCCGCTGGGGTCTCGTCGAGCCCAGAACGAGCGGCATACGTCGAGCAGGCTCTCGAAGACCGGGATGTTCACCGCTTCGGAGAGCACACGTCCCGGGACCTTACGGTACGAATAGAGCTTCGAGGCGCTGTCTGTAACCGCAGGGACATACCCCTCCAGGAGCCCGGCCCTTTTTATCCTTCCCTTTATGAATTTTTCGTCGTCCGAGAACTTGACGACGCGGTCACCGACAAACCAGATCGCCTCGTTCGCCTTCTCCAGGATATTCGGGGCGTCCTTCCTCTTGTACGCCTCCCGGGTCGTGGCGAGCTCCTCCAGATTTCCGGTATCGTACCAGGTGAACTCGATCGCGGAAACGCCTCTTGACAGCAAGTTTCGCAACCCGTAGGACTCGCCCGTGGCCACCGCATCGCGCCCGCCCCGGCGCATCGCGTCCCAAAACGCTTCGTGATCGTAAATTCCCGCAAGGCCGATGTACGGTCTCGCATTCGCGCCCCCGGCTCCCTTTTCGCAGATCTCCGACACCGCACCGCGCGACATCTCGAGCGTTCGATAGGGCGTATTGTCCTCGCGAAACGCGTATCCCATCCAGTTGCGATCCGGCGCCGGGATCGCCTCTTTGACCAGCGTATCGCAGGAGACGAAGACGAACGGCCGATGCAGATACGCCTCGCAGCACAAAACGCTCAGGCCGAGTCCCGAACCCTCGCCCTCGTAGGGCGATACGCGAACGAAGCGGAATGCCTTCCCGGGGTACGCCATACGCAGGAAGTCCTCGACCAAATCTCCCCTGTACCCGAGGGCCACGACGAACTCCGCTTCATCCGGGAACCGTTCGATGATGTGGCAGATGGCCGGTCGGTTGTCGATGGACACCAGCGATTTGTTGATATAACGCGTCAGGGCTCCCAGCCGCGAGCCCGTCCCGGCCGTCGGTATCAGGACCGCGAAGCTCATTCTCTCTGCCTCGCGTAGTCGTCCGACAGACGGACGACATCGTCCATCTCGGGCGTGCTCGACTCCAGATAGACCGACTCGCTCTGCGCCTCCATGCGATGAATGACACCCGGCTCGAGGGTGATATACTCGCCGCTTCCGAACACGCGGCTTTCGAGCCGGTCCGCATCCTTGCCGAAGCGGATGAGAAGTTTTCCGCTCAAGACGTAGATGGTCTCCCGCTTGAAGTTGTGATACTGCAAACTGCACCGGTGCCCGGCGAACATCGTCAGTTTCTTGACCATGTACCGTTCGTTCACCTCGACGATCTCCTCGCGTCCCCAGGGTTTCTCGACAATCTCCATCTTCGTTTTTCTCCTATGCCTTTCGTCGTGTTTTCATATTCTGTAGCGGACCAGATCGGGATGATATTCGAAGAACTTGTCGTAAAACAGCCTCACGTACATCTGCATGACCCAACGGTTGTTGAAGCCGTACTTGTTCTTCATCCATCTCAGTCCCTCTTCGACGTAGAGTTTCAGGTTTTCCTCGTACCGCTCCGTCTTTATGACATCGGCCCTGTGCAAAAGGATGCTCTCGTTCTCCTCGACCAGGACGTCCCTTGCGATCGCAGCCGCCCAGTCGTTCGCGTACGCCTTGGCGATGACCTCGCTCTCGCTGCCGTAACCTCTGAAATTGCTCCCGTCGAACAGAAAACGCATCTCGTCGGGAGACTCCTCGTTGCAGATCGCCTCGATGAATTCACGCCGCATCAGATACGCGTTGTTGTGGATGAACCAGAAATATTTGACCGGCGCATCGTCCATCAGAAGCCGCTCCCCCCAGTGAATCGAGCAGGGGGAGAGAATTCCGACGAACCGATGATCGTCCAGAATGTCCATGAGGGGTGCCACCGTCGCCTTGTCCTCGAAGACGGTATCGTTCGTGAGGAGGAAAAACGCGTCGTATCTTTGAAATTCACCGCTCTCGTAGAGCTTCGCGAGGGCGAAATTCATGCCCCGGGAGTAGCGCAACCCCTGTCTTCTCGCCTCTTCCGTGTCGACGTGCCACGTACAGTACCGGGAGAGTTTGTCCGCGTCGGAACCCGCTTCGACCACGAAGACGTCCGTCATCTCTCCGTCATGTCTTTCGAGATGCTCGACGAGATGATCCGTCTCCTCCGGCACGTTTCTGTTCAAAATGATGGAGGCCACTCTCTTCATGATCTATACCAGCCTGAAATTTCTCAGATATCTGTAGATCCCGGTCTTTACACGGTTTTTCAGGTAAAGATCGAGATCGATGCCCTTCTTCTGCAACGCGCTTGCCGCCTCCGCCTTGAGCTCCACGACCTCCGGCCTCGAAAAAACGTAATGCCCGGAGATGATCGCCCGATCCCTGTCCGTCGCGTTCGTATCGGGCAACATCCACTTCGACCACTTCTTCGAACCGAGCGATATCTCGAGAAAACGTTCGGACAAGCCGACCAAACCGTTCTCCTCGAGGATTTCCACCAGGGCTCTGGTCTCGATCACACCGAATTCGGGGGCCACGTTCGCGGCGTGGATACCCAGCCTCGGGTGCCACTGCAGGGTCTCGTCGGACAGATAATCGGTGTTGTGCTCCTTCATGAAAATATTGTACCTGTTGCATATATCGACGACAAGCGGGATCTGTATTTCGGGCGCCACCTCCTCCGCGACTCGAATCGGGGAATCGAGCGAGCCGATGTTCTTCATCTCCACGACCTTGGTCCCACTCTGGACGACGACGAAAAGGGGAGGGGCGAGTCGGGACCTTCCGCAGAACTCCATGACGCGGGACAGGATGAACTCCAGCTCCCTGTGGCTGTTCGTGTGCCCGCTCTGCTCCTCGGTTCCGATCTCGAACGAGACGGCGCGCTTCATGAAACCGGCCTCTTCGGCGCAGTACTCGTACAGCTCGAAAAGACGGTCCAACACGTCCTCCGTCGTCGGAACGCCGTGGATGTCCACGCTGGTGTCGATGTGGAGGATGTCGAAACCGGCCTCGATGTCCGAGGCAAACGAACGCTTGGCCGATGCCATCGCCCGGCGGAGGCTCAGGGCGTCCTCGACCTCCGACGGATTCTGCCACGGGCCGCCGTGGTCTCTTGCCAGAATGATCTTCCCACCCTTGTCACGGTCGATCACATAATCGGCGAACTCCTTCGTCGTCCAGTGATTGACGTATCCGCCTCCGAAGTCCTCCGAGTCGATCTGCCTCCGCGAGGCGATCAACATGAGCGGCACGTTGTGTTCGTTCGCGAGCTCTATCGCGGCGTCCACACAGTTGAGGCTCATGGGACCGACGCCCAGGAGCGTCTTGCACTGGCCGATCAATCTTTCGAACCGGTGCCGGATCATACCGTCCAGACCCCCGAGGTGATCTTGAGGGTTTTGGGAAACACATTCGGGTCGAACGGCTCGAAGAACTTCTCCATGATATGGAGGCAGGCCTCGGCCACGGCCCTGTCGCCTCCCGGTCTTTTCGTGACGTAATCGGCGCAGGAGAGGGCGTTTCTGTCCGCGTTCGCCGGGGCGATCGCGTAGCCCACCTCTTTCATGACATAGTGGTCGAAGATACCGTCACCCATGTAGATCACGTCCTCCATCGCATAGCGCTCCGCGATCCACTCGCACCGTTTGATCGTGCTCACGAGGTCGAGGGGCATCTTCATGTCCTCGACGATCCGTTTCGAGGTGATGCCGAAACCCCGTTTGTCCCCGGTGACGAAACGCACCTCCAGAAACGGAACCAGCAGGCTGAGTGCGTCGCTGTCGTCCGCGCCGAAACGCTTCATGATCTTTCCCTGTTCACTGTAATAAAAAGTACCGTCCGTCAAGACACCGTCCACATCCAGTATGAACACGACGGGAGCCGCCATGAAAACCCCTCCAGACAACTTCTATTTCGAATTTCGATTTTTTCGCCCCGGTCACGGTACCTGCCTCCGGCTTTTTCTTCCTGCCCCGTCATCTCCGGCACGACACCAGCAGGAGCTCTCTCAACGCCTGCCAGCGGCCCTCTTCGACGGACTTATGCCAGAGATCGCGCGACTCGGTGTACACCCTCTCGCGAGAATCCCTCCGGTCCTCCGAGATCGCCTCGTAACCAAGAACGAGACGGGAGAAGGGGCGGGACGTGCCGTAGTAACGCAGCGTACGGGCCCGCTCCTTCTCCATCATGCGAGGAATCTCCGTGATCCATACGTCCGCGTCGTGCAACGCGCCCAGAACGCCCTGAAGTTTCTTGGCGAGGGATATGTACTCGTCGAGACCGTCCTCGTAGAAGCCCCCGAATATCTCCATCATGTAGCGAAGATGTTTTACCTCTATCCTCATCCTGTGCTGTTCATTCGCGGCTTCCGGCGACTCCAGCGAAACGGAGCTTCCCACGACGCCCTCGAGCTGCAGAAGCATGACTCGAGTACCTCGCTCCATATCGCCGCCGTCTGCCGGTTTCCCGGCGATCTCCGCTTCCAGACGGGCTGCACGCAGTTCCTGCAACGCCTTGGTGAAGATGGGGGAGTGCGGAAGGTTCGTCACCGCGTTCACGACCCGGGGTTGGATTCTCACCCGCCGCTGGCGAAGGCGAAGGCCGACACGCCGGACCCCGGCCCGCTCATCCCGGCGGCAGAATCCTTCGAATTCTCTTGTCCAAGCGATCTGCACGTCGAGATCGCGGGCTTCGCCAAGAGAGCGGGTGACGTTTCTGACCAGCTTGTAGAAGGCTTCGCCGCACGAAAGGCCGGTTTCTCCACGAAGCAGACGAAGAGCCATCCGCAGGCGCCTGGAGGCAACCCTCATCCGATGGAGATACTCGGGATCCTTCGAGGCGACGACCCCGGGAATCTCCCGAAGCAGCGGATCGATTCGCTCCAGGACCGCGTTCACGGCGTATGACGAGACAGAGGAGATGTCCCTGCCGTCATTCATCGAGAAACACCATTCTCGGATTTTCGATCATCCACCGCTGGGAGTCGATGGGGGCCGTGTCCTCGGAAGACCTGAGACGGACATATTCCCCATCCGATGTGAGCGTGCTCGACTGCGCGTTGTCCTTCAGGTGGACCGGCAGAATGACGTTCAGGATTCTCTGTTTGATCAGGGGATCCTCGACCGGAAAGAGGCATTCGACCCGACGGTCCAGGTTGCGCGTCATCAGATCCGCGCTCCCCAGAAAGAGCTCCTCCCTGCCTCCGTTGTGAAAGTAAAACGCGCGGGTATGCTCCAGAAAGCGTCCAACGATCGACGTCACCGTGATATTCTCGCTCAGCCCCGGTATCCCCGGGCGCAGACAGCAGATGCCCCGCACCTGGAGCTCCACCCGGACGCCGGCGGAGGACGCCCGATAGAGGGCGTCGATGCTCTCCTTGTCGGAGATCGAGTTGAGCTTGAAGATGATATGGCCGCCTCCGTTTTTTCCATGATGTTCGATCTCCCTGTCGACACGGGAGACGATCTCCTTCCGCAGCGTGTGCGGCGCCACGAGCAGTTTCCTGTACTCCTTCTGTTTGGAGTAGCCGGTCAAGACGTTGAAGAGATCCGACACGTCCGCACCGATCTCCGGGTTCGCCGTGAAAAGGCCGAAGTCCGCATAGATACCGGCCGTGATCGTATTATAGTTTCCCGTGCCGAGATGGACATAGCGTTTGATGCCGCCCTTTTCGCGGCGGACCACCATGCAGAGCTTCGCGTGGGTCTTGAGCCCCTTGATACCGTAGACGACGTGAACCCCGGCGCTCTCCAGCGCCCTCGCCCATCCGATGTTGTTCTCCTCGTCAAAACGCGCCTTGAGCTCCACGAACGCGGCCACCTGCTTTCCCCGCTGGCAGGCCTCCTTGAGCGCCTCGACGATGGGGGAGTTCGTACCCGTCCTGTAAAGCGTCTGCTTGATCGCAAGAACGTCGGGGTCCTTGGACGCCCGCCGGATGAAGTCGACCACCGGTTTGAAACTGTCGTACGGATGATAGAGCAGGATATCCCGGGTCGCGATCGCGTGGAAGATCCCGCGCGAATCATCGAGCTCCACGGGAACGCTCGGAGTGTACGGTGGGTCCTTCAGATCGGGGCGGTCCAGCTTGTAAAGCTGCATCATGGTCGACATACCGATGGGCTCTTTGAGGCTGTAGACCTGAAAGGGGTCGAGCTCCAGATTGCGCGTCAGGACCTCACGCACCCGCTTGGGAGCGTCCTTTTCTATCTGAAGGCGGACGGCGCTTCCGAATCGTCTCCGGTCGATGCTCTCTCGCATTGTCTCCAGAAGGTCTCCCGCCTCGTCGAGCTCGATTTCGATGTCCGCGTCACGCGTGACGCGGAAGAGGACGGCATCGGCGATCTTCATGCCCGGGAAGAGCGCGGCGAGGTTCGCCTTGACCAGCTCCTCCAGAGGGATGAAGCGGTCGACGGAGCCGGAGCGGGGGAGCCCCGTCTTCTCGCCCTTTTCGTCCGGGTCCTCCGGAATTCGAATCAGGCGGGGAAAGAACTCCGGGATCTTGAGCCGCGCGAAGAACTCCCGCTTCCCCTCGTCCCGCAGGACCAGGGCGAAGTTGAGGTTGAGGCCGGATATGTGTGGAAAGGGGTGCCCGGGATCGATCGCGAGCGGGGTCAGGGTGGGAAAGATCTCGTTCCTGAAGTAGCCGTCCAGGTACTTCTTCTGCTTTTCCTTCAGCTCCTGGTAGGCGAGGATCTCGATGCCGTTTCTCGCGAGCTCGGGGAGCAGGTCCTCGTGCCAGCAGTCCAGCTGACGCTTGAGGTCGGGCATGATGCCCTTGCGGATCGCGGCGAGCTGTTCGGCCGCCGTCATGCCGTCCGGCGGCAGGTCAACGACGCCGTCATGGAGCTGCCCGCAGAGACCGGAGACCCGGATCATGAAAAACTCGTCCAGATTGTTGGAGAAGATCGACATGAACTTCACCCGCTCCAGAAGCGGCTTCGTCCTGTCCAGCGCCTCGTCCAGAACACGTCGATTGAAGAGAATCCAGCTCAGCTCGCGGTTGAAATATCTGCCGGTCGCAGCCGGAGCTTCTTTCGCGCTCTTTCTGCCTTCCTTTCTATCCTTGCCGTTTCTGCCGTCGCCCTTGTCACCGTCCACATTCAACACCCCCGGAGATACGACCGCTCTTCTGTCCTTCCATCGTCTTTATTCTACATGAATTGCCCGAATTTGGCCAAAAGATCGTCGACGGAGAGCTCCGATCGAATGCCGAAGCGGCTCAAAACAAAATCATAGCGAACCGGATCGTCCGGACAAAGGCGGCGGAAGCCCTCGGTCGCAGCGAGCGCGGACGATGCGTCCGCGCTTTTTCTCGTCACGAGGGCGAGCCCCCGAACGATGCGAAACATATGGACATCCAGAGGAACGATCAGTTCGTTCGGCCGGATAGAGCGCCACCCGCCGGGATCGACCCCATCGCGGCGCACCATCCACCGCAGGTACAGACAGAGACGTTTGCAGGCGCTGCCTTTGGAAGGCAGAGGCAGGAGGTACGAGGAAGAAAGGTCGGAGCGATCGAGGATGGTGCGCGCAAAACGATCCAACGCGGCGAAGACTCCGGTGGGACGTAGAAGTTCGTCCTCTTCCCTCCCTTCGAGGCACCCCGAGCGAAAGAGATTCTCCAGACTGCCGTACTCGCGGAGTACGCTGCCGATGCCACAGAGGAAGCTCGACAACTCCCTCCCCTTCGTAAAACGGTGGGCAAAACCGTCCAGACGTGTAAAGAGCCGGCGACGTCCTTCGGCGTCACAGGAGGCCGCCAACGTATCCGCCGGAGAGCGTCCCAGGAGCGCGAGGACCCGCTCCACACTCGCAAGGATCGCTCCGACCCGACCGTAGGCGAGCGACGAGGCCACCAACCCGACCACTTCGCGGTCGACGAGGGAATCATAACGATAGAGGAACTCCAGCGGATCGGGGGATACGTACTCCCTCCTGTTGTACTCCGCATAGAGCCCTTCCAGAATCTCGTATGTGCTCTCGCCTCCGCTCACCCCGGCGCCTTTTTCTTACACGGTTACCCCTTCGGCTTCTCGGTGAGAGCGTTGAAGGCGTATGTCGGTGCGGTCTTCGGGGATTTGCCCTTTTTGACCAGGTGGTAGTTCGCGTAGGTGAGGGGGGTCCCCTCCTTGAACTTCTCGGCGGAGACCACACGCCCCACGAAGAGGATGTGTGTGTGCACGTCGATCCTGTCGATGACCTTCGCCTCGAAACCGGAGAGGCTCCAGTCCTTCACGATCGGCACATCGAGCTCGCCGGTCACGTAATCGACGTTCGCGAACTTGTCGATCTCGCGCCCGGTCTTGAAGCCGAACTGCCCGATGAAGGTCATCGGGACGTCATCCTCCAAAACCGAGACAGAAAAGGAGCCGCTGTCGTCCAGACATTCGGACGTGTAATTCTGTTTGTTGAGACAGACCGCGATCGTCACGGGATTTGCCGTTATCTGCATGACCGCGTTTGCAATCTGTCCGTTCAATTTCTCCCCGATCCGGGAACCGATGACATACATGCCGTAGCTGAGGTTGAAAAGCGCTTTCATATCTACACCCTGCATTTACAGCACCTCCCAATGAGAGAGAAGAAGAGCGAGGCCCGCACCCGGGGCCTCGCCTGTTTATCGAAAGAACATGCCGATACTGGGGGGCCCGCTCTTGCACGAAAATACGAAGGTCAGCGTTTACCCAACACGTGGTCGTACGTGACGAGCCCCACCACGCTGTCTCCAACCTTCTCCAGCGTCGCGACGATGCCGGACGCGGTCTCCTCCTCCTCGACCTGCTCCTTGACAAACCAGTTCAGGAACTCGGTGGAGGCGTAATCCTTCTCCTTCGCGGCGGCCTCGACCATCTTGTATATGAGTTTCGTGACCTCCATCTCGTGCGCCAGGGTGTCCTGATACACGGCGAGGACGTTCGCCCACTCGCGCTTCGGAGCGGAGATCGCCTTGAGCTCCACTTTGCCGCCGCGGCTTGCCACATAGTCGAACATCTTCATGGCGTGCTCGACCTCCTCGGCGTACTGCTTTTTCATCCAATGGGCAAAACCGCCGAAATCGTTCTCTTCGAACCAGGCCGCCATGGAGAGGTAGAGATACGCGGACGCAAGCTCCGCCTGAATCTGATCGTTGAACACCTTGGTCATGTTTTTGCTGATATTCATACACATCGCCTCCCGTTTTTTGTGTTTCCTCACTACCATAGGATTGTTACAAACCCGACGTAATTCTTGTTTTTATATTACTTGAAGCGATCGGTGTCAAGGTAATTATCCCGAATGTTCCCTTAAAGATGTGGATTGCGCAAACCGGGCCGATGACATAGCAAAAACCACGCCCGAACATCCGAGGAGCTCATACCCAAAACGCGCAGGAGACGGACCGAGGTCCGTCTCCTGCGCTCACGAACGCAATCG
>DAIPHL010000014.1:0-23880 GCA_036771375.1 Synergistaceae bacterium | reverse complement strand
GTAGGGGGCGACGGATTTCCAGTAGGACATCTTTCCCCGCCAGAGGGGAAATTCGAAAAGAGCGCAGCCCGACTCGGGTAGGTCGCTGTTGTCGAACAGCGCGTTCCTCAGGTTCGGCAGGGTCGCGCACAGGGCGTCACTCCCGTAGAAGAAGTCGTCGGCCGGGGCTCCCTCGTCTTTCGTTCGATTTTTGGGGGATCCTTCGCCCTCGGTTCCGTATGCGGTCTCCTCGAAACCCTTTTCGCCGCGGCCGCCTCTTGCCGCCGACAGAGCAGAGAGGAGCGTCTCCTTTTCGAGCCCTCTCATTTTGAGAAGCAGGAAGGGGTCTTTGTCGAAAATCCCGATCGAGACGTACAGCACGGTGATGATGTGCCGGCAGTCTTTGGTGTGCGACGAGCAGCTGCAAAAGAACTGTCTTCTGTCCCCTCCCGTCCAAGGTACGATGTCGACTTCGGAGTCGGCGAAGACCTCTTCCAGCTCGGCCGGCATCTCGCCGGCCAGAAGGGAAGCCGCGTACAGGGCGCGTTCCATGAGCCGACGTTCGAGCTCGTCCAGGTGCTCCCTTTCGGGAAGACGAGCGTGCAGCCTTACGTGGTAGGGCTCCCTTCCCCGTCCCTCCACCTTCGCCTCGATCAATCCGGGAGAGATATGGAGTGCGGCGACCTTTCCCGCGCGCACGCGAAGCCTGGCGCTCGTGATCTCCTTCGGGGTCGCGAGCGTTTCGAGGTAACGGAGCCATCTCTTTGTCCACCAGCGCCCTCCGTTTGCCTCGGGTTCCGTCCTCACGCCTCTGTATCGTTGAAGCTCCAGGTCTCTGTTGAGCCTGCACTGTGCATCCTTGGGTTTGTGTCCTGCGTCCATGTCGTCGCCCATCGTCACGTTTCCAGAAGTCCGGGACCGAGAGAGAAGAACCTGCTCAACTCTCCGTCCGAAAGCTCCGTGATCCAGTTCTCTCCACTGTCTACGATCCGGTCCGCGATCTCTTTTTTCGAGGCGCTGATCTCGTCGATGCGCTCCTCGAGCGTCCCCTTGCAACAGAATACGTGTACGTGGACGTTGCGAGTCTGACCGATTCTGTGGGCCCTGTCGATCGCCTGTCGTTCGACCGCGGGGTTCCACCAGCGATCGTAGAGGACGATGTGATTTGCATTGGTGAGGTTGAGCCCGACTCCGCCCGCCTTCAGGGAGAGGATGAAAAATCTGGGGCCCGGTTTCTCCTGAAAAAATCGTATCATTCTGTCGCGGGAGTCCTTGGGGACGCCGCCGTGCAGAAAGAGGACCTCTTTGCCGAAGCGTTCCTGCAGAGCGATTTTCAGAATGTCGCCCATTTCGACGTACTGGGTGAAGAAGAGCACCCTATCGCCCGCTTCGAACATCTCGTCGGCGAGCTCGAGTGCCCGCTTCATCTTTGCGGAGCGTTCCATTCCGAAGTCGCCGTCCTTGAGCACCAAAGAGGGATGGTCGCATATCTGTTTGGCTCTGGTGAGCGCGGCGAGGACAAGCCCCTTTCTCTTGATTCCCTCGGCCTTCGCGATATCGCGGTCAAGCGTCGAGGTGAGTTTCGCATAGAGGCGAATCTGTTCGCGCCCAAGCCCGCAGAAGACCTTCGTCTCTATTTTGGGAGGCAGCTCCGGCGCGATCTCTTTGTCGCTCTTCAACCTGCGGAGGATGAAGGGGGCGACGGCCCGATTGAGGTTTTTCATGCGCTCGAGGTCGTGCTCCTCTTGGATCGGTTTCACGTATTCCCTGACGAAGCCTCGTCTGCTTCCCAGCATTCCCGGCATGAGAAACTCCATGATGGACCACAGGTCGCCGACGTGGTTCTCGACCGGCGTGCCGGTGAGAACGAGCCGCCAGTCGGCCTGCATTCCCCGGATCGTCCTCGATTGCTGCGTGTCGGGGTTCTTGATGTTCTGTGCCTCGTCGAGGATGATGCCCGCCCATTCGATCCTCCGGTATAAAGTCGTGTCCCGTTGCAGGATGGCGTAGCTCGACAGGACCACGGAAGTTCCTCTTGTCGCCTTCGTGAAATCGTCCCCCTTCGGTCTGTGAGGGCCGTGGTGGAGGAACGTCCGCATGTCCGGCAGAAAGCGGGCGATCTCCAGGCGCCAGTTTTCGAGGACGGAGGTGGGGCAGACCAGAAGGACGGGACGGTTTTCGCCGTTGTTCCTGTGGTGTTGAATCGTCGCGAGGGCCTGAACGGTCTTGCCCAAGCCCATGTCGTCGGCGAGGCAGGCCCCGAGCTTCAGGTTCGAAAGCAAGCAGAGCCACGAATAGCCGCGAAGCTGATACGGTCTGAGAGCGCCTCGCATCCCCGTGGGCATGGGGAGGGTTTTCCCGAGGCCCCCCTTTGCGAGCGCGTCGTATGCCTCCTCCAGCTCCGGTGCGTCCAGGAAGCCGTCGAAGTGAGGGGTCTCGGCCGACAGACGCAGGGCCTCGGTCGCGGCGAGCCGGGAGGGCGTCTTCTCCAGGAGGGCGCGAAGCTTCTTTCGCTGGTCCGGGTGTATGAACGCCCACCTGCCGTCTATTTTGAGCAAAGAAGCGCCTTCCTCCATGATTTGGGTCCTCTCCCGGGTCGTGAGGACGGTCTCTCCGAAGACGAGCTCCCATCGAAACGTGAGGGGTTCTTCCGTTTGCTCGGCGTCCTTCGTCCTCATGATCTTCGAGAGAAAGTCCCGGGGCGCTTTCCCTCCGAGGAGCCTTCCGCGGATTCGCAGTTTGTGGCCGCCGTCTTCGCGGCACCATTCGGGGAGGATCACGCAAATTCCTTGGCTCGCGAGCGTCGTGGCGTGACAGGCGATGAAATCGGAGGCCTCGGCGGTGGAAAGAGCGCATCCGGTGGGCGCTGGAAGTCTCATGCTGCGCTTCACCGCTTCGACCGTCGCGCCAATGCGCCCGAGAAAGAGAAGCATGTATCTTCGCATGTAAGAAGCCCCTTCGTTCTCGTCCGGGGAGGCTCTCCAGATCGTTTCGGCCGGCACGGCTCGTCCCGTGTTCAGCTCCTTCATGAAGTACTCCAGACGCCATCCCGTGCGCCGCTCTTCGAGTGCGAGACAGAGTTTGTACGGGACGAGCGCCAGCCATTCGAATCTCTGCCACCAGTCTCGGACGTCGCCGTATATGGACTTCATGGAACGGCTCAGGGCGTCCGGATCTCCGCCGCCCTGTCTTCGGCCGCTCCACCCGAGGGACCTCGTCCAGAGGGCGTGAGGGTTGAGCGGGCTTACGAGGCGTCCCCGTTTTCGGCGTTCCCGGTCGGGCTTCGGCCTGTCGGGCGAAGCCCGCTTTACGAGGACCCCTGCCAGCCGCCCGTGGGAATTCTCCTCGCTCTCCTCCGAGTCTTTCATCCTCTTTCTGCTCCAGGCGTATCGCACGATTCCGTCGATCATGCATTCGAGGATGCCGTGGAGCGGTCTTTCGGAGGGGTCGTCGAAAGCGGGGTGTTCGAGTCTGAGCCCGCCGGGCATGATTCTCGCGAGGGTTCGAAAGCGTTCCGCGTCGCCGCCGAGGAGTAGAGGACGCCACACGGACTCGCAACCGGTCATCTCCCCGTCGATCGCTTCGGGGAGGCGTGTCCGGAGGTCGGGGAGGAAGCGTCCCCGTTCCAGCAAAGAGGCGGCAAAGCGGTAACACTCCATGACGTAACAGAAGTCAAGTCCCATGATCACGCCCGGAGCGAGCATGCGACCGTCCTGGGTGATCTCCTTGCCGGACGAGAAAAGGGGCAGAAGGGGGATCAGGTTGTGCGGATCGAGGTCGATACCGCTCACGCGCCATGTTTTCATCGACGTTCCTCCGGTCCTTCTCAGGGGCGTCTTTCCCAGAAGCGGGGTGGAGGGCGTTGGGTACTTCGATCCCTCCGTGGGCAAGCGCAATGCCTCCTGTGAACGGACGATGCGTTGTTCATCGAGCCTGAGCCCGATGCGTTCGAACGCCGTCATGATTCGTGTCGGTCCTGCGTCCCAGGGATGAGGGGCGGGGAGTTCGCCTCTGTGTCGCGTGTCAGGGCGTTTTTTTTCGCGGGAACGCTCGCCCCAGACGAAAAGGTGTCCGGGAAACGCGCAGTGGAGGATGATCAGCAATGTGACATCGTCCCCCCGGCGCGGGTCGCGTCAAATCTCAAAGCATCCTCCTCCGATGAATTCACGGATGATGGAGTTGTTGGGAATGTTCTCCGAAGGGATCACGGGCGCAAAACTCAGGATGGAGAGAAGACGCCTCGCCTCGCCGTAGGCGGGAGAGCTCTCGGGGATCGCTCTCAGCATCGGCTCGGCGTATCCTTTGAGTACGGATATCTCGTATACCAGCGAGGTGTTGAAGAGGTCGTCGGCGCCCTCCTCGTACGGAAAGATATGCTTGTGCGAACCTCTGATCACCGAGGGCCACATCAAGAGGGTGTTCTCCGCCCCGTATCCCCGTGTCCGGTAGTCCCTGACCATCCTCCGCAACAGCCTGGTGTCGGTCGTCCCGATTCGGTTGTACGAATCCAGGTTGACGCCGGTGAGAGGGGAGATGAAGACCTTGTATTTCATCTCGGCGGGAATGCTCTCCGTCAGCTTTTCGTTCAGTCCGTGGATTCCTTCGATGATGAGGATGTCTCCGCCGTCGAGGCGGAGACGCTTCCCCTGTTTCCGGGTGCCGGTGATGAAGTCGAACTTGGGAAGCTGTACCTCCTCGCCCGCGAGGAGCGCTTCGAGATGTTCGTTGACGAGCTCGAGGTCGAGCGCCTCGAGCGCTTCGAAGTCGTATTTGCCGTTTTCGTCCCTCGGGGTGCGTGCGCGGTCGACGTAGTAATCGTCCAGGGCCAGCGCGACCGGTCTCATGCCGCTTACGCTGAGTTGGATCGCGAGGCGTTTGGAGGTCGTCGTCTTCCCGGAGCTTGACGGTCCGGCCAGACAGACCAGTCGGACCCCTTTGCGGCCGATGATCTCCCGTGCGATCCGCGAGAGTGCCTCGCTGTGAAAGGCCTCGGAGATCAGAATCAACTCGAGCGACTGTCCTTTGGAGACCCGTTCGTGAAGGCTGTCCATCGTCGAGAGGCCGAGGACCGAAAGCCACTTCGAATACTCGCGGAACACGTCCATGAGCTTGGGGACCACGGCAAGGGGCGGCAGTGAGTTGATGTCGGTGATCGCAGGAAAACGTAGCAACAGACCGGGCGCGTAGTGATTGAGGTCGAAGTTGTGAACGACGGAGGTGGAAGCGGCAAGAGGGCCTCCGAAGTATCCGTACGAGCCGGCGCAGCGGTAGACAGCCACCGGATCGACGCCCGTCCACTGGATCAGTCTCGCCTTGTCCTCGTTCCCCTGCCGCTCGAAGATTCGTCTCGCCTTGTCGAGGGGGAGAATGGTCATCTGGATCGGAAGGGCGAGCTCCACGAGTTTTTTCATCTCGTTTTTGATCTCGGCGACCTGCGCCTCGGTCACGACGTCGTCGGGAAATTCACAGTAGTAACTGTCGTTCATGGAATAGCGGACGACGATGTTCTTACCGACCGCTTTCCTGCAAGCCAGGACCAGCAGGAAGGTCAGAGTGCGACGGTAGATCTCCGTTCCCTCGAACGACGACATGTCGACGAACTCGACATCGGCGTCCTCGTCGACGACCCAACCCATCGGACGCAGGATTCGGTTCACCCGCCAGGCCATGATCATCTCGCCGTCCTCTTCACGGCCGACCAGGCACAGGACCTCGTGTCCGGTCATCGGTGAGTCGGCCTGGAGCCTTTCGATCCTCTCCCCCCTGGAGACGTTCAAATCAAACACCATTTGCGATCTCCTCCCAGTTGCACACAGAAGACAAAAAAGTCTCGAGCGGATACAAACTCGAAGTCATTATATCAAAATTTTGAAAGGGAGTCATTTCCGGTATACTTGAATACGGCCCAGGAGGGCAACCGGAGTACATGAGGGTCTGTGGAGGTGTGTCGGCATGAATCCGTTCGGAGTCGGTTTCGGAAAAAGGAGCTGCCGTTTCGTCGTGATGGCGGTCTTTGTCTTTGTTCTGTGCGCGCCTGTCCACGCGGCGCCGAAGTTTCTCTTTCTTTTCATCGGTGACGGCATGGGCGTAGCGCACGTAAACCTCGGCGAGCTCTTTCTCGCCGGCGGAAGAAGGGAGCGGGGCGATCGTACCGTGCGCGAAGGACAGCTTGCGATGACCGGGCTTCCGGTGAGCGGAACGACACGGACGAACTCGCTCTCCGGCGTTACGGACTCGGCTGCGGCGGGAACGGCGATCGCCACGGGCAGAAAGACCGTGAACGGAGCCCTCGCTATGAATCCGACGAGCGGGGAGCGATTTCGGTCCATCGCGTACCTCGCGAAGGAGCGCGGCATGAAGGTGGGGATCGTCACGTCGGCGTTCCTCCAGGATGCGACCCCCGCCGCGTTTTACGCCCATTCTCCGAAAAGAGGCGCGCACTACGACATCGGATGTCAACTCGCCTCCAGCGGATTCGACTATTTTGCGGGGGGAGGCTTCAGAAACCCGAAGGGCAAGAGCGGAAAGGAGCGAAACCTGTACGACGTCGCGTCTTCGGCCGGCTACCGGGTTGCGAACACCCGCGAATCCCTCGGGGCTTTGAGGGCGGGGACGAAGGCGATCGCCTCGAACCCGCACCTGTCGTCGGGATACATGCCATGGGTCGCCGACGACCTTCACGGTGGTGCGCGGGAGCGCATCCCACTCGCGGAGTTCCTGAAAAAAGGCATCGATCTGCTCGCGTGTGAAGAAGGGTTTCTCATCGTGGTCGAAGGGGGGCTGATCGATATCGCCTCCCACGCGAACGACGCGGCGGCGATGGTGCACGAGCTGCTGGATTTCGACGAGGCGGTGGCGGTCGCGCTCTCCTTTTACTGGCAACACCCGGAGGAGACGCTGCTCGTGGTCGCGAGCGACCACGAGACGGGAGGCCTGCGCCTCGCACCACAAAAAGGCGACGAAGAGCGGGAGGCGCTGTATCGGGGGCTCTCTCGCCAGAGAGGTTCCCATGCCGTTTTCGAACGAAGCGTTCCGCCACGGGCGGGCGCGCGAATCGAACCGTATCTCTCGAGAGCACGGAGGTTTTTCACGGATGAGCTCGCGTCGACCGACGCGCTTCGCGAGGCGTGGCGGATGAGCATGACGAAAGCGCGCCCGGTGAAAGACCCGTCGTATGCGAAGCGCTATGGTCCCTACGATCCGTTTACGGTCGCCTGTATGCGTCAGGCGAACGCCTGCGTCGGCATCTCATGGAGCACGTTCTATCACACCGGCAAGCCGACTCCGGTCTTCGCGATCGGGCCCGGTTCGTCTCGGCTGGCCGGGGAGTACGAGAACACGAAGATCTTCGACGTGTTCAAGGTCGCCGTCGAGGGGCGCGGAGCGCTCGATCGGGCGCTTGATTGAAGGAGGGACGATCCAGTCACTCGGCTTTCGTCTCGCACTTCCTTCCGGCTTCCTGCGATGGTTTGGAGAGGGTGATCGCGAGAACGCCCGCCAAAATGCAGGCGCAACCGATCGCCTTGGGTGTGGAGAGTTCCTCGCCCAGCACGACGACGCCCAGAACGACGCCGGTGATCGGTTCGAACGTCGACAGAATCGCCGCGGTGGTGCCTCCGGCGAGGCGTATCCCCACCTGCAGGAGGGGCAGGGCCAGTATCGACGTGAAGAAGGAGACCAACAGCGCGTAAAACCATGCCTTCGCGGAGAGCCCGAAGGTCAGTGTTCGCGTGGCGAGTCCGTACGCGCCGGAGACGACGATGAAGCAGAGGCAGAGGTAGAACGAGAGCTTGACGTAGTGCATTTTTTTGAGGTCGGTCTTGTCCAGGTATATCACATAGACCGCGAAGGTGACGCTGGACAGAAGAGATAGGATCACCCCCGTCGTGCTTCCCGTCGTGGCCCTGCCGGTGAAGAGAAGAACGCCCAGGCTGCAGGAGACGAGCGCGAAGAGGGTGCTTTTCGTGAGTTTGTCCCCGAAGAAGACCACACACCCGACGCTGACCGCGATGGGATAGATGAAGTGGAGCGTCGTCGCGAGCCCGACGGGGATATACGAGTACGAGATGTAGAGCATGAGCGTAGTGACAGCGCTTCCGATTCCTCCGGCCACGAAAAGATCCCGGACCTGTGTCCGTGTCAGACGAAACGAGAGCCCCATGAGACGAAGCAGCGGTGCGAGCACCGGTATGGCGAAGACGGCGCGAAGGAACGTCATGGTGATTCCGTTCGCGCCTTCGTCGTATGCGATGCGCGTCAGTATCGGCGTGAAACCGAATATGACGGCCGAGGCGATCGAATACACGATTCCGCGGGCGAACAGGCTCATCGGTTTTCGTCTCTTGCCGTTTCGCCGCTAGTGGGCCTTGCCTTTGAACAGCGTTTCACCGTTGCGCCAGATCGCGCCGGCGAGCTCTCCGAACGGCAGTTCGCGAAGCTCGGCGAGCCGCCGGTAGACTTCGCACACGTATTCCGGGCTGTTCCGTTTCCCTCTGTGGCTCTGGGGAGCGAGGTACGGCGAATCCGTCTCGCAGAGCGTCCTGTCGAGCGGTACGTAGGAGGCGACCTTCCGCAGCTCGTCGGCCCTGGGGTAAGTCAGTGGTCCGGCGAACGAGATGTAAAAGCCCAAATCGAGCGCGGTTCTCGCGTCCGATTTGTCGCCGGAGAAACAGTGTATGACGCCTCCGCATCTTTCGGCGCCGCTTTCCTTCATGATGCCGACGGCTCTTGCGTACGCGTCCCCCGTCCTTCGATCGGTTGCGTTTCGAAGGTGCACGACGATCGGTTTTCCCGCGCGAACGGCCCATTCGATCTGGCTTGCAAATACCTTCTCCTGTGTCTCGCGGGGAGAGTGGTCGTAGTGAAAATCCAGCCCCATCTCGCCGAGAGCGACGACGTTTTCGTTCTCCGCGAGGTCGGTCAGCTCTTCCGGCAGGCCGGAGGCCACGCTCGAGGCTTCGTGTGGATGAACGCCGACCGCCGTCCATATCTCGATGTTGGATTTCCCGGTCTTCTTCGATGCCAGGTAGAGCACCTCGCGGCTGGACGGTTCGTCGCAGGAGACGAGGAGCAGGCGGCGTACGCCGGCCGCGTACGCGTTTTCGAGAACTCCGTCTACTTCGCCGCGGAACTCCTCCATGTCGAGATGGCAGTGCGAGTCGAAGAGGCGTAACGTTTCGCCGTGCATGATATCTCGAGTCGCCACGCTTCAGCTCACCAGTGAACCGACGGGAAAATCGTCGTCGACGGTCGCGAGCGAGAGAATCTCCTGTTTGCCGTCGTCCGCTTCCGCAGCGAGGAGCATTCCGTTGCTCTCGATACCCCGGAACTTTGCGGGCTTGAGGTTGCAGAGCACCAGGATCTTCTTTCCGATCAGCTCCTCGGGGGTGAAAAACTCCCGGATGCTGGAGACGATCATTCGTTTTTCGTATCCCAGATCGAGGTATATCTTGAAAAGTTTGTCCGCCTTCTCGACGATCTCGACCTTCTCGATCGCCGCCACGCGTATCTCGAGTTTTCTGAAGTCCGCGATCTCGATCTGTTCGAACGTCGGGCCGGTTTTGACGGCTTTTTTATCCTCTCCCTTCGTCCCGGCACGCTTTGCCTCGTCGCGGGACGCTTTTTCCTCCTTCCACTTCGCGAGATCGATTCTCGGGAAGAGGACGTCGCCCTTTTCCACCACGATCCCGTCGGCGGAGGTGCTCCATGTCCATCCGGCGCGTTCCGTGCCCTTCATCTCATCTCCGAGACCGAGCTGACGCCATATCCTTCCGGCCGTCTCCGGTATGTAGGGGTAGACGAGGATGGCCGCCAGCCGAAGCACCTCCCAGAGGGAACGAAGGACGACGTCGAGCCTCGTACCCTCTCCCTCGCGTCCCAGCTTCCATGGCTGCGTCTCGTCGATGTATTTGTTGCCCGCCCCGATGAAAGCCCAGAGCGTCTTGAGCGCCGAGTCAAGCGCGAATTCATCGATCTGCCTGTCCATATCGGTCACGGTCCTCTGCGCGAGCGAGGCGAGGGCCCGGTCGACGTCGTTTGCGCAGGAGAGAACCGAGGCGTCCGGGAGCGCTCCGCCCCGGTACTTTTCGATCATCTGAAGGGTGCGATTCAGGAGGTTGCCGAGGTCGTTCGCGAGGTCGGAGTTGATTCGCCCCACGAGGCCGAGCTCGGAGAAATCTCCGTCGCTGCCGAATGGAACCTCGCGCATGACGAAGTAGCGAAACGCGTCCTTGCCATAGAGGTCCGCCATTTCGAACGGGTCCACGACGTTGCCCTTGGATTTGGACATCTTGTCGCCCTCCACGGTCCACCATCCGTGGGCGAAGATTCGAACCGGCGGCTTCACGCCGAGCGCCATGAGGACGGCGGGCCATATGACGGCGTGAAAACGAATGATGTCCTTGCCGACCATGTGATGGGCGTAGGGCCAGTATTTTTCCCATATTCCGCCGGATTCCGGATAACCGAGAGCGGAGAGGTAGTTGGCAAGCGCGTCCAGCCAGACGTACACGACGTGTTTTTCATCGCCCGGGACCGGTATGCCCCACTTGAGGGTCGTCCGGGAGATGGACAGATCCTGCAATCCGCCTCTGATGAAGCTCATGACCTCGTTGTATCTCGCCTTCGGCATGATCGCCCCGGGGTTTTTCTCGTAGTGTTCGATGAGGGCGTCCTGGTACCTGGAGAGCCGGAAGAAATAGCTCTCCTCGGACATTCTGACCAGCTCCCTCCTGCAGTCGGGGCAGAGCCTCTCCTCGTCGATCTGTGCGTCGGGGAAATAGGTCTCGCACGGCACGCAGTACCAGCCCTCGTAGGTGCCCTTGTATATGTCGTCCTTCTCCGCGAGCGTTCGGAATATCTGTCGTACGACCTTCGTGTGCCGTTCTTCGGTGGTGCGGATGAAGTCGTCGTTTCGGATGCCGAGCACCTCCCAGAGCCTCCGGAAGTTTACGACCACCTCGTCGCAGAGTTCCTGTGGGGTGATGCCGCGCCCCGCGGCGGCCTGCTGTACCTTCTGTCCATGTTCGTCCGTTCCGGTCAGAAAGTAGGTCGCCTCCTGTTTCATCCTGTGCCACCGGGACAGGACGTCGCAGGCGATGGTGGTGTAGGCATGTCCGATGTGGGGCACGTCGTTCACGTAATATATGGGGGTGGTGATATAAAAACCGGTTTCCTTCCTATCGGTCATCGTCGTCTGCCTCCCGCAGTAAAAAAGTCTTCACGTCGTTCCGTGATATACCATAACCTTCAAAGAGCACGTTGGCAATGTCCTTGTCGAAAATTCCCCTGCGTTTCATCGCCGTCGCCAGTTTTTCCCAGTCCCCCCGCTCGGGGGATTTTCGCCCACGGCAGCCGTCGATCACCAGGACCATCTCGCCGCGAAGCGTCCTCTCTCTCGCGAGCTGGGCGAGGCCGGGCAGACTGTCACGGATCGTCTCCTGATGAACCTTGCTGATCTCGCGTACGAGCGCGGCCCGTCTTGGGCCGAGGGCTTCGGCGAAGAAGTCCAGTTCGTCGGCGAGCGAGTGTGGGGCCACGTAGAAGATCAGCGTCGTCGCCAGTTTGGACAGTTCGTCCAACCTTTCCCGCCTCTCCTTTTCGCTCCCCGTCAGAAAGCCGGCGAAGGTAAAGGCGGTTGTGTCCAGTCCCGAGAGGAGGAGCGCCGGGAGAGGCGCGTTCGCTCCCGGTAGCGCGTCCACCTCGAATCCATGGTCGATGGCCTCGTTTACGAGTATACACCCGGGATCGGAGATCCCCGGCGTGCCTGCGTCGGAGACGAGCGCCACGATCTTGTCCTCCGCCAGTCTTTCGAGGATTTCGACGGTTCTGAGCCGCTCGTTGTGGCGATGGTAGGAGAGCAGCGGTTTGTGGATGTCGTAGTGGTTCAGGAGTTTCCGCGTGTGCCTGGTGTCCTCGCACGCGATCAGGTCCGCCTCCCGCAGGGCGCGCAGGGCGCGCAGGGTGATGTCCTCCATGTTGCCGATCGGGGTGGGGACTACGACGAGCGGCATCGTCAGGCCTCCAGACGGTAGGCTGCGAGCAACGGCTCCGTATATGCTCCGTCGTCTCCGTAGATGTAGATCGGGGGTTCCACGGCAAGCCCGCTTCCGGCGGCTCGAACGGCCTCCACGAGGACGACGGACGCGTCCCTGTCCGGCTTGGGATGGACGAATCGCACGCGTTTCGGCTTTACGTTTCGTTCGTCGAGCAGAGCGAAAAGCTCTCCCGCGCGCTGCGCTCGCATCACCAGAAAAAATCTTCCGCCGTTGCGCAGCAGGTACTTCGCCGTCGCGACCGCGTCGAGGAGGGTGCACTCGCTGCCGTGCATCGCGGAGGCGAGGGGTTCCCGCGGGCTGGGACGGCTTCTTCCGGGTTCGTCGTACGGTGGGTTCATCACCACGACGTCGAAGGTTTCGGGTTTGTAGTCTTTCCGGCAATCCCTGAGGTCTCGGACCGAAAAGAACGTATCGTCCGCGAGAGCGTTTATCGTCGCGTTTTCCGAGGCCATCCGGATGAGCGCCTCGTTGATGTCGATCCCTTCTATTCTGGGCGCTCCGGCCGGCTTTCCCGAAAGGGCGCGGCGTTTGGCCAGGATCAGGGATATGGCGCCGTGGGCACAACCCATTTCGAGCACGCGTGCTCGGGGTGAAAAACGGGCGAAGTCTGCGAGCAGCACCGTGTCCACGTTGACGCGCGGCCCGGAGTTCTCGTCCGGCTGGTATATCCTGAGGGCGCCGAACAGAATATCGCACAGAGCGTTTTCCTGTCCCCGTGACGCGGTCATTTGCGAAGTCGCAGCGCCGTGAAGTTGAAGCCGCTTGCCATGATGGTCGCGCGCCTTCTGATCCCTTCCGGCAGGCGGAGTATATTCCGGTTCTCGATGACGAGCACGATGTCCTGTTCTCTCTTTACGTCCAGACGTTTTACGAACTCGTCTTCGGATTGGAAGTATCCCTCGGCCACATCCGGCTCGGCTTCTCTGCCGAACGCGAGTTCACCGGTGTATTCCACGAGGATCGGCCTTTTTTTCAGATAGAATTGCACCCCCTGCGGGAACTCCCGGTACGCCGCGATCGCGTAGTCCCGTGAGGGGCCCAGTCCCCGTGCTTCGAGCTCGTTCAGCAGGAAGCAGAGGTCTGCGACGGATTTCCCGCTCGCGACGATCGAATGCACCGGATAGAAGGTCATGAGGAAAAGGGCGAGAAAGAGATAAAGAAGCCTCCGCCCCGGTTCGGGACGGGGTCGAAACGCACAGAGCGCGAAGGCGATCGAGAGGAGGAGCATCGAAAGCGCGATGACCATGCCGACGGGATACGCGGCGTCGAGGTCGTACGACCCGTCGCGAAAATAGTGACGGAGCGTGGCAAATGCGGTCGCGAGCAGTAGGAGGAAAAGACAGTTGAGCGCCGTCGAGCCGCGCAGGGAGCGGAGCTCCATACGGCGGTGAAACGAGACGGCTGTCATGATCGCGACGGGCGGGAGAGCCGGCGTGATGTAGGGGATCAGCTTCGATCCGGAGAGGGAGAAAAAAGCGAAGATGAAGAAGGACCAACAGAGCAGAAAGAGTTCGAAGCTCTGTCCGTTTTTCCCCCGGATGGCCGTTTTCGCCGCGCGAATCGCGTCCGTAAACGCGCTCGGCAGAAAGCCCGTCCACGGCACGAAACCGGCGATCAGGACCGGGGCGAAGAACCAGAAGGGTTCACTCCGCTGGTGTATCGTGGTCACGTAGCGGAGAAAATGTTCGTGGATGAAGAAAAAAGACAGGAAGTCTTGGTTTCGCGAAGCGACGGCCCAGAACCAGGGCACCGTCACGAGCGCGAAGATCGCGTAACCAGGCAGAAAACGGGCGAAGAGAGCGAATGCGCCGAGGTTGCGCGACAGCAGGGCGTAAAGGAGGAGTGCTCCGCCCGGCAGGACCAGGCCGATCAGCCCCTTGGCGAGGACGGAGAGCCCCATGGCCGCGAAAAATATGGACAATCGGAGCTTGCGGGAGGAGGTTTCGGTGAGCGCGAGCCCGGCCGCCGCGAACGCGATGGTCTGGAATGCGGAGAGAACCATGTCCGTCAGGATGATTCGTCCGATGACGAAGTAGAGGAAGGAGCTCCCCAGAACGATGGCGCTCCAGTCGGCTGTGTCCCGCCCGTATCGTCTTTTCGCGAGCAGCCACGTCGCGGCGATGCCGAGGAGCGCGCTCGCGGCAGCGGGGAAACGAGCACCGAACTCGTTCTGTCCGAACAGATGAAACGACGCGGCGGTCAACCAGTACGTGAGGACCGGTTTTTCGAAGTACTTCAACCCTGCGAGGCGCGGCGTGACGTAATCGCCGCGTTCGATCATCTCCCGGGGAATTTCCGCATAGCGCCCCTCGTCCGGGTCGATCAGTCCGGCTGCACCGAGCTGCCAGAAGTAAAGAAAAAAAAGACAGAGAAAGATCGCCGCCGTGAAGAGACGTCCGCGTCCGATCGTTTTTTCCCCCGCGTTCGCGCTATTCATCGAGGAGCCTCAAAATTTCGCCGGCGCAGGCGATCGAACCCCGGCGGTTGACGAGGCCCTTCAGCGCCCTCTCGTCCGGGCGGAAGCGAAGCGCCTCGAAAAGGGTATCCCTGGAGACGTCCTCCCACTTCCCCATGTCGAACGCCGCTTTTTTCGCCGCGACGAACGCCCCCGTTTCGTCCTGGTTTCCGGCGACGCGAAAGAGCGCCGTCCGTTTCTCGAGCGCCAGCGCTTCGCAGCTGACGACGCTTGCCGTGCACAAAACGAGCCCCGCGTTCGCCATCAGGGAGACGAAGTGTTTCGGGGCGAGTTCCACGGAAATGTTGCCCCTTTCACGGAGGTGAAGGGCCGCTTGCAAATTCCGAGTCCTTTCCTCCGAGACGAGGGGGCCGAGGACGATCTTCAGGGGAGGCCAATCCATGCACCAGAGATCGACGATTCCTTCGGAGGCATGGGCGGTGTCCGCGGCACCCGGCACGAAGAGGGCGTAAGTGCCTTCGTGGGCCGTGGCGTCCCAGAATTCGCTTCGCAGGAGGGTGTAGTGCGGCCCGATCAGATAGCTCACGGACTCTTTGGTGTTTTTTGCGTCTCGCGCGCCTTTGGCGTCTACGACATCGCCTTTCCTCGACGCGGTGAGCCCGTAGTCGATCAGGATGCGGCAGAAGCGCTCGCCTCCTCGCGCCGAGAGGCTGCCGAGGTCGTCTATCGCGACGAGCGGCAGGCGTCTTGCGACGGCGGCGTAAAAGGAGCCCCTGGAAGCGTAGCTGTCGACGACGGCGAACCTCGCGTCACGGTCGATCGGAATGTCGGAGGTGAAGGGATCCGGAAGGAAGAGGACGTCTTCGAGCCCGAAGGAGGCAGCCTGTTCGGCGCTCTCTTCGTTCAGGATCCAGGAGGAGGCGACGCCGAAGGTCGCGAGCCCCTCCGAAAGGGCGAACGAACGGGAAAGATGTCCTCCACCGACGCCGGCGTCCGCGTGTGTGATGAAGAGTGCTTTGCTCATGCCGGTCTCCCGTTCAATCGAGCATGTCGATGGTGATCCAGGAGTCGGCCGCGATATCCCGCCCGGCTCTTCGTCCCACGACCCAGTCGAGATACTTCGGCCGTATTCCGTACCCCGGTCGTTTGCTGATCAGCATTTCGGCGGTGATGACGGTGCCCGCCGGGATGTCTCGGAGAGCGTGGAGGCTGCGTCTTGCGATGTGGTAGTTTCTCATCTCCTCGTCCGAGGGACCTCTTTTGCGTCCGTCTCCCATGGCCGATTCGACCTCCCGTATCTGGCGGACCATGGCGACGAGTTCGTCCGGTTCGATGGCAAACGAGTGGTCCGGTCCCTTCATGTGCCTGTCCATCGTGAAGTGTTTTTCTATCACGGAGGCGCCGAGCGCGACCGCCGCCACGCTGATGTGGATGCCCAGCGTATGGTCGGAGAGCCCGGTGGGCACGCCGAAGGCCCTCGCCATGGTCCCGATGGAGCGGAGGTTCATGATGGACGGAGGAGAGGGGTAACAGGAGGCGCATTGAAGCAGAGCCACCCGGTCGTTGCCCTGTTTCCTGCAAGCCTCGAGCGCGTCTTCGATCTCTCCCATTCCGGCGAGGCCGGTGGCCATGACGATCGGTTTGCCTTTGGACGCGACGTGTCGGATGAGCGGCAGGTCCACGATCTCGAACGAGGCGATCTTGAAGAGCTCGGAGACGGAGTCCAGTTCGTCGACGGCGGCCGCGTCGAAGGGCGTGGCGAAGAAGACGATTCCCTTCGCCTTGCAGTATTCGGCGAGCTCCGGAAGCCACTCCCGAGGCGTTTCGACGCTTTCGATGAGGTCGTGGAGGGCCCTTCCGTCGTAGTCCGCCGAGGCGGAGCATCGGGCCGAGTAGAGAGTGGGCGCGCTGTATATTTGAAATTTGGCGGCGTCTGCACCGGCGAGAGACGCTGCGTCGATCAGCTCCTTCGCCAAAGAGAGGGAACGATTGTGGTTCGACCCGATCTCGGCGATCACGAAAGCCGGATGCCCCTCACCAATGATTTTCCCGCGTTCGATCTCGATATGCACGCGTCCGCCCCTCTTTCCCGAACGTTACAGTTCGCTTGTTCTCATGCGGTGGTTCATGATTTTTGTGATGTTGCCGTTGACCTTGCTGCGGTAGGAGGACGACCTCCCGCCGTAGTAGCGTTCCATTGCGGCCTGTACCGAGCCGCAGGCCTTGATGTAGCGCGAGAGCAAAAGACACCCCGCGTCGATCGCGGTCTCCGGATCGGCGAGCGGGTTTTGTCCCGGAGTCGCCTCGATACCGTTCGCGACGAGCAATCCGTTGTGTATCCGCCACATCACCTGCATGACGCCCTGGGCTCCCTTCGGACTCACCGCGTCCGGGTTGAAGGTGCTCTCCGCGTGCGCGACCGCCGTGGAGAGCACGGAGGGGACCCCGTATTTGTTGCTGTAGTGTACCAGTGCCGCCGCTTCCCTCCACGCCGTCTTGGGGTCGATCTTCGCGTTGGACGACCGTATGAAGAGCGCGGTGCTCGCGACCTTGGCCTGCATTACGGCAGGCATGAACTTGACGTGTTTTAGGGCCGTCCGGGGATGTTCCTCCATCCACAGTTCGAAGTGTTCCGGTACCAGGCCCATCCGTTTGATGGCGCGCAGGATCGAGGCATCGTAGCCGACTCCCGTCCTCAGGCGGGCCGTTTCGTGATGTTTCGTCGAGGTCGTGTAAAGAGCGCCTCTTGTAGAGATGGCCGCCTTTTCGATCTCCCCTGAAACGTTTCCTCTCATGGCTGACTCGACCTGCTCTCGTGCCTCCGATCTGTCCGATATCAGGACAAACGGGAAGGCGACGAACGGGGCGACGACGGCCAAAAAGATCAGGACGAGCATACCCGAACCGGTCGATTCGGTGCGGGGGAAAACATCTTCCCGCTCGTTCCCTGTTTTTCGAGTTTCTCGCATGTTTTTCCTCCTTTGTTGCGCGTTTATCGTCCGACCGATTGCGCATGTCGGGCAAATAAACCCGGAGACGATATCATACACGAATAAAATTTTACGTCAAGAGGGGATGACGTGAAGAGACGGTCCGTGGGGTTGGGGGTACGATCACGGGAATTGCGAAGGCGATTCGTTCTGGATCGTGTAAGCAAAGGCGGTGGTTTGTTTCTCCTCGTCTTCATGATGGGAGACACGACCGTCCCTTTGGGATATACTGGAGCCCGAGATTGGAAGAAGTAGGGGAGATCGCTTCCGCGAAAGGGGTTTTTTGAAGATGTCCATGAGCGTGAAAGACGTCGTGACGAAGATAGAGGAGCGGTTGCCGAAGGTTTGGAGTGAGGACTGGGACAACGTCGGATTGATCGTCGGCGACCCCGATAGGAAGGTCACGAAGATCGCGGTGGCGCTCGACGCCACGGAACAGAGCGTGCGAAACGCCGTCGAATTCGGATGCGAAATGCTCGTCGTCCATCATCCGGCGATCTTTCGGCCGCTGAAGCGGATCGTCATGCCCTCGCCGATTGCGAAGATGCTCGATGTGGCGATCCGATCCGATGTCGCGGTCTATTCTTCTCACACGAACTGGGACTCGTCACCCGAGGGAGTGAACGTGATCCTCTCGAATCTTTTGGGGCTCTCGGATATCGCGCCGATCATGTCCCCACACGACGGAGCGTGGGGGATGGGTGCGATCGGGGAGCTTTCCTCTCCGATGACCGTGAGGGAACTCGCCCGCAGAGCGCGGGAGGCGTGGGGCCTTTCCTCCCTGTTGATATACGGGGACGACGAAACGCCGCTCAGGAAGGTTGCACTCTGTGGCGGAGCGGGCGGAGATTTTCTGCCCGTCATCATCGATCGGGGCTCCGACGTCTTCATAACGGCCGACGTGAGCTATCATTACCTCCTGCACGCGCAGCTCGCGAGCACGCACCTGATCGTGGTCAACCACGGGGAGATGGAGCGCGCCTCATTGCCCGGCCTCTGTCGAATCCTGGAGGAGATCACGTCGCTCGAGGTGGTGCTGCTCAAAAGCGTAAATTGGACTCCTCTCATTATCTGATATACTATATTCTCTCAAACGGACGATTCGCGGAGGTGTCTACTGGCATGTACAGAGTTTTCAGCGGAATGAGGCCGACGGGTCGATTGCACCTTGGCCATATGGCGGGCGCACTGACCAACTGGGTCCGGTTGCAGGAAGATCACGAGTGCTACTATTCCATCGTCGACTGGCACGCGCTGATGTCGGATTATGCGGATCCGTCGAGGCTCCGAAGCAACACGATGGAGATCCTGCTCGACTGGTTGAGCGTCGGCCTGGATCCGGAGAAATGCGCGATTTTCGTGCAATCGCACGTGAAGGAACACGTCGAGCTCCAGATGGCGCTGTCCCTCATAACGCCTCTGGGATGGCTCGAGCGCAACCCTACCTACAAGGAACAGATCCTCAACCTGCGCAACAAGGATCTCTCCACATTCGGCTTTCTCGGTTATCCCGTCCTCATGGCGTCGGATATCCTCGTTTACAGGGCACACAAGGTGCCGGTTGGGGAGGATCAGTCGGCGCATCTCGAGCTCACCCGCGAGATCGCACGCCGCTTCAACCATCTCTACGGCAAGGGCGGTTTCGCCTTTCCCGAACCGGACACCATCCTGACTCATACGCCGAAGATACCGGGTACGGACGGACGCAAAATGAGCAAATCCTACGGAAACACCCTCGACATCGCCGACGAGATTCCGGTCCTGGAGAAAAAGATCCGCACGATGACCACGGATCCCGCACGAGAGCGCAGGACGGATCCGGGAGAGCCGAAGAAGTGTCCGGTCTGGGACCTGCATGCGTTTTTCAACCCCGACGAGGCCGAGAGGGAGGAGCTCGCGAGCGGCTGTCGAAGCGCGAAGATCGGCTGCGTCGACTGCAAGAAAAAACTCATCGTCCATGTGGAAAGACACATGACCCCGGTCCAGGAGCGAAGGAAGCGCTTCGAAGGCCGCTCGGGCGAGCTGGTGGCCATTCTCGAGGCGGGGGCCGCAAAGGCGCGCATCGTGGCGGGGGAGACGATGAAAGAAGTCTACGGTGCGCTCGGCATGTTCGTCTCGTAGGACGGGCTTGTAACGCTCTTCCGGAGTTGGACCGGAATGTCCCGCGATTCCTCCGATTCCTTCCGAACCGCTGGCGCCTCCTCCGTGCCGGAGGAGGGGTTTCGGGTCACGCTGGGCGATTTTTCCGGCCCGCTGGATCTGCTCTGTCATCTCGTCGAGAGCAGCGCCATGGACGCCGTTTCCCTCAATCTCTCCGATCTTCTGTCCCAGTATGTTTCGTTCCTGCTGCGCTCTCGGCGCGCAACCCTGTCCGAGCTGGCGGAGTTCTTTTCGTTCGCGAGCCGTCTTCTCCTTCATAAGGTCAAGTCGCTTCTGCCGTGGGAGGAGACGGCGACCGGGGACGATGGAACGGGCGATGGCGAAAAACTCGGTCCAATCGAGGGGGGCGGGCTGGACGAGGACGTGCTGCGGGCATTGGTGGAACGCTTCAGGCCATACCGAGCTGCCGCGGCCCTGCTGTCCGAACGGAAGGCGTCGAGGGAGCGTTCTTTCGTCCGCATATCGGAGGAGGGTGGCGGTCCTCCCTGGTTTGACGCGGGCGATCTCTACGGTCTCGCCGTTCTCTGGTGGACTCTCATCGAAGGGCATGAAAAACGGAGGATCGCGAGGACGGAGGCCGGTTTCATTCAGGATGTGCCGGACGCCCTCCCCGACGAAATCGTCGTCGAGAACCGCATGGAGGAAATCCAGTTTCGCCTCGGAGAGTCCGGGCGGCTCTCATTGAGGGAACTGCTCGGTTTTTTCGAGCCAGGCGGTCTCGTCGTGACGCTGCTCGCCCTCCTGGAGCTCTCCAGGCTCGGCCGTTTGAACCTCGTCCAAGCCGAGGCGTGGGGGGATGTGGAAATTGCGGTGGCGTGAGATCGAGGCATCCGGCGTACAGTACGACTTCCTGATGCGGCAGCTGGAGGCGCTTTTTTTCATCTCCCCCCAACCCATATCGGAGAGAGAGCTTGCCGCGGTATTGGGACAACCGCAGGCCGTCGTGAAAAGCGGCATCGAACGGCTGATGGCCTGCTACGCTGCGGGACGAGGCATCGTCTTGCTGAAACTGGCGGGCGGCTGGCAGATGGCGACCGCACCCGATCTGGAGGCGACGACGGCGGAGTTCCAGAACGTCGCGGCGGCGCAGCGTGTTCGTCTCAGCAAGGCAGCGCTCGAAACGCTTGCCGTCGTCGCGTACAATCAACCCGTCACGCGCTCCGAGATCGAAGAGATCCGGACCGTTCGATGCGATCGGGTGATGGAAACCCTGCAAAGACACGGCCTGGTGCGGGTCAGTGGACGTAAGAAGAGCGTTGGGAGCCCCCTTTTGTACAGGACGACGGAGCGCTTCCTGGAGCTCTTTGGTCTGGACGCCGTCTCCTCTCTTCCCTCCCTGGAGGATCTGCAGGATGTTCGCGAAGACTTCGAGGACGATGAAACGTGGGACGAAAAGAGGGAATGAGCTTGGAGGAGATCGAATATCCGATTCGTCTCAATCGGTATATCGCCCTCTGCGGCGTCACCGCGAGGCGAAAAGCGGACGAGTTGATCGCCCGGGGGCGCGTAGCCGTCGACGGCACGGTCGAGACGTCTCTGGGGCGCGTGCTTCTGAGGCCGTCCGATGTATCGGTGGACGGTGTGGCGATCGGTCCCGTCCGTTTCGTCTACCTCGTCATGAACAAGCCGAGGGGCGTTCTCTCCGCGGTGAGCGACGCAAGGGGCAGGACCGTCTTGGACCTGTTGCCCGGTCTTTACTCGCGCCTTGGCGTCTTTCCCGTCGGGCGGTTGGATCGGGAGAGCGAAGGGTTGCTCCTCCTGACCAACGACGGGAAGTTCGCCCAGAGCGTGATTCACCCGTCGTCGTGCATTCCCCGTACGTATCTCGTCTTTTTGAGATATAATCTGGAGGAAAAAAAGATGAAGGAATGGGCAAGAGGTGTTATCATTGGTGACAGAGTGGCGAAGCCTATTGCTCTTTCGCGGGAAAAAGACGGAGAGGACGGGCGATGTTTCCGCGTCGTCTTGGGCGAAGGGTTCAAGAGGGAGATCCGCTTGATGGTGCGTTCCCTCGGAAATCGAGTCGTCCGATTGCAGAGGATCGGCCTGGGCAATCTCTTTTTGAAAAATCTGCCGCCGGGGGCCTTCGAGGAATTCCATCTCGAGGAGATGCGAAGGATGATCCTGGGTGGCAAAGGGGCGGGCGAAGCGAGCGGTACGCTGAAATAGGCGTGTTTCGAAAAATTCGGAGAACGTGAATTCTGTGGAAATCTTTCTGAGGGATGACTATGCAGGGACTGGACGATCGCACCCGAGACCTGATTCAGCGGCGCGTACTGAAGCGGGTCAAGGATATTCCGTCGTTGCCGCAGTTCGTCGTCGAGACTCTCAAAAAGCTCGACGACCCCAAAAGTAGCGCAACGGACGTCGCAAACAGGCTTTCCAAGGACGAGGGCCTTGTGGTGAGGGTCCTGAAGCTCGCCAACTCGGCTTACTACGGTCTGTCCAGGCGGATCACGGGAGTTTCCGAGGCGATCAGCTTCCTCGGGTTCAAAACGGTAAAGAGCATCGTTCTGGCCGCGTCCGTCTATAAATTCATGAACAACGCCTTTACCGGATACGCGCTCGACAGGGGAGAGCTCTGGAAACACTCCCAGGGTGTGGCTCTCACCGCTCGATACCTCGCGGACAAACTCAAGGTCTGCGACCCGGAAGAGGCCTATATCGGAAGCCTGATGCACGACATCGGCAAGATCGTGCTCAACGACTACGTCCGATTCGGTTACAGCATCATCCTCCGCCTCGTCGAGGAGGACAAGGTTCCGTTCTGCTCCGCCGAACGCCAGGTGCTCGGTTTCGACCATGCACAGGTCGGCGGCCTCGTGATGGAACAGTGGAACCTTCCGGAGGCCTATTCGTATATCGCCACGTATCACCATTCGCCGTGGGACCTTCCGGCCGAGATGTCCGTCCTGCAGCCGGTGCTCGACGTGGTGCACGTCAGCAACGTGATGTGCCTGATGCTCGGCGTCGGGATCGGAGCGGACGGAATACAGTACCAGGTCAGCCCCGAAAGTCTGGAACGCCTCGGTATCTCGGAGGACGTCGAACTGATCATGTCCGAGTTCGTGGAGATCCTCTCCACGCTCGAGGAAGAGATGCACGAACTCAGGGAGCACTGATGCCGAAGACGCCAAGACCACCCGTGATCGTTCTGGACGGTCCGGCGGGTGCCGGCAAGAGCAGTGTGGCAAAGAAGGTCGCAGAGAGACTCGCGCTCCCGTTCCTCGATACCGGAGCCATATACAGGGCGATCACCCTGGCGATGACCAGGGAGGGAATTCCCCCGGTGGATTCCTCGCCGGAGCTTGCGGAGAAGCTTCGGAACGTTCTCGTCTCCTTTTCGGAAGGACGGGTGTTCCTGAACGGCGAGGATGTCACCGAGGCGATTCGAACGCCGGAGATCGACTCGGCGGTCTCGCCGTATTCCGCGCTTCCCTCCGTACGGGCCTCCCTGCTGACCATCCAGCGCGAGCAGGCAAAACACGGGTTGGTGGCGGAAGGACGCGATATGGGAACGGTCGTCTTTCCGGCGGCCGATCTCAAGATCTTTCTGACGGCGACCCCCGAAGCGAGGGCCGAACGGCGCTATCGTGAGAGAACCGCACGCGGGGAAAAGGTCGAGTACGGAGAGGTCCTTCGACAGGTCAACAGGCGGGACGAAATCGATTCAGGACGCGAGATCGCTCCACTGAGACGGGCCGACGACGCGGTTTACCTGGATACGACGAACGACTCCTTCGAGCGCGTCGTCGAGATTGTCCTCGAGCATGCCGCCGGGCTTCGAGCGTAAGGCATGGGCACAAATCCTCTCTTTTACGCGGTCGCAAAAGGATTTTTCAGGGTTCTCTTCCGTGTTTACAGCGGGCTCGAGGTCTCGGGAACGGAGAACATCCCCGAGGGGATGCCCGTGATCGTCGCGTCGAACCATGCGAGCAACGTCGACCCGCCTCTCGTTGGTTGCGTTTATCCGGGACGCCTTCGGTATCTCGCGAAGGAATCGCTCTTCGCCAATCCCATCCTGGGTTTTCTCATAAGAACCCTCGGAGCCGTCCCCGTCAAGCGAGAGGACAGCCAGAGGGCAGGTGCGGTGATGAAGCTGATGCTCACCCTGCTCTTTAAGGGGGAGAGCATCCTGATCTTTCCTGAGGGGTCGCGCAGCAGGGACGGGCGGATCAAACCGCTCGAAGCGGGAGTCGCCTTTCTTTCGGTAAAATCGGGCGTCCCTGTTTTGCCGGTTTACATTCGCGGCTCCCATAACGTCTGCCCGCCGCCGACC
>DAIPHL010000013.1:0-24146 GCA_036771375.1 Synergistaceae bacterium | reverse complement strand
GGTCGGCGTGTCTTCTTCGCTTTTTTTCCAGCCGAGGTGGAAGACAACCAAGCTTCCAGTCGATTCACGAAATCGGCGGCTTTCGCCCCACCATGGAACATCTTCCAGTTGCCGGCAATCATTTTAACCCGCATCAGAGACCTCTCCCTTCGACGTCTGTAAAAATGAGGACAAAAAAAGAGCGGCACGATCCACGGGACAGCCGGGCAGGTACCGCTCTATTTACGACTGGGAAACAACACGCCATTCCCGCCGCGTCAGGCATCCATCTCTTCTCGTTCCCTGTCAGGAGACAAGATACGGCTCCACTCCCGGCAGCATTCTCCCTTCAAAGAACTCGAGGCTCGCGCCACCCCCGGTCGACACGTGCGTCACATCCTTCTCGTGTTTGAACTGCACGATTGCCGCCGCGGAGTCTCCGCCACCGATCACCGTAAAAGCGCCTTTTTTCGTTATTTCCGCCAGTTTTCCCGCGATGGCTTTTGTCCCATCGGCAAACGGAGGCATTTCAAAGACACCCATCGGACCGTTCCAAACGACCGTCCTCGCCTCATCCAGAGCGGCCTTGAAAAGTTCCACCGTTTGGGGCCCGATATCCAAACCGATCCGGTCCGCAGGAATGCAATCCACAGGAACGATGTCCGTCGCAGCGGAGGAAGAGATCTCCCGCGCGACCACCACATCACAGGGCAGAAGCAAAGAAACCCCTTTCTCCTTGGCTCGCTTGAACATCTCACGGGCAAAATCCAGCCGTTCCTCCTCGCAAAGAGACCGTCCGATCTCCTTTCCCTGCGCTTTCAAAAATGTGAAGGCCATTCCCCCGCCGATTATGATTGTGTCGACGCGCTCGATCATACTCTCGATGACGGCAATTTTATCCGAAACCTTGGCGCCGCCGAGGATCAAAACATAGGGGCTCCGGGGGTTGTCCCTCGCCTGACTCAACCGGTCGATCTCCCGCAGAAGCAACGGGCCGGCAAACGAAGGAAGAAAATCGACGATTCCCCTTGTCGATGCATGTGCCCTGTGAGAAGCGCTGAAGGCATCCATGACGAAGACGTCAAACGGCAAAGCGAGCTTTCTGGCAAAATCCCGGTCGTTCTTCTCTTCACCGGGATGAAAACGCAAGTTCTCCAGAAGCAGGACGTCCCCCGTCGACGCTTTTTCCATGGCCTTTGCAACCTCCTCGCCGACACAAGCGGGAACGAAGGTGATCTTCTTTTTCATAAGGTCGGACAGGGCTGCCGCTACGGGAGCAAGCGAATACTTTGCCACCACTTCTCCCTTGGGTCGTCCAAAATGAGAGATCAACGCCACTCTGGCGCCGGCGGCAACGAGCTCCCGAACGAGAGGGATATGGGCTTCGAGCCGGGTTTTATCCGCAACCGCTCCCTCCTGCGTCAGGGGAACATTGAAGTCGACTCGCACCAGAACCTTCTTTCCGGCGACATCGCTTGGTGCAAACGTTTTGAGCTTCAAGACCTACAGTCCCTTTTTGTTCATGAGATCGATGAGATCGACGACCCGGCTGCTGTAACCCCATTCGTTGTCGTACCACGAGAGAATCTTCGCCATATTGTCGATCACCGTCGTATGAGCGGGAGCGAAGATCGACGAATGATAATCCCCCAGGAAGTCGACCGAGACGAGATCTTCCGGCTCGTAACCCAGGATCCCCTTGAGCGGACCGCCTGCGTACTCCTCCATCGCGGCGTTGATCTCCTCTTTCGTCGCGGACTTTGCAAGCTCGACCGTGAGGTCGACGACGGAGACGTTGGGAGTCGGAACGCGAAGCGCAAATCCGTTCAGTTTTCCCTTCAACTCCGGCATGACCTCGCCGATTGCCTTTGCCGCGCCTGTCGACGTCGGAATGATGGAAAGCGCGGCCGCGCGCCCTCTGGATGGATTTTTATGGGGGAAATCCAGGGTCACCTGGTCGTTTGTGTAGGAATGAATCGTGTTCATCAGTCCCTTCACAATACCAAAACGCTCCTGAAGAACCTTACAGATCGGTGCAAGACAGTTCGTCGTGCATGACGCATTTGAGATGATGTGATGCTTGGCCGGATCGTACAGGCCTTCGTTGACACCCATGACGATCGTCAGATCGTGGTTCTTCGCCGGGGCGGAGATCAAGACCTTCTTTGCACCCGCATCCATATGGGCCTTGGCCTTGACCGCATCGGTAAAACGTCCGGTGCTCTCCACAACGACATCCACCCCCATCTCCTTCCAAGGAAGCTTGGCCGGGTCTGGTTCCGCAAGGGCTTTGATCTTCATGCCATCAATCGTCAAAACATCCCCTTCGAGCTCGACCGTTCCAGGGAAGCGTTTGAAGGTGGAATCGTATTTCATCAGGTATGCCATGGAGTTTGGAGGAGCCAGATCGTTGACGGCAACCACTTCGAACTCGTGATCCTTCTTGCCTCCACGCATGAAATACGAGCGAAGGGATAGACGCCCGATCCTTCCAAATCCGTTGATTGCCACCCTGCATTTCGCCATTGAAACAACCCCCTTGAAGTATGTTGTAGATAGGCTTAAAAAAACACTCGATGCCACCCTGCAAGGGTAACACAGAAAAGGAAAAACGGTCAACGTCACAAACGCGTATATACACCACGAAGCGGACACCTTTTTCCCTTGGAAAATGTGTCCGCTTCGTGCGATTTGAAGGAAAGGATCCGCTGACTCCGGGGTTTTCGTTTAAACGGTAAGATCCTCGTGTATGGCACGAAGAAGTTCACCGAGTGACATGGCGCTCAAAACGTCGCCGTTCGGTTTATACGGCATGACACCGTCAAAATACTCGGCGACACCACCAAGACAACCTCTGCGGAGATGGGAGGAAAACGGTCTCACGAAGGACCATCCCATGCTATGCGCACCCGGATTGTAACGCATGAAGGCCGTTATGAAATGACCCAAAAGCCATGGCCATGCCATACCGCGGAGACGTGCCTTTTTCTTCTGATCTGGCCGACCTTCCGCTCTTCCCTTGAACTTGTCGTGATGCGGGTCGAGCGTTCTGAGTCCGTACGTTGTGTACAGCTCGTTCCAACAGGTGGAGAAGACCTGGCGGCCCTTTTCCTCCGGCAATGAAGGGTCGGGTAAGGAGACGGAGAAAATGGCGTTGGGTCGAATCGTCGGGTCCTTCTCCCCTGTCACTGGATCCACCCAGTCGTAAAGATACCGCTTTCCTTCGTTCCAGAAGATCTTTTCAAACGAATCACGGCATTCAGACGCAAGGCGTTCATATTTCAAGACACTCTGCGTATTCCCGGAGCGCTCGGCCGAGCGGGCCATAAAGCGAAGCGCATTGTACCAGAGAGCTCCCATCTCGACCAGATAGCCACGACGTTCAACGAGAAGTTCTCCACCCACCTCTCCGGACATCCAGTGGGAAACGCCCGGATCGCCCAGGCTTTTCAAGAGTTTTGTCTCGGGATCCATGACGACGCCCAGCCGTTCGTCTCCTTCGATGTATTTCTCGACGATCTTTTCCAGGGCACACCAGTTTACCCTGTCGAAATCGTCCTTCGCCATTTTGACGTATTTGCCGACCGCATACAGGAACCAGAGGCCCGCATCCATATCGCCCAGTTTCGCATCTCCTCGACAATCGATGAGGGCTGGGACAACACCATCGAACGCGGCGATCTGCTTCAGCCAGTTGTCCAGCATTCCTCTAGCGATCTCGCCCCGTCCCGTTGCAAGCGTCAGCCCCGGAAAGGCGACAAAGGTATCCCGCGCTCTTTGTTCCACTGAGGGAAAGCCGGAAAAAATCGCATAAGACGCGTCCTTCTGGTCGGCCACAAGATGATAGGAAGACTGCACCATGTCCGATACGGCACTGTATTGACTGTCGATCGGAGCATCCTCGACAAAAGCCCTGATCTCATCGAGCGATTCCCGTTCGAGAGTCTCTATTTCGTCGACCGAGTACTTGACCGGTTCCTCGGAGAGCACGACATACAGGACATCCCCCTGCTTCATGCCGACAGAGCTGAAGCCGGGAGACCAAAGATAGTCCAGGGCGGGGTTATCTGGCGCTCCATCCCGCTCGTAGACGAGATTTTCAAACCAAAGCGGTTTGTTGAACCACCGTGCGGAATTCTCGCGGTTCCTAAAAGAGACATGACTCATATGCCCTCGTCCTTTGACATTGATCACTCCCTCGGACGTAAGGGACGCTTCGAAGTCGGGACGATCCTGTTTTTGGGGGATCGCGTTGTTGCTCCTATGCGCGACGAGCGGTCGAAGGTCCATGTTAAGCGGCTCGGGAGACGCCAGAAGTTCGTATCGGATGATCGTGCTCGTCCCGTTTAGCGGCATGAAGATGGATTTCTTCAGGAAGATGCTATGAATCACGAAGAGCATACTTGGAATGGGATTTCCTTGATACTCTTGCAGGTATCTGTATCCGTCCGGGTAGATCAAATCCCTGTAACGATTCGTCGAAAGCTGATATTTTTTGTTGTGTGCGTAGACGGTCTCCTCCAGCTTACTCACCAGCACGGTATGCTGAGATGGTTCGCAGGACCTGACGACCAGAAGGCCGTGCTCCATTCTCGTGTTGGCGCCGACCACCGTCGAAAAACCGTAGCTGCCTGCGCCGTTGGAGACCAGAAACTCTCTCTCGACTCCTTTATCGTAGGTGTTCACATCCGCCTTGCCCAAGTACATGGCAACCATTCCCTTCGTCGTTTATATTCTCTCGCCTCGGATAAAGGTATCCAGCTTTTTCCATCGGTACATTACCGTACTCTTACTGACCGGTCTGGAGAGATTTTGTCCAAGTTCGCTCAGCGAAGCACTGGGGCGCGCTCTCCTCATCATCGCAAGTTCGGCGAGCTCGGGCGGCAGCAGACCCCAAAGCCCTTCCTCGTCCAATTTGTTCACGAGCGCCTGTTGTGCTCTCGCTGCATGCAAGCTTTTGTTTATGTTCGCCGTGTCACAATTCACGAGCTTGTTCGCCCGACTCCGCACCGAACGCACGATCGCCGCCTCTTCGAGCAGCAAAGAACTTCTCGCGAGCTCCATCTTCGACAGACAGGTCACGATCTCCTCTTGATCGCGAATCATGTACTCGATTCGCCCCTGCCTCTTTCGGATTCCCGGCTCGATACCGGTTCTACGTAAAAAAACCGCGATTCGTCGGCCTAACCCCAATCGCTCTCTCACTCGCAAAACCATGTAATACCCACTCTGTGGTAGATAGATCGCTCCACAACCACCCCAGACACCCCTGAACCAAAATCGGTTATCATCCCTGTTGCGCCGAGGCTTGAAGGCGATCAACTCTTCAAAAAGATCTTTTGACAATTTGAACGCGGCCTTTCCACGCCCCTTGTCGAGTTCGAGCGCTCCATTACTTGGCGTAATTGTCGCATTAAATACCCCTTCCTTCAACCCCCTCCAGAGTTTGAGAAGCCTCCTTCCGATCACGAGTTTCGGACACGACAAGAGAACGTCCGTCCCTCGGAAGGAATGGGGAAGCGTTTCCAAAAAACCCCGTAGCTCCGCTTCGGGATTCGGAGTCGGAAGGTTTACCAGTTCGTCCCAAATGAGTGTATTGATCTTCTCCATCGAGATTCTTCTCTTTTACGTCATATTCAATCTCGGTTCTCTTTGGCTATCCTGAGCAATATTTCGGCCAGTTTTCCGGAGTGATGCCTCAGGTATTTGCCGTCTTTGATATTCACCAAATCCGCATAGACGATCTTGCAATTGTTCCGTTCGAGATACCTCTCTTCGTCCCTGGATATGTACAGTGGATCCGCTCCCCTCTCCCGGTACCTTTCCAGGTAGTCGCCGGGAATCGGAGTCTGATTCACGACGATATAATCCGGCATCTCCCCGAGGACGCTCGCGATCCAATCGAGGTGCGCGACGATGGACATCCCTTCCGTTTCGTTTTTCTGCGTCATGAGATTCGAAACATACGCCTTGGGAGCAGGCGCCCTTCGGATCGCTTCCGCAAACTCCTCCAGCAAAAGATTCGGGAGCACGCTCGTAAAAAGGCTGCCGGGCCCCAGAACGATCAAATCCGCCATCGGAAGCGCTTCCAGTACATCCGAAAGAGGTTTTGCCGAGCCAGGTTCCAACCACATTTTTTTCATCCTGCCCCCGTGGGCGGAGACATCGAGCTCTCCACGGACAAACTTGCCGTCTATGGTCTCTCCGTTTAAGACAACCGTTTCGGTCGTAACGGGAAGCACACGTCCGCGGATCGCCAAAAGCCGGTTCAATTCTTCGACCGCTTTACTGAAATCTCCCGCAAGTTCACAGGCCGCAAGCAGAATCAGATTCCCCAAGCTGTGACCTTTGAGCTCTCCTCGATCAAAGCGAAAGTTGAGAATTCGGTTCAAGGAGTTGTCGTTTTCGGCCAATGCAACGATGCAATTTCGGACATCTCCCGGCGGAAGCACCCCCCACTCCTGACGCAGGCGTCCTGAGCTGCCTCCTTCGTCCGTGACGGCAACCACTGCGGTGATGTTTCTCGTGAATCCCTTCAATCCGGCCAAAAGAGTCGAAAGCCCCGTCCCCCCTCCGATACAGACGAAACGAGGACCCTGCAACAGCCTCTGTTCCATGGCGCTCTCCATAATATCGCGCCTTCTCCGAAAAGGCCTACCCGGGGATTCGGGTTTCGCGGTTCTCCAGATCGGCAACAACGCCGTCACGATACAACCGACCAAAAAACCGACGGCAATCCAAACGATGCGATTTGTCATCGCTTCATGTCCAAATCGATGTCACGGTGGTTGAGCACAACCTTATGCCCTCGCCCGGAAAGATACTGCGCAAGCTGTTCGGCGATGGCGACCGATCTGTGTCTGCCTCCGGTACACCCCACGGCGACATGGAACTGTCTTTTCCCTGTGCTGTCATACTGCATCAAAATCAGCTCCAACAACGATTCGAGCCTTTCCATAAAAATTCGTTTTTCCGGGATTTTCTCGAGGTACTTCTGTACGGGAACGTCCTTCCCGGACAAACTCTTGAGCGCCGGGACATAATTGGGATTCGGAAGAAATCGAACGTCGAACATGTAGTCGCAATCCTTCGGTATTCCGTTCTTGAAGCCAAACGAACTGACGATCACGGTGGGCGGATCGTCGTTGATACCGAGCTCGGACAGGATATATCCCCTCAAATCGCTGGGCAACAGGGAGGAGGTGTCCATGGTGATGTCGGCGATGGCCCGGATCACGGCGAGCCGCAAACGTTCTTTCGCAACGCTTTCAAGAATGGTGAGCCCCTTTCCCAAGGGGTGGCGTCTTCTCGTCGTTTCGTAGCGCCGTACCAACCAGTCGTCGGATGCTTCCAGAAACAGCACTTTTACGTCGGTAATCGTCTCTTTGAGCTGTTCGATGGAGAAAAAGAGCTCTTCAAACAATTCCTCCCCCCTGATATCGATCACGACCGCCACGCCATGCGTCGTCGCCGCGTTGTTCCCAGAGAGAACCTCCATCAGTTGAGGCATTAAAGGAGGTGGAAGATTATCGACGGCGAAGAACCCCTGATCCTCGAGTATATTAAGGGCCGCGGTTTTTCCGGCACCCGAAAGACCGGTTATGATGACACACCGCTCCACCTTACCTTTCCCCTGGTTTTTTTTCTCCCCCGTTGTCATATCCCGTTAGCTTCTACCGGAAAGAGGGACGCCGCATTCTGAGTCCCATGCGTTCAGCATATCGATTCCATGCCTCAGAGCCGGCATCACCGCCTCGAAACACTGTCTCACGGCCCGTTCGCTGCCAGGAAAAGCGATGATCAGTGTTCTTCCTCGAATCACGGCCAAGCCCCGACTGAGAAAACCTCTGGGCGTGTACAACATGGAATGTGAGCGCATCCATTCGCCAAAGCCGGGAATCACCCTGTCTGCAATGTCCATCATGGCTTCGGGTGTCACGTCCCGCTGGGATATTCCGGTTCCCCCGGTGGTAAGAATGATTTGCAACTCTTCTTCGTCCGACCACCGTTTCAATCGTTCGCCGATCGTCAATCTTTCGTCGGGAATCGTTTCCCTGATAACGATTTTTGAACCGAGCGCCTCCATCATATCGCAGAGCAACGGTCCTGCTGTGTCGATCCGCTCTCCGCGGCTTCCTTTGTCGCTGATCGTCAGGACACCCGCTCGAATCTCCCGCCAAAATTCGACCCTTGCGGAAACCCCGACGAATCCGGGGGTTCTCAGCGACAGGCTCGAATCTTCCGCAAGCCAAACCAGACACTCGCCTCCATTGACGGCAAGGTAGCGTTCCTCGTCCAAAGTGATATCTCCGGGCAGCACGAGCGCATACTCCGCATCGGCCGAGAAGGGGGTACCGGCGCGATGCAGGACGATCTCCATCCTCTCCCCGTTGACAAACGTTTCGCCGCTCGAGCCCGCATGAAGATACGCCATTTTGTCCCAAATGCGATCTCTTATATTATATAATCCGATCACTCTCGTAACCATGCTCTTCTCCTTCCGATGGACGCGTACGATTCGCTCAGGCCTTCCACGTTCCACTTTTGCCGCCGGATTTTTCCAGGAGCCTGATATTTTTGACGACCATTCCTTTGTCCAGTCCCTTGCACATATCGTAAAACACGAGTGCTGCCACACTGACTCCGGTCAACGCCTCCATCTCGACCCCGGTTACATCGAAGGCCTCGGCCTCGCATTCGATACGTATGGATTTCGTCCGGTCGCAAAGCTCGCACCGGAGTTTGACGCTGTTGAGTTTCACAGGGTGACAGAGAGGGATCAGCTCGGGCGTTTTTTTCGCCCCCATAATTCCTCCGATCTCGGCGATCGGAATCGGATCGCCTTTTCGTAGATCTCCGCTCTTGACCGCATCGTACACAGCCTCCGGCAGTTCCAACCACCCCTCCGCCAAAGCCCTTCTAAGCGTCGCCTTCTTACTCCCTACGTTGACCATGACCGGCTTTCCGGAACCGTCGAAATGAGTCCATTCCTTCATGATATTATATTTTACCCTCCGATTCCCGACATGCGTGCTTTACCGTCTCTTATCTTTTCCCAGCAATCCGGTTTGAAGTCGATGCCCCGAAGAATCGCTTTCTTGAGTCCCTCGCCGTCTCTGCACCGGATCAAAGACAGAAGGGGGATTTCCTCGTGCGCGAAGAGGCAAGGCAACAATCCCCCCGACGAGGTAATCCTCAACCGGTTGCAGGAGGAGCAGAAATGATGGGATACGGCTTCGATCAACCCGACTCTCTTTCCCGTCGACGAATCGACGTAATAGCGTGCGGGCCCCACAGGAGGCTGGGATACGTCTCCAACGGAAAGCAGCGGTTGCCAGTCGCCACGGCTGCGCAGCAGCTCCAATATCTCGGGGGCGCCGATGAATTTTCGCTTCTCCCAGACGTCGTCACCCAAAGGCATGAACTCGATCAGGCGAGGAACGATCCCCTTCTCCCACGCATACTCGAGGATCTCGAACAACTCCCCGTCGTTGAATCCTCTGACGAGAACCGTGTTGGTCTTTATGTTCGTGATCCCGGCTTCAATCGCACTGTCTATGCCGTACATGACGTCCTCGATGTTTCCGACGCGTGTGATGTTCCGGAATTTTTCGCGGTTCAGCGTGTCCAGGCTGATGTTCATGCCCGACAAACCGACTTGAGAGAGTCCTCGTGCGCAGCCTGCAAGGAGAGAAGCGTTCGTCGTTATGGATAACGCCATGTCCGAAAACTTTTTGCGAAAATCGATCAAAAACGGGACGATTCCTTTACGCAGAAGGGGTTCCCCACCCGTGAAACGAATTTTTTTCACTCCCAGCTCACGAAGCACCCGGCTCAAAAAAGAGATTTCCTCGTACCGCATGATCTCCTCATGTCGCAGGAGCGAGACCCCCTCCTCCGGCATACAATAGACACAACGATAGTTGCATCGATCGGTCAACGATATTCGTGCGTAATCAATGCTACGTCCTTTTTTGTCCTTTATGGCCATTCGTAACCGCCCATTCTCATGACAGCATCGCGCCAGGCCTCGCTACACAAAGCGTCCATCAAGGCGGATGCCGCCGGGTGACTCTCAAAATCCTCCGAGAACACCAGTTCATACGGTTCTCTCGCAACCGGAACGAAGTCCAAAGAAAGAGCGTCGGCCGCCGCTTTTATGCCCAATGTCACATCGGCGACGCCCGATGCCACCTTGTTCGCTGCCTCCATGTGCGTGATCGACTGGCGCTTGTATCCTTTGACTGCGGTCGCCGCAAGACCGTTCGACTTCAACATGTAATCCAGTAAAACCCTCGTGCCTGCGCCCGGTTGTCTGTTTTCGAACACCACCGCGCCGGAGGCGAGATCTTCAAATTTACGTATGCGTTTCGGGTTCCCACGGGCGACGATCAAGCCCTGTTCTCTGTAGAAGACCAGCTTTCTCCTCCAGTTTCTGCCGGACGCGAAGTGTTCCACATAACGATCGTTGTAAGAACCATCCGACGGATCAAGCAAGTGTGCCGCAGCGAAATGAGCTTCTTCTCTTGCCAGTGCGGCAAGTCCGCCCATACTTCCGACCGCTCTTATCACAAAATCCATTCCCCGTTTGCGCACAAACGAGATCAAAAGCTGTATCGCAGGATCGTCCGAGCCCTGGAACAGAAGACGTCTTGAGAAATCGACCTTTTTTGTCAACATCACCTCGACGGGCGACCCCTTCGTGAATTCGAGGCTGTTTTCCTCTATGAAGACAATCCCGTCGGACTCGGCAAGGGCCCAAAGGACGCTCGCCCCTGCGCCCAGCGGCCAGCAAAAGAGCTCTCTGCCGACAGACGCCAGTTTGACCCTCACCCACTCCGCGACACCAGGCGGCGAGGAGTGCTGTACAAGGAAAGACGCCGTTGTGCTCGCCTCTGTCCCAATCGAGTCAGATAGATAATCGTCCTCCAGTTTTTCCCCGGAGATCGCCTTTAAAACAGGATACACCAGCGACCAGAGCGTAACCACGCAGGACATGGGGAAACCGGGGATGCAGATCACCGGTTTCCCGTCGATCTTCGCCGCCATCACAGGACGCCCCGGTTTCATGCGAACGTATCGGAACAACAGCTCCCCGAGTTCACGAAACGCCTCGGCGGAGTGGTCGCGCTTTCCCTTTGCCGACCCCGCGCTCACCAGAACCACGTCGTAAGATTTGACCGCTTCGAGAATCGCCGCCTTCAGGATCTCCGGCTCATCCGGTAATATGGGATGAACATCCAGGCAAAATCCCCACTCCACGAATTTCGCCCTCACGAACTCCGAGTTGCTGTCGACGACGATCCCGGCCGGAATCGTCTCGCCGGAAAGCCAACGCGTTTTATCGACGATCTCATTTCCTGTGGGGATAAAAATCGTCTTCGGACGCTTTCTCACATCGATTCCAGCAAGACCGGCACAGAGAAAAAGCGAGACCAACGCCGGCGTCACTCGGTCGCCTTCGAAGGCGAGAACCTGCCCGCTCATCACGTCCTCCCCCACGGCTCGCACGTTTTCACCCTGCGTGAGACTCTTGAAAACCTGCAACGTTCCACCCGGTAAAAGAGATGTGTCCTCCACCATGATGACCGAATCGGCATCCTCTATCGCCATCCCTGTGTTCACCCAGCGATAAGCGTCACAAGGCAGTTTCACCGGCGTCGCAGGAGTCGCTCCGGCCGTCCGGGAGGCGTCGACGGCGTATCCGTCGACCGCCGAGGCCGCGTAGTGCGGGACGTTTCTGGAGGATGTGACATCGGACGCAAGGACACGCCCGAGGGAAGAAGAGGCATCCACGACCTCCGAAGGAATCGAAGTCAAACGGAATTCCTCCAGCAACAGATCTCGTGCTTCTTTCAAAGAGCAGTGGGCGAGGTCGGCTTCCCGCCTGTCATCTCTCCGTCGATCGGCGTTTACCATATCCATACGTGCGCCGTTTCCCCCTCTCTTTTAGTCTCCATATCCGGGAAAAGCCGTAAAAAACCGTCCGACCTTTTCATGGCCGATACATATCCGGACTTTGCGGCAAGAGGAAAGACCCTTCCGTTTTCTATACGCATGGGGATAAACTCGTCAACGCCCGTTTTGCCCCGGACGTCTTCCCCGAGAGGGAGAAGAAGGGATTTCCCCACGGAAGACGTTTTCGAACCCACCATTCGCAAAAGCAGCGGGATCAAAACAAAGATGCCCGCAACTGCACAGGAGAGAGGATGGCCCGGCAAACCCACGACAAGTTTTCTGTTTTCTCTCTCTCCCGAAACAATCGTAGGCTTGCCGGGCGACATGTTGAGACCTCTTGTCAAAAGCCCCGGCTCCTCCAGGGACGCCAATACCCGAAACGTATGATCGCGTGCTCCGACGGAAGATCCTCCGCTGAGCAGCAAAACATCGCACATCTGCATCGCCTCGAGGACCCGTTTTTTCAGTTCCTCTTCGTTATCCCGGGCGATGCCGAAGGAGTGGCAGAAGGGGAAACCGTATTGATCGAGAAGGGAGCGGACGATGTAAGAATTCGCGTCTCGAACGAAACCATCCGGCAAAGGAGAGGTCGCTGCCGAAACGATCTCGTCTCCGGTGGAGAGAATCCCTACCTTCAGATCGCAGACATCGAGGCGACAGATACCCAGGGTGGAGAGAAGTCCGATCTTCGAGGCGTCGATCATCTCTCCGCGACCGAGGAGCCGTTCTCCCATCGCGACGTCCTCTCCCGAAAAAATCAAGTTCTCACCGCGCTGAACCGCCTTGCGTATCTCGATCCAATCTCCCGCCGACGCGGTATCTTCGATCATCACGACCGCATCGGCACCCGAGGGCAAAATACCCCCTGTCGGAATATACGCGGCTTCGTCAGATGCGATAGGGCTTTCAGGGATCCTGCCCATCGCGATTTCGGAAGTCAAACGCAAAAAAACAGGCGCCCCGGAAGAAGCGCCGGTCGTATTCGCGTGGTTCAGTGCATATCCGTCACGCAGGCTTCTGGTAAAAACCGGAACCGGCTCGGGAGAAAATAGGTCGGACGCGACACGTTCGAGCACGGCTTTTTCCAGCTCGACTTCCCGGGTCGAAAGAGACCAGGGAAACGACAATGTCTCAGTCACTCTGTCGAGGCAACCGGCGATCGAGCTGAGCTCTTCGATGAATTCAGACACGATTTTCCCCAGATCTCCTACCGGATCGGCACCAAAGACACGGGATACCCCTTTTTCTCCAATTCGGCCGCCAGCTTCTCGGCACTCTCTCTCGTACTGCCTGCGGCAACCCTGACCCTGTGGTACTCTTTTCCCGACAACTCTCCTCTTGCGACCGTAGCGGAATAGCCGTCTTTTCGAGCCTGTTCCACCAATCGGACGGCTCCCTCCTGATTTACGAACGCACCGATCTGGACGGCCCACGAGGATGAACCTTGACTCTGCGCTACAGGTTTTCTCGTGCCTTTCTCGAGAACGCTCGTGCTTCCTTTCGAGGGAACGGCCGTTTCCGTTCTCTTTTTCGTCGTCGACGCCGCCGTATTTCTCTTTGCCACCGATCGATTTTCGGCGGCGGCCTGTGGTTTGGAGGACGTCTTCGCCTGCTGATCGACGGGACCGGCCAGTTGAACCTTTTGTTTCGTCTCGGGCTTTACGGAAGGAGTGGCTGGGGAAGGCGGCGTTTGTTTTTCTTCGACCTCGACAGGAACGATCTCCTCCTCCAAAGAAACCGTCTCCGTTGTGGCGACGTCGTAGGAAGCCGTTTCCGTCGAGGTCCTTTGAGATGGAGTCAGAAAAAAGAGCTTAATGCCGACAAACAGAAGCCCCAAAGCAACCAGAGCCGCAAGAGGCAGGGCGAAGTGTCCGAATGTGAGTATCCTCCTCCTCTCTTTGTAATTTCGTGATTTTCTGCTCAATGAAGACATCCCGAACCCCCTCCTCGATTTTCAGCATGCGAGCCCCAAGCTCGCAAGCTCCGTAACGGTTTTCGCTCGATCTATATTCGTGATGATCTCTTTTGTAGAGCCGCCGGAGGCCACGCAATCCGCCAGTTGTCGAGAAACCCCGGACGTCGCCCAGGAAAGCGCGAACTCCATATGCGCCTCTCTGACGCTGACACTCTGCAGCTCCGCCTTCGAGAAACCCCTGAAAGCGCGAGAGAGCAACGCATATTTTCTTTTCAGTTCCCCAACTCCTGCGAACGGTTTATTCCTCCATGCGGTAAAGGGTTTGGGGACAAACGGCGATACCGACGCCACCAGCTTCATGTTCGTGGCGGACACGATTTCCCGGCAAAGACGAAATATGGATTCTATATGCTCGTCTCGCTCACCGGGCAGTCCGATCATGAAATACAGCTTTGCAAATTTGACATTCGCTTCTTTTGCCATGCTCAATACTTCGACGATGCGTTCATTGGTGAAGTTCTTTCCGCAAGAAAAGCGCAGTGTATCATCTCCCGACTCGGGCGCGACCGTGATGCTACGTCGCCCCTTTCGAACGAGGTAAGAAACGATCTCCTTCGTCAGTCCATCGACACGAAGAGAGGCAAACGATACCCCCTTCTCCAAACCGTCGATCGTCGCGAGCAATCGCTCCAACCCTCGGTAATCTCCGGCTTCCGGAGTGATCAGGCCAACCTGATCGAAATCGACCGCCGAGGCGATTTCTCTGATCTCTTTCTCCACCAGAGCAACCGGCCGCTGTCGAAAAGGGCCAAAACAGGAAGGAAGCGTACAATATCGACAACCCCGGCAGCAACCTCTTTGCAATTCGACCAATAGCGTCTTTCCGAATACCGTCTTGGAGGTCACCCAAGTTGCATGCCCATACTCCTTCGACAGATCGCTCTGCTTGGAAAGTTTCATCGTGAACGACGCATTCTTTTCGTCCACATGAATTGCCGGAACCAATATGGACGGATGTTCGGCCAATCCCATCAGGAGACGTTTTCTCGACAATCCCTTTCGCAAAAGATCGACGAAAAAAGGGATCACCGGCAGACCGTCACCGAGAACGATAAAATCAGCAATTCCGGACAACGACAGGGGATTGATATACGTGATCGCGCCTCCTGCCCCCACAATGGGAGCTCCCTCGAAATCCCGACGAGTCCGCGACGGGTTGACCCCTCCTTTGGCCAACCATCTCGCAAACAGAGGGACGTCCCCCTCGTAAGCGATGCTGCCTAAAAAAAGGGAAAAACGCTCGAACAACGTGTCTCCTTCCACCGATCGATACGGTATCGGTGAGAGGAAAAAACGCTCGATCGCGATCCCGAGTTCCTTCAAGCTCCTGTATATATAATGATAGCCAAGGTTCGCCATCCCAACCGAATAATCGGAGGGGAAAAACAGAGCACCTTTGAACTCTCCCCCCGAGGGAAGTTTCGCTACGGCATGTTCTTCTCTCCTGTAATCGGCCCAACTGGCCCAAGCCGTAAGCCGTTTTTCCAAGTCGACCCGCTCCGCCCCGAAAATGACAAGCGACGGGGCGTCCCTATCTCTTCTTTCGCAAAAAGGACGGCACATCCAGTTGATCGGTGGGAGCGCCGCTTGTTCTGAACAGATCCTCCTGTTCCGAACCTACGAACCTCACCTCGGATTCGCCAAGTTCGGGACGCTTTGACATCGGCTGAGACATGCTCTGCCTGACGGGCTGAGAACGTGGAGAGGAAGACTCCGGTCCCGTCGTCTTCGGCGGTTTGACGACTGATTTGGGATTGTCTGTCGCCGCTGCGGAGGCCTTTTTCACCGCCGCCTCGTCAAAACCGGTGGCAATCACCGTGATCTGGACGGCGTCGTCCATGTCCGCGTCGTAGACATGCCCCCATATGACGAAGGCGTCATCGTCACATGCATCGTTTATGATATCCGCGGCCTCCTGCACCTCGTGAATTCCCACGTTCGACCCTCCAGAGACGTTGAACAGAACGCCCTTCGCCCCGATCATGGGCGTTTCCATCAGCGGACTGTTGATCGCGTTGTGTGCCGCCGTCGCCACGCGATTCTCCCCGTAGCCTTCGCCGATGCCCATGATCGCCGGACCGGCATTGCTCATAATCGTACGAACGTCGGCAAAGTCGACGTTCACCATTCCAGGACGCAGGATCAAATCCGTCACACCCTGCACCGCCTGGTGCAAAACGTTGTCCGCCAGTTTGAAGGCGTCATTCAAAGACGTCCGCCGATCCGCGATTGCGAGAAGTCTCTCATTGGGGATCACGATCAGCGCGTCCACCTGCTCGCGGAGACGTTCGATCCCCTCTTCCGCATGTGTCAACCTGCGCTTTCCTTCGAACAGGAAGGGGCGTGTAACGACGGCGACGACAAGTGCTCCCGTCTCCTTGGCGATGCTGGCGATGACGGGGGACGCTCCGGTACCGGTGCCTCCGCCCATGCCCGCCGCGATAAAAACCATATCGGCGCCCTCCAGGGTCGCCCTGATCTCGTCTCTGGACTCTGACGCCGCTTTTTGCCCGATCATCGGGTCGGCTCCCGCGCCAAGACCACGGGTCAACTCCTGTCCCAGTATGATCTTGTGCGTCGCCTCCGAAAGATCCAGATGTGCCTGGTCGGTGTTCGCGGCGATAAAATCCACGCCGCCGACGCCTCCTCGGATGATGTGGTTCAAGGCGTTGTTCCCTCCGCCACCGACACCGACGACCTTGATGATCTCCCGTCTGGCACGTCCCGGTTTGTCCAACTGAAAAATCTCTGGCATAATCTCTCCTCCTGACATCAATTGAGAGAGCGCTACCTCGAAGCGACAAAAAACGAACTCCGAAAGATAGCAATTCCTGAACCGGCTTTTAGAAAAGCTCCTTTAAGACATCCCTTACCGTCTGGAAGAAAGAACCTTTTTTGTCCTTCGATCCAACCGTCTCGATTTTATGGTGGTCTCCGACGACCTGGGGCTTTGGCACCATCGGTTTCAGGACGTCAACGGGTTGTTCCAGATACCGAAACGGGTCTCGCTCCTGTTCCAGCACATAACGGATAATGCCCGCGGAACAGGAATACTCCGCTCCGTTTCTGTTTGGCGGCATTCTGTTCGCATCCAGAGGCATCGAGATTCTGACCGGCATATCCATGACCCTGGAAAGGTATTGATCGATTCCGCGGCTTGTCGCAACCCCTCCGGTCAGAACGAGTCCCGCCGGCAACATGGGAACCCCCGCGTTTTCTATTTCATCGCGAACGAGAGAGGCAAAGAGCTCTTCGATTCTGCAACGAACGATCTCCGTGAGCTCCTCCGAAGAATAGAGGTACCTCCTCCCCATATGCTCAAACTCGAGTCTCTCGCCTGAACCCTCCACCTCGTCGGAAAAGAGATCGATCGTTTTTTTGAGTTCCTCCGCCTTGTTGATGGGGATCTTCAAAACGGAGGCGACGTCGTTTGTGATGTGGTCCCCTCCGACCGGAATCACCGCAAGATGCTTGGGGCGCCCTTCCGAGAAGATGGCGATCGCGCACGTGCCACCGCCGATATCGACTGAAACCGCGCCGGCGGAGCTCTCCTCCGGCGTCAGAGCACCCAAGGCCGAGGCAAGCGGCTTGATCACGAAGCCGGTGACGGTAAGTCCCGCTCTCTCCACACAGTTGAAAACGTTTTGAACTGTCGCGCTGGGTACGATCACGGTTCCCAGCTCTATGTCGAGCCGCATGCCCGTCATACCCAGAGGATCGTCGATCCCGCTGTTGCCGTCCAGGGAGTATTCGACCGGAATCGTGTGAAGCATCATCTGATTCGTCGGGACGGAGACGTTCGCCTGCGCGGCTTCGATGACGCGTTCGATATCGAGCTGCATCACTGGACGGGGGGCTCGGCCCAGCGAAATCATCCCTCTCGACCGTATGCTCCGTATTTCGCCGCAGCTGAAAGAGACGGTCACCTCCGACAACTCCATTCCCACCATGTTTTCGGCGTCGCTGACAGCCTGCTTGACCGAACGGACGGCCTGGTCGAGGTGAACGATCAGTCCCTTGCGGATGCCGTTCGAGGGGGCATATCCCACACCGATGATCTGTGCCTCGCCGCTGGGTCCTTCCCGTTCCGCCACCACGACCGTGGTTTTGGTGGTACCTAAATCGAGCCCGACCAAAACTTCCGGATCCCCATAACCGGATGAAGATGAAATTTTCTTTAACAAAGCGGGATCCCCCCCATCAATAGAGAATTTGCGTGACATTCGTAAAACGGCTGTACGATCACTGCTTGTTTCTATCCGTAACGGTAAATTTCATGTCGGAGAAGGTCGCGTTCACCACCAACCCCGGCGGTATTTTATGTTTCGCGTCCGGATACAGCTCGCTCAGAGCCTTTGCGAGCGACATCCAATTTGTCGTCCCTTCCTGCAAGATGACCTCTCCGGTCACCCCGTTTTCCGAACCGAACAAAAGCTGGACGACCGGTCTCCCGTCTATTTTCTTGGCGATCAAACAGTATACGTCATCGTGCCATCCTATTTTTTTTATCATATCATACCATTTCGTAATCTTTGCCACAGGAAGGCTGGACGGGTAGATATCTCCCTCCTGTCCCTCCGGATCGATCGGCAGTGCCAACGCTTCGTCCCAAACCAGGATCGGCTCCTTCGGCGTCGCAAGCCCCTTCACTCTTGCACTGGACGGCAGATTGGCAAGCCACATACGACCGTTTGTGGACAACAACCACATCCTAGAGCGCCACGATACGTAGAGAAATGTCTCAAGTGGGCTCAGAGATATCCGATAACGTCCCCATCCGCGAATCCGAACTCTCACCTCGACCGGGAGAAATCCCTCGATCTTTTTCGCAAATCCCTCTCTTGAAAACACGAGCGACAACCAAAACGCCTCCGCCGATTTTGGAATGGCCTGCCAGACGACGGAATCGGCGACGACTCCGGGTGGCGTTATCTCCAGGCTCCTCAATCGAAAGAAATTGAAGCGCTGTTCCGTAAAATATAAAACGCCGCACAGAAAGCCGAGCAACAGAAATCTCACTTTCCACCTTCTCACGGCAAACTCCTCACCCGTTGAAGACATCTTCAGGGAAACCGATCGTTTTGATCTCCAGCTGCAGACGCACACCAAACATCTCTTCCACTCTCCTCCGACACGTCAGAATCAATTTTACGATATCGGAAGCCTTACAACCGCCGCGGTTCTCGATAAAGTTGGCATGGATCGGTGAAACAACCGCTCCGCCGACCGACAACCCCTTGCATCCTGCCATGTCGAGCAGTTCTCCGGCGCTTTGAGACTCGGTGTTTTTGAACACGCATCCTGCAGTCTTCGCGCATCTGGGTTGCTTCGCTCTCCCAAACGCGGCCCGCCTCGCCTTCCCGAGAACGGTGGCTCTATCGGAGACGCAAAGCCTCAGAACCGCTTGGCTTATGATTCTTGCCGAACCACTTGAGACCGCGCTTTCCCTGTACCCCCAAACCAGGTCTTCGGCTCTCCTCAATCGGACGGTTCCATCCAGCTCGACGGTTTTAACCGACGCGACGATCGAGGAGATCGATCCCGAGGAGGTACCTGCATTCCCCATCAAGGCTCCTCCCAACGTGCCCGGTATCCCAACCGCAAACTCCAACCCACTCCATCCTTCTCTCATCGAGAGGTTAAAAAGATCTTTGAGGTTCACACCGGCGTCGCATTCCAGATAAACCTCTTTCCCCTCGACGGAGACGTTCATACCTTTTACGGATACGGTGTGAACGATCGGAGTCCGTATAAGACCGTCCGCAATCAGGACATTGGAGCCACCGGCCAGGATCTCGAACGGTACCCTCTCCCCGCAGAATTTCCTTGCGATCCACACAAGATCCTCTTCTCTCTCGGGCAAAAGAAGCCATTCCGCCGTTCCCCCGACGTTCCAGGTCGTAAAGGAGGCAAGCCCACAATCCCGAAGTGCGTGAGACTGCATCTTTTCAGGCGCTGCAAGCGAAACCGTCCGCGGGGAAGGATCGCCTGTCGAGAGCGTCCAATATGCGCTCTCCCAATGTATCCACGTTGCCCGCTCCTATCGTCAGAATCATATCCCCGGCTCGTACGTTTCTGCAGACAAGCTCCGGGACCTGATTGAAATCCTCGCATACCACCACATCGGTCCGCCCAAGAGCGGACATTGCCTCAGCGATCAGGCACGAGGAAATTCCCGTTATCGGCTGTTCATCGGCCGCATATATCGGAAGCAAGTAAACTCTTCCTGCGTGAAACAGCGCGCTGGCAAAATCGGCAAAGAGAGCTTCCGTCCGGGTATACCGGTGCGGTTGAAAGACAACGTGCAAACTGCGCCCCGGAAACATCTTGGCCAGCGCAGCCAAAGTCGCGGACACCTCTCTGGGATGATGGCCATAGTCGTCGTAAAGAACGACATTTTTCCGCTCTCCAACCAATTGCAGACGCCTTTTGGCGCCTCGGAAGACACCGAGGGCTTCCGAGGCGACTTCAAAAGAGATGCCCATCCCGTCGGAGACGGCAAGGGCGGCAAGGGCGTTTAAGACATTGTGCACGCCCGATACCTTCAGAGAAACGTCGCCAATTCTGACGCCGTTTTTATAAACGGTGAAGGAAACGCCGCCGCCGGGCCGATGACATAGGTCGGTAGCTCCCCAGGTCCAACCCAATCCCAAACCGTAAGTCACGATATTTACGCGACCATTCGACGCAAGAAGACGCTGTATGCCCGGGTCTTCCGCACATACGACCAGGAGCCCTCCCGGTTTTCTGCCGTCCATAAAACGTTTGAAGGCGTCCATTACACTTTCCATCGACGGATAATGATCGATATGATCCCAGTCAATGTTCGTGACGACCGCCACATGGGGAGAAAAGAGCTCGAACGATCCGTCGCTTTCGTCAAGCTCGGCAATCATATACTCCCCTGCACCGAGCTTCGCGTTGCAGCCGATGTCCGATATCTCGCCGCCGATTGCGACGCTCGGGTCATAATCCGCCCGTTCGGCGATCATGGAAATCATGGAAGACGTCGTCGTTTTTCCGTGCGTCCCGGCCACACCAACCCCCTTCTTGTTGTTGAAAATGAGGCTCAGGATCTCCGCTCTTCTCGCGACGGGTATGCCTCTGCGTCTTGCCTCTGTGAGCTCCGGGTGGTCCTGGGCAATTGCGCTGGTATGTATGATAAGATCTGGACGAAAGCGGTCGAGATGTTCTTTTTGGTGTCCCATGGCGACTCCGACGCCACTTTCTCTTACGCGATCGAGATAAAAGGTGTTGACCATGTCACAGCCGCTCACATCATGGCCCATAGCGTTCAGGAGCAGGGCCAGACCGCTCATGCCGGCCCCTCCAACACCCATAAGATGAATGTGTTTTTTTATTTTCAAATCAATGAAGGCCTTATCTGCCCCCAACATAAACATCTCCTTTCGCGCATGCTTCTGCAAAACACCACAGTTTCTCGTTTATCGTTTCCGCAATATTATACATCCTTTTGCTCATATCATTTTTTGCGGTAAAACCACACGCGTGCAAATGATTCAACTCTCGCCCCAAGGAGCTCAGATCGTCTTCCCTTTCATCCCAGATACGGACGACCCCGGATTTCGCGAATGTCTCGGCGTTCATCAACTGGTGGTCGTTGGCGGAGGCTCTCCATGGAATCACAAGCGTCGGTATTCCCGCCGCCATGACCTCCGTCAGAGTAGAGGCACCACCCCTCGTCACGACGATGTCGGCAAGATTATACAAAGGTGCGATATCCCACCTCTGCGGCAGAAGCAAAAGGTTATCGGAAGAGTAATGCGGTGTCTTCGTGTCGGTCGTAACCACCATGAAAAACCATGATCGAAACGCCTGTGTTCCAGAAAGCCTCTTTACAATCTCCAGTACCCGTCCACTCCCCAATGAACCGGTCAAAACCGCGACCAAGGGAGCCCGAGGAAAGGAGCCCCCTGTTTTCAGAACACGCCAGGCCTCCTCTTTTCCCATTTTCTGGAAAGCGCGGACCGGGACACCCACATGCGTAAAAGAACCCGTCTCGAAAGGACAACACCTTTCCCAGCCGCTCGCGACAGGCACACCCATCTTCCTCGCAAACCGTGTGACTCTGCCGGCAAAGGCGTTCTGCTCGTGCGCGACGGCCGGTACACCGAAAAGACGGCAGTTGATCAACGCCGAAGCAGACACATAACCGCCAAACAACACACAGAGATCCGGCCTTTCACCGATCAGGATACGTCTGGTCTGCCGGAAGGCTCGAAGAAAATCCACCCATCGTCTGATTCTGGTGCCTTTCGGAGCACTGAAAGGCGAGCCTTCCATGTCAATTTTCAACGGTTCGATGTCACAGCTACGGTAGATCTCCGATTCGAGGGCTCTTTTGCCGGAAAGATACTTTATCGTCACACCCGACCGATTCTCGAGAATCCAGTTTCCAAACGCGATGGCAGGCCAGATGTGCCCTCCCGTTCCGCCTGCGACCAGCAGGATTTTTTCAATCTTCGAAGCGCGACATTTCGGCATCTAGACAACCCTCGAGGATTCCTTGTAGATTCTGAGGAGGACGCCGATTCGAACCCACATCATCACGAGCGCGCTTCCCCCGTAGCTCACAAAAGGAAGCGGCATCCCCGTCAGCGGCATGAGATTGGTGACACCGGCGATGTTGATAAAAAAAGGGAGCACAACGGTAAGGGTGATTCCCCAAACGATCGACGTCTCGAATGCGCCCTGCGCCCTGTTGTAGAGCAGACGACAACGCATGATCCAAAGCAGACAGAGCGCAAGTATCCCCAGGGTTCCCAGCAAACCGAGTTCCTCTCCGACCGCCGCAAATATAAAATCGGTATAGGCCGCCGGCAGGTACTGCAATTTTTGAAAGCCGTGCCCCAAACCGAGGCCCCAGGGACCTCCGTTGGCAAAGGCGATCAAGCCCTGTATGGTCTGGAAACCGGTATCGAGGGGATCGAGCCATGGATTCAAAAAAGCTCGAATCCTACGGAGTCTGTATGGTTCGAACATGATAAGCAGAGAGAGAAGGACGGCGCCCGTCGCGCCTGACACAAGAGGCAGCCGCCATCCGAAGCGTTCCACGTACATTCCCATGCAGACGAGTAAGACGAGGATCGTTGAACCGAGATCCGGTTGTGCCAAAAGCGGTATCACCGAGAGGAGAAGAACGATCGATACCTGGAAAAAACACCGCTGTGGATTCAACTCGTGGCGGACAGAAAAACGCGAGACCAGAAAGACGACCCAGAAAATCAAGATCTCGGAGGGTTGGATGGAGATTCCCCCGATGCGTATCCATCTTTGTGCCCCTCCGATCGAAACGCCAACTCCGGGGACCAGCGTCATGATGACCAAAAGCATCGAAAAAAGCCAGAAGAAACCACTCGAGACATGCAAAAAACGAATGGGAATACAGTAGACAAGCATCATGAGCGCTACACCGATTCCCAGCCATTGAAGCTGCTTGACACCCATGGTGAAGGGAGTACCAGATATCTCAAACGAGATGGGGCTGGTCGTCGAGGTGACCATTAAAATCCCCAGACCGCTCATGACAATGGGGACAAGCCAAAGAAGAGGATCCACTTTGAAGGGTTTGCCCTGGGTACGTACTTCCAGCGAACCACGCTTCATCTGTTTTGCCCCCTCGCGTATTTCAGAACCAGCGAGGCGAAATGATCTCCCCTCTCGCCGTAGTTCTTATATGCGTCCCAACTCGTACAGGCGGGAGAAAGCAGTACGACATCCCCCACCTCCGCCATTTTCACCGCAAGTTTCACCGCCTCTTCCATATTCGCAGCGAAGGTGACGTTTCCGTATCCACCCTCGTGCAGAGCCTCTCCGATTTCACCTGCCGCCTCCCCGATCAAGAGAACTTGTTTTGCCTGCTCCCTCACGGCAGGAAGCAGGTTTGCATAGTCTTCCCCCTTGCCCCTGCCGCCGAGTATCACGATCTTCCTTCCCTCTATGGAGGTGAGGGCGGTAACCGACGCGGCGACGTTGGTCCCCTTGGAGTCGTCGATATAACGGACCCCTCCTTCCGTCAGGACCAAAGCACACCGATGGGGCGGAGGATCATAGGAAGCAAGAGAAGACCTCGCCGCTTTGAGGTCTTCTCCCGAAAGAAAGAGCGCGGCGGCGGCAAAAGCGACGTTTTCCATATTGTGACGTCCCAGCAGCTTCGTATCCTGAAAACTGAAAAGCCGTTCGTCGCCGAGCGAAGCCTTTTTTTCCGCCGTCC
>DAIPHL010000012.1:0-24836 GCA_036771375.1 Synergistaceae bacterium | reverse complement strand
GGTCGGCGGATCAACGTCGGCAATATCAAAAATTTTATATGAACCGGGATGTCATGTATGTTACAATAAACTTCAAAATAAGGCTCGACTTGGGGGTGTCCGTCATGAAAAGTCTCGAGCGGATCGATCGAAAAATCGAAGAGGAATTAGAGTGCTTTTCCGACATGGCGATACACATCGCTCGAAACCCGGAGATTTCAGAGAAAGAGTTTCAAACCAGCGCAATGCTCGTTCAAGCCCTTCGAGAGAGAGGTTTCTCCGTCGAATATCCGTATGCGGGATTGGCAACGGCGTTCAACGCAGTCAGAAAAAACAAAAAGACCCCTGTCGTCGCCTTTATGGCCGAATATGACGCCCTCCCGGAGATAGGACACGCCTGCGGCCACAATTTGAATGGAGTGATGTCCGTACTTGCGGGAACGGCGCTTGCGGAAGTTTTGGCGGACGATCTCACAGGTGAAATCCGGGTCGTCGGTACACCTGCTGAGGAGACCAACGGTGCAAAGGTCGCCATGGCAGACACAGGTGTTTTTGACGATGTCGACTTCGCTATGATGGTACACGGAGGTTCGGGTGGAGAGGCTCACCCTCTGTACAGAGCGCTCGCACTCGTCCCCGTGGAGTTCGACTTCAGAGGACGCCCTGCGCATGCCGCTGCCGCGCCGTGGGAGGGTTTGAACGCATTGAACGGCCTTCAACTCTTTTATCACGCGCTCGATATGTTACGGCAGCACGTCAAACCGGATACGCGCATCCACGGCGTGATCACAAAAGGCGGAGACGCTCCGAATATCGTCCCCGATTTTGCGCAGGCGTCCTTTTATTTTCGCTCGCCCAGCCGCAACTATCTGGAGACTGTCCTGGAAAAAGCGTTCGACTGCGCAAGAGGCGCAGCGCTTGCGACCGGGACCGAAGCCGTGTGGCACCATAACGGGACGATCTTCCACGAGATACTGCCGAACACGGAAGTCGAGTCGCTTATGATGGAAATCCTAGAGGAGTTAAAAATCCCCTACTCGCCGCAACCGTACTGGTCCGGTTCCACCGACGTGGGAAACGTCAGCTGGAAATGCCCCACAATGCATCTGGGGCTTCCACTATGCGACGCGTTCGTCCCGCTGCACACCAGAGAATTTGCGGCGCTCGCCGCGGACCGGAAATACGTCGTGAAAATCGTCGAAACCGGCGCGAAGGCCATGGCGAGGATGGGTCTTCGCGTGCTGCAGAGTTCCGATACCAGAGCGAAGATGCGCGAGAACCTGAAAAAAGCACAGGGTGCATAACGATCAAACTCTCTGTTCGACGATATATCTAAAAAACGAAGGCAAAGGGAGGTGAATCTGCTGTAACTTCCTCGGGCGATAGGTTCTTCGATCCGTTGAGTACAAACTTTTCGAAACTTATTCTGCTTAGGAGGTCATATGGATGAATAAAAAGAGCCCAGCTACGGCAAAAAGAGAGTTTGCGATTCCACACACGTACGTCATTTTGTTTTCCATCATCATCATCGCGACCATCGCAACTTACGTTGTGACTCCAGGTATCTATGAGAGAGCAAAGGACGACAGAACGGGAAGGACTCTAGTCGACCCCGCCTCCTATCATCACGTAGAGCCGACGCCTGTCTCCCCGTTCAATATGTTTAAGGCCGTACCCAGAGGCATGGTGGCGGCTTCGGAGATCGTGTTTTTCATTTTTGTATGCGGAGGCGTCTTTACAGTCCTTCAGGCCACCGGAGCGATTGATTCCGGTCTGAGTAAGGCAATTGTCGCACTGCGGGGCAACGAAAAACTGTTGATACCGATTACGATGTTCCTGTTTTCAATCATGGGCGCCACGATGGGAATGTCCGAGGAGGTAATCGTCTTCATACCGATTGGAGTCGCTTTGGCAAGGGCGGTGGGGTACGACGACATCGTCGCCGTTGCCATGCTCTCCGGCGGAGCGGCGATTGGTTTTTCAAGCGGTCTCTTCAACCCCTTCACGGTCGGCGTCGCGCAATCGATCGCCGAGCTCAAGCTGTTCTCCGGTTTCGAATTCAGATTTATCGGTTATGTCGCTCTTTACATCACGGGCGTCGTCTACACCATGCGATATGCAAACATGGTCAAACTGAATCCAAAGAAAAGCTACATGTTCGGCGTCGAACAGCAGGGTGACGACCAGGAACACAAATCCTTCGACAACATCCTCTTCACCGGCCGGCATGGTTTGGTTCTCGCCGTCGTGATCGGTTTCCTGGGATTCATGATCTACGGCGTCAAGGTTTACGATTACTACATCATGGAGCTTACCACGATATTCCTTGCAATGGGCGTCATCGGAGGATTAATCGGCGGTTTGAGTCCAAGCAAGATCGCTCGCTCTTTCGTGCGCGGATGCGCCGATATTACTTTTGGCGCGCTCGTGGTCGGGATTTCGAGAGGAATATTGGTCGTCATGCAGGACGGGCAGATCATCGACACGGTGATCAACTTCCTGGCGACACTGATAAAACCCTTGCCAGGCGCCGTTGCAGCCGTCGGTATGTTTCTGGTGCAATCCGTCATCAATTTCTTTATCCCGTCCGGTTCGGGACAGGCCGCAACAACGATGCCAATTATGACGCCGCTTGCCGACATGATCGGCATCACCCGCCAGACCGCCGTCATGGCCTTCCATTACGGGGACGGCTTTTCGAACTCCATCATACCCACCTCCGCGTCCCTCATGGGAGTACTTGCAATGGCGAAAGTCCCCTATGAAAAATGGGTCAAGTTCATATGGCCTTTGATGGTCATCTGGACGATCATCGGAGCGATCATGTGCTTTATGGCCGCTACCGTCAAACTCGGACCCTTTTAAATGAGAGAGTTCGATCTTCTGATATCGGGAGGCCTGGTGTTCGGAGCCGACGGAGATTTCGAACCGAGGAATGTCGCCCTAGCCGTTTCGAAAGGCAGAATTGCGGCATTCCTCTCTCCCGAAGAATGTGACGGAAAAAACGTATCGGCGAAGGAAGTTGTCGACGCAAAGGGTTTGTATGTTGCGCCGGGTTTCGTCGACATACACATGCACGACGAGTTTTTCGCAGATCCCGATACGGTCCAGAACGCTCTCATACGCCAGGGCGTCACCACGGCGATCGCCGGACACTGCGGAATGGGACCGGATTTTGAAACCTGCGTGAGGTCACGCCCCAGGACGTGGCTGCATCTCTCTTATATGGTGGGCAACTGCAAATTGAGGGAGGCAGTGGGGAGGAACGACAGGTATACGCCCGCTACGACCTGGGAAATCGATCGAATGAAGGCGATATTCAGAGACTCGATGGACCGGGGAGCAATGGGCCTTTCACTGGGGTTGGAATACGCTCCCGGCACATCCGCCTCCGAGTTGGACGCATTGGCTTCCATTCTATCCGAATACCCCGGCGCGTCGATGTCCGTCCATATTCGATACGACGATCGCAGGTGCGTCGACGCGGTACAAGAGGTCCTGTCTCTGGCCAGAAAACATGGCGTAAGGCTTCAGGTTTCACATCTTGGCAGTATGACCATGGGTCGAACCATGACGTGCGTGGAGCTGATCGAAGCCGCAAGAAACGACGGCATAGACGTTTTGTTCGATTGCTATCCGTATGACGCGTTTTGCGCGAAAGCAGGCTCCGCCGTTTATGACGATGGCTTCGTAGAACGTTGGAACGGAAAGGGCCCGGAACATCTGGAGGCGGTATCCGGACGTTTCAAGGGCGATCGGTTGACGTTTGAAACCCTGGCGATCATGCGGAAGGAAGAACCGATGGATTTGATCGTGGCGCATGTCATGGATGAGGTGGAGATTCGAGACTGCATCGCCCATCCGCGTTGTATCATCGCCTCCGATGCCCTTTTTACCGGTGGGGGGGCGCACCCCAGAATAGCCGGAACATTCCCGAGGGCATTTCGAATGCTGCGTGAAAGAGGTTATGGATGGGGTGATGCGTTGAAAAAAGCCACGTCGATACCGGCGGATGTCATGAATATACCCGTCGGCAGACTATCGAGCGGAGGAGTTGCCGATATCGTCGTTTTCGATCCGGAGCATTTCCGGGACAGGGCGACCTTCAGCGAACCCTTTACGCCTCCGAACGGTCTCAAGGCCGTCATCATCGAAGGCAATAAAATTCTGGCGGATGGACGGATACAGAAAGAACCGACTCTTAAACCCTTTACCCGTAAAAGCTAGAGAGGCGCTGATAGAATCGCCGGTGACGTTGGTGCTTGGGCCGGCAATTGCAAAAAGCGCGGCGGAGTCCCACGGAGGTTCTATCCAGATAAAAAGCGACGAAAAGGATACGACGTTCACGATGAAGTTTCCCACCTCGCGATGAGAACGAGAGAAAGGCGGGACGCCCGCCGTCTTCCTCGAATCGAAACTTCCCTTGCAAGCCCAAAGCCACCTTTCATGCACAGCGGGATGCTTCATCTTATCCTTTGAAAGCGCTACTGGATAAACGAAGAGGATGGGGGTATACTCTCTCTACGGTGATCAACTTCAATTTGAAGGGAGCTCTTTACGATGTCGTCGTGGAATCTGCCGAACATGATCAGCCTCTCACGGGTATTTTTGGCGCCTCTTGTCATGGTCTTTCTGACGGTCCGCGGCCAGTTCGGAAATCTCTTCGGGGTGAACATAGGGGACATCCTGGCCGGAGTGGTTTTCATCGTGGCGTCTCTCACGGATGCGGCGGACGGGTACATTGCCCGGAAACACGGGATCGTAACCAACCTCGGCAAATTCATAGATCCGCTGGCCGATAAAATTCTCGTAGTGGCGGCGTTGATCTCTTTGGTGGAGCTTGGGCGTCTCGATGCGTGGATCGTGGTGATCATCGTGTCCCGCGAATTCATCGTTTCGGGGATCAGAATGGTCGCGGCGGTCGAAGGCGTCGTCATCCATGCGTCGGCGGGCGGCAAGGCGAAGACAATCAGCCAGATCATCGCGATCGTCATGATGATATTCAACATCCCCTTTGCAATGCCGGTCATGTGGCTCGCCATGCTGCTTACGGTCTGGTCCGGACTCGATTACATGGTCAAAAGCAAGGAGTTCCTTCGTTGAACGTCCAATCCCTCCCCATAAAAACTATGTAAAAATACGCATCTTTTGCCTTGCATAAAATGCCGGGCACCTTATAATGACGTCGCGCCTTGAGTTCGAAAATACGGATACACGAAAATAAGGAGGTTGACTCATGCAAAAGTACGTCTGTTCCGTGTGTGGCTACAATTATGATCCGGCAGCCGGTGACCCCGATTCGGGGATCGCTCCGGGAACCGCTTTCGAAGATATTCCCGACGATTGGGTTTGCCCGATCTGCGGTGTCGGGAAAGATATGTTCGAGCCCGAATAAAACGGAGGACCCGGACTGTTGAAGAAAGAAGGCACCCTTTCTCGGTGACGTTCATAACCACGCAGGGACCGTATTGAAGCCAAGTCATTCCCGGTCCTATTTCACAGTCAGAAAATCGATGGCGGGAGAGAAACCCCGCCATTGATTTTGCTATCCATAAAGGATCCGTATGCTTTTGTATGTCTCAGACAAAGAGAGAACCATGCACGCGGGCCAAAGTCTTTGCCCTGCAGTGTCGACGCCACAATTTTTCGCCCAGGGCGCCGCTCTGCGCTTTTTCCCATCCATCGAACATCGTGTGTTCTTGCGCATTCGAACGGATCAGGGCATCTGCGTCACGATCCGGGAGGCGATGTTGAAAAGGACCTCCCTGGATAGCCCCGGAGAATCACTCTCGAGCGTCAGGACTCCTCCCTCCAGAGGGAAAACGAAAGCAAAACCGGAAAGCGGGTGTTTTTCCAAAACGGCGACCCTGCCGTCGATCTCGAAAACCTCGTATTCGGCACCTGAACCAAACAGACCATCCGTCTCCACGGTGCCGGGAGACATCTGTGTAAAGATCGCCGGCCCCTCTCCTTTCATCAAGATCGCCCTCACACTTGTCCCGTCTTCGGTTCTATAGAGCCTCTCCTGCCATAGACCGTGGTTGCCGGAAAGCGTGTCGAGCTCCGTCTCGCGAAGTGTGCCGCAAAGCCACCCGTCGACATCGGGCAAAACGGAGGCGGCGAAACAGAGACGAGGCAAGAAAGAGAAGAGCAGGACCATAAAATACAATGAAGACCTCCACAACATACAAAAACCTCCCCCTACAACGATGACAGCAAGTATGATACTATCTCATGCAAAGGTCTAATTCAAGTATGCCTTGGGGAGAGTGGCCCGTGCCAAGACCATTTTTTATCGATGATTCTGACGCAAACGAAGCCCCTCCATCGTTTGCCTTGAAAGTATATGGTTGTCAGATGAACGTCTACGACGGCGATCGTATGCGCAGGGCCATGACGCTCTTGGGTTGGAAAGAAGCGGATGAGCCGGAAGAAGCGGACTGCGTCATCTTCATGACCTGTAGCATTCGAGACAAAGCGGAACAGAAGGTCTTGAGCGAATTGGGACGTTTCCGGTCGCAGTGGATGAAAAAACGCAAACCATACATCGCTCTCTTGGGCTGCATGGCACAGAGGACGGGGAGGATCGTCGTCGAGAAATTCCCCTGGGTGAAGATCGTCGCCGGACCTCGAAGCCTGGGGGCGGTCCCATCGTCGATCGCTCGCTCCTTTTTTACAGACGCGCCCGTCTTTTTTCACCTGGACGACGATCCGACGACTCTGAACGACCTGACATGCGCTCCCGAAAGCCGTCTGAACCCGCACAAAGCGTTCGTGACGATCTCTCACGGCTGTGACCAGTTTTGTTCTTACTGCATCGTCCCGTATGTCAGAGGGAGATTTGGTTCAAAAGCGCCGGACAGGATCATGCAAGAGATCTCCGCCCTCCTCGCATCCGGCATCGTGGAGATCACCCTGCTCGGACAGAACGTCAACACCTATGGGCGCGACCTGAAGGGGTACCGTTTCGCGAACCTCTTAAAGGACGTCGCCGGGCTGCCTGGACTCAGGCGCCTTCGCTTCACCACGTCCCATCCGATCGATTTCACCGACGACATCCTCGAAGCGATGTCGACGCATTCGGATGTGATCTGCCCTTCCATCAACCTTCCCGTGCAAGCTGGAAGCGACAAGGTTTTGCGCGAGATGAACAGAAAGTATACGAGGGACGAATTTTTGTCCGTGATCGAGCGAATCAGGAAAACCTTGCCCGAAGTGGGATTGACGACGGACCTGATCGTGGGATTTCCCGGCGAGACCGTCGAAGAGTTTCTGCAGTCGGTCTCGCTGCTCGAACTCGTGCGCTTCGATCTCGTCCACTCCGCGGCGTACTCCCCTCGGGAGGGCACGCCGGCGGCGGCAAGAGAGGATCGAGTCTCCCCGAAGGAAAGCGCCCGGCGCCTGGTTCAGATCAACGAACTTCAAACCGGGATATCGATGGAGATCAATCGCTCCTTGATCGGCAAGACGGTAGAGGTTCTGATCGACGAGCCGGCGGAAAAGGGCGCGAAGCTCATGCAGGGCAGAACCGCGACCGACAAGGTCGTCCTTCTGAAAGCGACGGAGAAGATGAGGGGAGAGTTTCGCCGTGCGAAGATTACAGAAGCGAGTCCCTGGTGCTTGACTGGAGAGATTCTTCGATGAGAGTCGACTTTACGAATCGAAAAACGAAGTGGGGGTTTTTCATCGCCGGCCTTCTCTGTCTGTTCACGGCTTTTGGACTGGTCACCGCCTTCAGCGGCCGATTCACCCCGGGGTCCGAAGGCGTTTCCTCCGAAAACGATCCCTCTGAATTCGTACGCCCGGAAGAGAACCGGGCAAAAAGGCGGGAAAAAGAAGCGGGGGAGGAGAAGTGGATCGTCTATGTGACCGGCGCGGTCCTCTACCCTGGGGTCCACGAAATTCAACCGGAGAGCCGGGTTCACGACGCGATCTCGGCGGCCGGGGGGCTTTCCTCACAGGCGGACCCGGAGGCGATAAACCTCGCCGCCAGAGTCGAGGACGGAGAACATATAAAAGTCCCCCGCAAAATGGAGACGATGGAAGACACCCCCTCGCAATCACGATCCCCGGCGACGATGAGCGTACCCGGAGAGAGAAAAGACGCGGGGAAAAACGCAAAACCCCGCTCCGGCAAGGTCAACATCAACACGGCGACGGCGGAGGAGCTTCGATCCTTGCCCGGAATCGGGGCCAAGCTCTCCTCGTTGATCATCGACTATCGCGAAAACAACGCTCCGTCAAAAAAATTCAAACGGATCGAGGAGCTACAGGAGATAAAGGGGATCGGTGCAAAGAGATTCGAGGCCATTCGCGATTTCATCACGGTCGACTGATAACCGGGTTCGTCTCCGATGAAAACCGATGCACGGGACTTCTCCTCGCCTCTTGCCACCGCCCCCGCTTTTCTTTTGCTGATATGCTGGTGCGTCTCCCTCGTTCTGACGGAAAGCCTCCACTTTCATCCGGCGCTCGCCACATCGATCTCACTCCTTGCAGCAGGCGGATGGGGGCTCGCCGGAACCATCGAGCCGAATCGATCCTCCCTGCCCGTACTCTTCCTCCTTCTTTTTTTCGCGACGGCGGGCTCTTTATACCTCGCAACGACCGTAGCGAGAAAGGAAAAGCTCCCCGTCTTCGTAGAGGGAACGGGTGTCGTCACCTCGATAAGAGAATGGGGCGTACAAAACGTGATGTTGATCGACTTCCGACGAGCGAGATTCCTCGTCAAAACGAAAGAGGCAAGAGAGTTTTTTACGCCGGGCGATGTCGTTCATTTCTCGGGACACGCCGAACCCCTCGAAAGGACCTCACGAAGAGGCACGTTCGACGCGTTTTTATACTGGAGAGGGAAGGGGGTGCTCTGTGAAATCAAAGCTCCTTACATCGAAAAAACCGTTCCGCCGAGAAGGTCCCGGGGACCGTCCTCGTGGCGTTTCGCCCTGGGAAAGAAGCTCCGGGAAGCACTTCCCCGAAGGACCGCCGGGTATCTTCTCGCCGCGTGGACCGGAGAAAAGGACCCCGAGCTGGTGAGTCTCCACCGGGCTGCGGGGACGTCCCATCTTTTGGCGGTGTCCGGTTTCCACGTGGGAATCGTTTTTTCGATCGCCTTCTTCCTTCTCAGAGGTGTTCCCTTCCGGTTATATTTCTTAAGCGTCCTCCTGTGGACTTACATCCTTCTCGCGGGGAGCGCCCCCAGCGCGGTCCGCGCCGGAGCATTGTTGCAGAGCGCAATCCTGGGAAGACTCATCGGGAGGCCTCATCACTCCTTCAACGCCATTTCGTCGGTCGGCGCGGCGATGCTGCTCTTCAACCCCTGGATTTTCTGGGACGTGGGTTGGCGTATGTCCATGCTCGCCGCGCTTTCCATCACCTCGGTAGGAGCAAGCGACATACAAAGAAACTGGAAAATCGTCGCAAGCGGCGTTCTCGTGTGGCTTGCGACCGCCATCTCGGCCACGCGGACGTTCGGATACGTCCCCGTCGTCGGTTTGATCGTCAACTTCGTCGCAATCCCCTTTTTCGGTGTTTTGCTCCCTCTCGCGTCACTGCTGTCGCTGCCGCCTCTTTTGGGCGTTCCGGGTGGGAAAATCCCGGTCCTTTTTGCAGAATTCGCCTTTACACGATGGGAACAGTTCTCGGGCAACATGTTGCAGATCTTTCCCTGGGATATTTCGTTCGGCCTGCCGCTGCTTTTGGTTTCAGTGATCCCGATGGTATATTTTTTCGCCATCGCCTCCGGCTTTCGAAAGAGAAGGGCTTCTGTCATGGCACTCTTTACAACGCTTTTTACGCTCCTTTTTCTGTTCGGAGTGGGAAAGATATAGTGTAAAATACCATTGCGTTCAAAATCGACGATCGCTTGCTGGAAGGGGCTATCCGTTATGTTGCTGGTTCTTGACGTTGGAAATACGAATACCGTGCTGGGATTGTTCGATGGAGACCGCTTGGTCGGGAACTGGCGAGTTTCCTCATACGACAGGACGAGCGACGAGACCGCACTCATGCTCCAGGGCTTGCTTTTATACGGCGGAATCCCGAAAAACGCGGTGGAGGGCGCAATTCTGTCGAGCGTCGTCCCCCGACTGGAGGAGGTTTGGTGTGGTGCTGTCAAAAATTGTTTCGGCATCACGCCATACATCGTCACACCCGCCATGGACCTGAGGATCGCGATCGACATAGACAATCCCTCGGAGATCGGAGCGGACCGGCTTGTCAACTCCGTTGCAGCCGTCGAAAAATATGGATGCCCTGTCGTAACCGTCGACCTTGGCACGGCAATCACCCTCGACGTCGTCTCCGAGGAGTGTGCATACATCGGCGGAGCCATCGCACCGGGCCTTTCCGTCAGCATGGAGACGCTCTTCTCACGGACGGCGAAACTCCCGCAGATCGTCCTGATTCCCCCGAAAAAGGTGATCGGCAGAAACACGCAAAATGCCATACAATCCGGCATCGTATACGGATATGTCGGGCTCGTCGATTCGCTTGTGGAGCGCATTTTCGACGAACTCGGCAGAAAAACGCCCGTCATTGCGACGGGTGGACACGCCGAGATACTCGCGAAACAATCTCGAACCATCACGAACATAGAACCGTGGCTCACGCTGGACGGTCTATCGATCCTCTACAAACGGACGGCGAGCATACGTGAATAAATCGGCGGAGATCGGCGGGGTAAGGGTCGACGCCCCGATATGGCTCGCGCCGCTTGCGGGCATCTCCACGTATTCCTTCAGGGCTTTTCACAGAAAGATCGGCGCCGGCCTCGTGCATACGGAGATGGTGAGCGCGGCGGGATTGGCATGGAAAAACGAAAAGACCCACGAGATGCTGGGAGGCTTCCAGGAACCAGGTCCGATCGTTTTGCAGCTTTTCGCTCCGGATGCAAAAACACTCATGGCAGGGGTGAGTGCCTGCCTTTCGAAGCCGACGACATCCGCCGGTGGATCGACTCGAGCCGAAAGAGGAATCGGAGATTTCGACGCCCTGGAGATCAACATGGCATGCCCGATGCCGAAGGTCGCCAAAAAGGGCGCGGGGGCAAAGTTGCTGGAGCGGCCCGATCTCGCCGCCGAAATGGTCACGGCGCTGAAGGAGCTCGGGCGACCCGTTTGGGTCAAGATGAGAATCATCCCTGCGGCAAAACATCTGCCTGCCACGAACGCTTTCTGCGAGACCATGCTCTCGGCGGGAGCCGATTTTCTGCTCCTTCACGGCAGAACGCCGGCGCAAAGATACGAAGGGACGTCCGATAAAGGGACCGTTTGTAGGATCGCGGGAGAATTCCGCAATCGTGTCGTTGCAAGCGGAGATTTTTACTCCCCCGACGACGCGCTGGTCTATCTGCGTGGAGGCTGCGTCGGAGTCCTCGCCGCACGTGGCGTGCTACAAGACGTCTTTTTGATCCCCAAAACCTTGGCCGCACTGGGACGAACCGTTCCGCGACGATTCCTCGTCCCCTCCGTGCCCGATCGAATCGACGCGGTCATCGAAATGGGACGAAGCGGCATGACACACGAAGGGGAGCGTTTCACCCTGGTCCTCACGAAGAGAATGCTATCCGGGCTTTTCAAGGGGTTTCCCGGCGCCGCGGCGCTCCGGCAAAGCTGCGCCGTATGCAGGGACTGGAGGGCGTTCGAAGCGCTTCTCACGGAACAGAAAGAGCTCTTTTTACGGAAACGATCGTGTTATAATTGATGTTTCCATATAGGGAGGTAGATTCGATGAACGACGATACGGGTGAAAGACAAAACATTTCTCCTGCAAACGAAATGCCGGAGGAAGAAATACTCCGGCAGAGAAAAGAGAAGCTGAAGAGACTGAAAGAGGAGGAGGGCTACGATCCGTACGAAGTGGACCGCTGGGATCGAGAGCATTTCATCTCTTTTGTGCTCGATCGTTACGCGAACCTGGACGTGAACGAACCCTCCTCCGAGAATCTCTCCGTTGCCGGAAGAATCATGACCCTCCGCAGGCACGGCAAGGCCGCTTTTGCGAACCTCGCCGACGAGAGCGGCCAGATCCAACTCTACTTTCAACACGACGCTCTGGGCGACGATCAGTACTCGTTTTTCAAAAAATGGGTGGACGCGGGGGATATTCTTGGGGTACGGGGAAACGCGTTCAGAACCCAAAGAGGGGAACTTTCCATCAAGGTGTCCGATTTTTCGCTGCTGTCGAAATCGCTCCGTCCTCTCCCGGAGAAGTGGCATGGACTGAAGGACGTGGAAGTACGATACCGCAAAAGATACGTCGATCTGATCACGAACCCCGAGGTCCGCGACGTCTTCCGCAAACGAGCGTTGATCATCAAGACCTTTCGTCGTGTCCTGGAGGAACATGGGACTTTGGAGGTACAGACCCCCATACTCTCGACGATCGCGGGCGGGGCCAACGCCCGTCCCTTTGTCACCCATCACAACGCGCTCAATATCGACATGTATCTCAGGATCGCGACGGAGCTCCATTTGAAGCGTCTGATCGTGGGGATGTTCGACCGCGTTTACGAGATCGGACCAAACTTCCGAAACGAAGGAATCGATTCAAGGCACAACCCGGAATTTACGGCGATGGAGGTTTACTGGGCCTACGGCAGTTACGAGGATATGATGGACATCACGGAGAAAATCCTCGTCGAATGTGCAGATGTCCTCGGAAGCAGGGTGATCGACTACCAAGGCACCCGAATCGATTTGAATCCGCCGTTTCGAAGGGCGACGATGGCCGATCTGGTTTTCGAAGAGACCGGGATCGACTTCATCGGGATCTCCGACGAAGAGGCGAGAGCCTGCGCTCGGCAAAGGGGCGTCGAAATATCCAGAAACGACGGCAGGTATGACATTCTGCCTCTTTTCTTCGAGCAATTCGTCGAAGAAAAACTCGTTCAGCCGACGTTCGTCCTGGGACACCCGACGGTGATCTCTCCGCTCTCCAAGAAGAACAGGGAAAACCCGAACGTGACCGACCGTTTCGAACTCTTCATTAACGGTTGGGAATTTGCGAACGCGTTCAGCGAACTCAACGACCCCATCGATCAAAGAGAACGCTTTGCGGACCAGCAAAGGAAAAAAGAGGAAGGGGACGAGGAGTCCCACCCGTTCGACGAGGATTTCATCAACGCGCTCGAATATGGCCTCCCTCCAACCGGTGGTCTGGGGATCGGTATCGACAGGACCGTCATGCTCCTCACCGACTCCAAAAGCATCCGGGACGTGATCCTCTTCCCGACGATGAGGCCTCTGTAGAAACCACCATGCAGCCGCCACCGGATGAGGCCAGAAGACGAGCCGATTTTCTCCGCCGGGAAATCGCGATAAACGACCATCTTTACTACGTACTGGATTCCCCTGAAATAGAGGATCGCGAGTACGATCTGCTCCTACGGGAATTGCAGGAAATAGAGAAAAGCCACCCGGAGCTCGTCACACCCGATTCCCCCACCATGAGGGTCCGAGGAGAGGCGAGGTCGGAGTTCACGAAGGTCGTTCATACAACCCCAATGCTCAGCCTCGAGAACGCTCTCGACAGAAACGAGGTGAAAGCGTTTTACGAAAGGACGACCAAGCTTCTGGGCGACGACGACATCCGCTGGGTTTGCGAGCCCAAGATAGACGGCCTTGCCGTCTCCCTCGTGTACGTCGATGGGGTCCTGTCGATCGCCTCCACAAGGGGAGACGGAGAAGTAGGGGAGGAGATCACCCCAAACGTTCGAACCATTCGATCCCTTCCCCTGCACATTCAGGGAGCTCCTCGAACGTTGGAAATCCGAGGTGAAGTCTGTATGTCGAAGGAAGCCTTCGCCGAGCTCAACCGGGCACGGGAGGAATCCGAAGAACCCCTCTTCGCCAACCCCCGCAACGCGGCGGCAGGCAGTTTGAGGCAGCTCGATCATCGGGTGACCGCGTCCAGAAAGCTGAAAATCTATCTCTATCACGTGGAAAACCCGCTCTCTCTCGGATTGACCTCGCAGTGGGAGATCCTGGAATGGTTGAAAGACCATGGCCTTCCGACCCAACCAAGCAAAAGACTGTGCGATGACATCGAACAGATCGAAGAGTACCTAGACCATTGGGACGGGAAGAGATTTGAAAGCTCCATCAACACCGATGGGGTCGTGCTCAAACTGAACGACCTGAGGCAGCGGGAACGAATGGGCGTGACCGCCAAAGCCCCCAGATGGGCCATCGCCTTTAAATTTCCGCCGGAGGAGAAAAAGACGCGTATCCTCGACATCGAGATATCGGTCGGCAGGACGGGGACACTGACCCCTACTGCCTTGATGGAGCCGGTGCAGCTCTCCGGAACCATCGTCCGAAGGGCGAGCCTGCACAATCAGGACGAGATCGACCGCAAGGATATCCGAATCGGAGATACGGTCTGGGTGCACAAAGCGGGTGAGATCATACCGGAGGTATTGCGGGTCGACGTCGAAACGAGAACGGGAGACGAGAAACCCTTCCGGATTCCCCGATTCTGTCCGGCCTGCGGTTCATCCGCAGTCCGGCTCCCCTCCGAAGCGGCCGTGCGCTGTCTCAACAAATCATGCCCCGCACAGCTCCACGAGGAGCTCTTACATTTCGTGTCGCGAGAGTGCATGAACATCAACGGCGTGGGAGAAAAGCTCATACAGCGTCTGATCCAAAACGAGACGGTCAAAGGACCGGCCGATCTGTACGACCTGACCGTCGAAAAACTGGCGCGACTCGAACGAGTCGCCGAAAAATCCGCGAAAAAACTGATCGATTCCATCGAAAAATCCAAGAGCCGGCCGTTTTCCGCTCTGATCAACGCGCTTGGCATGAGGCATGTCGGGAAAAAGACGTCCGCCGACCTGGCGCGATATTTCGAGGATATGGACGCCTTGATGTCTTCGAAAGAAGAGGAGTTATCCTGGCTCGATGGCATCGGGCCGATCGTGGCGGTATCCATCAGGCGTCACTTCGAAGACGAACACAATGTCGCCACGATCGACCGCCTGAAGGAAGCAGGTGTGAACATGGTTTCGTCCCCCCCTTCTTTGGGAGAGAACGTCGACGCGACGAAAGCCTCTTTTTCCGGCAAAAAAATGGTTTTCACCGGGGAACTCACCTCCATGTCCCGCACACAGGCGGAGGAGCTCGCACGCACATACGGCGCCGACGTAACGGGAGGCGTCAGCACGAAAACCGAGATCGTCGTCGCGGGAGAAAGACCTGGAGGCAAATACGACAAGGCCCGAAGCCTTGGAATCGAGATATGGGATGAAAAGGATTTTTTGCGTTCCCTGAGCGATGCGGGGTATAATGAGAAACATGAGGTAAACGTGTAAAATCGCCGCCCATCGAAGGGACATCCGACGTGCCCTGAAACAATTCGAGCTCCGTCTGGCGACGACATTGGAGGAGTAAATCGTGAAGATGTCTGTGGACAACAACATTACGCTACGAATGGCGCAGGCCGCGCAGATTCGTGTTACACCGGATGAAGTGGACGAGATGACAAAAAGCATAAACGATCTGCTTTCGATCTGCGCCTTGGTCTCCGAACTCGACTGCTCGGATACCCCGGATTTCGAGTGGAGGATGAAAACTCTTCCCTCCCGTCGGCCCGACAAGCCCGAAGACTGGCCCGATCGTGAAGCGTTCAAGGCGACGGCGCCGGCCATCGAAGGGGATTTCTTCAAGGTTCCCCGGATTGCGTCGGAGGGATAGACGATGGAGCTTTACGAGCTGAGCGCGAAGGAGATCGCAAACGGCGTGAAGGAAGGACGGTTCGGCGCCGAAGAAATCGTGCGGGCATGTATCGAAAGAATGGAACGATATGAGAAGTATATAAACGCCTGCATCACGACCACTCCGGACGATGCCTTGAAGCAGGCCAGGGAATTGGACGCCAGAATAAAACGCGAGGAACCCACCGGCCCCCTCGCGGGCGTTCCTTATTTTGCAAAGGACAACTTCTGTACGAAAGGCATCAGGACGACCTGCGGCAGCAAGATGCTGGCCGACTGGGTACCGACCTACAACGCGACGGCCATCGACTCGATGAAACGGGCGGGGGCGATCCTGCTGGGCAAGACGAACCTCGACGAGTTCGCCATGGGAAGCTCCACCGAAAATTCGATCATCGGTCCCACGAAAAACCCGAGGGACCTGAACCGGGTTCCCGGGGGCAGCAGCGGAGGGAGCGCGGCCGTCGTGGCGGCCGGCTATGCACCTCTTGCACTCGGTTCGGATACGGGAGGCTCCGTCAGACAGCCTGCCGCGTTCTGCGGCATTCAGGGGATGAAACCCTCCTATGGGGAGGTCAGCCGGTACGGCGTGGTCGGCTATGCATCCTCACTGGATCAGGTGAGCCCCCTTTCCCGCAGCGTCGAAGATCTCTCGATCGCTCTGGAAGTCCTGGCGAAACCGGACGGCAACGATACGACGTGCGACGCATACACAAGACCGAAATTCCATGAAATTGCATCTTCCATGTCCGATCTCGAGGGAAAGAGAATCGGCGTCTTCGAGGGGTTCGAATCGGACATGATAGACAGGAAACTATTCAACGCTCTGACCGAAGCAGCCGAGCACTGCAGATCGGCTGGGGCGACGGTTGAACCGATCGACCTCCCTCTCGCGGTAAAATACGGCGTGGCAACCTATTACGTGACCGCTCTCGCCGACGCGAGCTCGAAGCTCGCCTGTTTCGACGGATTGCGCTACGGGGCGCACGTCGACGGCAAAACCCTCTTTGAAATGTACGTCAACACCAGAACCGAGAACTTCGGTGAGGAGGTCCGCCGAAGGATCATTCTCGGGACATGCCTGCTCACGGAGGGATTTTATCAGAACTATTACGCGCCCGCACTGAAGGTGCGGAGGAAAATCGTGGAGGAATTCGACGCACTTTTCGAGCGATTCGACGCCTATCTTCTGCCGACGTCGCCCTCCTTGCCTTATCCGCTTGGCACGAAGGAACACGACCCGGCCAAACTGTACCTCGGCGATATTTTTACGGTCCCGATCAGCCTTGGCGGACTTCCGGGAATCAATCTCAGCATGGGGCTAACCGAAAAGGGACTCCCCCTGTCCGTGCAGATCGTAGGCCCCAGATACGAGGACGCGAAGCTTCTGGGCATCGCTTCCGTAATCGAAAGAATCGTGGGGAAACCCAAAGTCGCATTCCCGCTGGAGGTGGCATGATGAAACGCCCTGTTGTCATAGGATTGGAAGTCCATCTGCAGCTGGATACGAGGACGAAGCTTTTCTGTTCCTGCTCCACCGACTACATCGGAAAAGCGCCCAACACCAACGTCTGTCCCATCTGCCTCGCCGTGCCAGGCACTCTGCCGATCATCAACGATGCAGCGGTCTCACTTGGTATACGGATGGGACTCGGCTTGCACTGTACCATCCAAAAACGCTCGAATTTTCACAGGAAGAATTATTTTTACGCCGACCTGCCGAAAGCATACCAGATAACCCAGTTCGAGCTTCCGATCGCAGTCAGAGGGTATCTGGACATAGAGACGGCAAACGGGCCCAAGCGGGTGAGGGTCCATCATCTCCACCTGGAGGAAGACGCCGGCAAGTTGGTTCATCCGACGACCGACGGGCGTCTCACCGGGGCAAACTACTCCCTCGTCGACTACGACAGAGGTGGTGTTCCGCTGGCGGAGATCGTCTCGGAACCGGACATGTCTTCGCCAGCCGAGGCGAAAGACTATGTGGCCCGATTGCGGCAACTCGCCAGGTATCTCGACGTCTCCGACGGGGAGATGGAATCCGGTTCGTTGAGAGTGGACGCCAACATCTCTCTTTCCAATCCGGACGGCAGTTTCGGCACCAGGGTCGAGATCAAAAACGTCAACTCGCTCAGGGCCATCGAACGAGCACTTGAATATGAAATATCGCGACAGAACCGGATCCTGGACTCCAGGGAGAGGGTGGTGCAGGAGACCCGTCTCTGGGACGACTCCGAGGGGGTCACGAGATCCATGAGAAGCAAGGAAACGGCCTCGGACTACAGGTATTATCCGGAGATGGATCTATCGCCGATCTTGATCGAGGACGTGGAAATCGAACGCGCCAAAAATGAAATGCCCGAGCTTCCATGGGAGAAGAGGGAGCGTTTCTCCAACAGTTATGGACTCCCCGCGGAGGATGCGGCTTTCCTGACAGAACAGAAAGAGACGGCACGGTACTACGAGGATGTCGTGGCGGCGGGGGCGCCGCCCGCAAGAACGGCAAACTGGCTTCGGACGGAGGTTCAAAGGCTTTTGAACGACCGAGGACTCGACATTTCCTCGTTTTCACTGAAACCGGACGTTCTGGCGGATTTGATCGGCAGGGTCGAGAGAAGGGAATTTTCGAGCACCGTGGCGAAAGACATCCTCGACATCCTCGCGGAGGAGGAGACGCTCTCCATCGGGGAAGCGGCCAAACATTGCGGGGCGACCGAAGGGCGGCTCTCGGGAGACGCTCTTCTTGCAATCGTAAAGAAGGTCATCGGATCGCAACCGGAGGTCGTAGCAACAATAAGAGAGGGAAAAGACAAAAAGGGGGCGAAGATGAAATTCCTTCAGGGGCTCGTGATGAAGGAGACGAGAGGACAGGCCGATCCGAAAGAGGTCTTCGCCTCTTTTGAAAAACTACTGAGATAACCTCTTCGACAGTTGACGATCCCGTAGGGGAAGCGTAAAATAAATAGGTTGTATAAACGCTTGCCGAAGGTTTTTTGAAAATGCCGTCGCAAAACGGCTACCTTTCCGGCAGCGAGAGGAGGAAAAAGGATGTACGCAGTGTTGGAGGCAGGAGGAAAGCAATACAGAGTCTCGGCGGGGGACAAGATCCGAGTGGAGAAGTGCCGTGCGAACGTGGGTGAGGAGATCAACCTGGAGAAGGTCATCCTTCTCGGCAAAGACGAAGGTACCGTCATAGGGACTCCATATGTGCCGGGAGCCAGCGTAACGGCAAAGGTTCTTGCGCATGGAAAGGAAAAGAAGCTGATCGTCTTCAAATACAGGAGAAAAAAGAACTACCGTCGTTTTCGCGGTCACAGGCAGGAATACACCGATCTTTCCGTCGAAGCGATCAACGTATAGCTCGTGTTTGTCGTAACGGCAAGCCGCGACACACACGACCGTATTTGTCGGTTATCGGCTCGTGGACACAGCGGTTTTGCGGAGGAAGGTTCGGATATCGTCTGTGCTGCGGTATCGACACTGATGCAATCACTGCATGTAGGACTTTCGGATGTCCTGAAGATCGACGTGACGCAACGAAGTGACCCCAAGATACCGGAGATGACCATCGAGTGGGATGCTTCGAACGATTCGGACCAACAGCTTGCACGGACGATCCTGCTTTCACTCAAGGCAGTGGCCAATTCTTATCCTGAATACGTGTCTGTTTTGGAGGAGGATATACATCATGATTGAGGCTTTCGACATTCAGTTTTTCGCCCACAAGAAGGGGCAGGGAAGCAGCTCCAATGGAAGGGACAGCAACCCACAGTATCTTGGAATAAAGCGCGGCGACGGAGAAGTCGTCTCGGCGGGAACGATCCTCGTGCGTCAGCGCGGAACGAAGTATCATCCGGGACGCAATGTCGGACTCGGAAGGGACTATACACTGTTTGCCCTCTCCTCGGGCAAGGTCTCTTTTTTGACGAGGGCGAACCGGAAATTCGTCACCGTCATTCCGAGCGAGCTTGCCCAGTAGTTTCCCGAACAAAACCCATGGGGAGCCTCTTTTTTTGTTTGAGCTCCCCTTTTTCTGATTTACGGCTTTCTTTGTTGTTTTTTTGCATACGACCCTGAGGATTTATAATCGATGAAGTTCGTTGATGAGTTGATCATTTCCGTTTCCGGCGGGAGGGGCGGTAACGGCTGCATGAGCTTCAGACGTGAGAAATTCATCCCCAAAGGCGGCCCCGACGGGGGTAATGGTGGGCGTGGGGGCGATTTCATCCTCGTCGCGACCCGAGGACTTCAGACCCTTGCGGATCTTGAGCGAAAACGCCGCTTCATCGCGAAAAACGGAGAACACGGACGGGGCAACGCCAAAAACGGCAGGGCGGGGGAGAGTGTTCAATTACCCGTTCCCTGCGGTACTCTCGTCTATGATGCCACCACCGGAGAAGGACTTGCAGACCTTGTCGAACCCGGCGATGCCTTCGTCGCCGCGATGGGCGGCCGAGGCGGCCGAGGGAACAGGGTCTTCGCAAGTTCCCTGCGCAGGGCACCGCGTTTTTCCGAAAAAGGAGAGCTCGGGGAGGAACGCAGGATACGCCTCGAGTTGAAGCTGATCGCGGACATCGGGCTGGTCGGTCTCCCCAACGCCGGCAAATCGAGTATACTGGCGGCTCTTTCCAATGCCGCCCCCAAAATAGCGGATTATCCCTTTACCACGCTTTCACCCAACCTCGGAGTGCTTCATACGGACTCCGACGCGGTCGTCCTCGCGGACATTCCCGGATTGATCGAAGGTGCAAGCGACAACAAGGGCCTCGGGCTCGCCTTTCTTCGTCATATCGAGAGAACCCGGTTGATGTTGCATGTGCTGGACATATCCTCCACGGACACGGAGGCGATCAAACGGGATTGGGAGGTCGTGCGCAACGAACTGAAACGCTATGATCCCAAACTGGCCGAGCGTCCCTGCATCGTCGTGGGAAACAAAATCGACCTTTTTGCGGAAACCGACGGAACATCCGGCCAGGATGCACTCTTCCAAGCGCTCTCCTCTTTTTTTACGGAAAACGGTTTCACGTTTTGTGCGGTAAGCGCTTTAACGGGGCAATCGATCCCGGAGCTCGCACGAAGGGTCGTCGACTTTGCCAGGGAACATCCTCGTCCACGAGGAGATGTGCGGCTTTTCGGATCGATCTTCACGGAAGAAAAGCCCCTGCAGCAGGTGAAAAAACAAAAAATCCAGATCGTCTCTTTGCCGGACGGTTCCTTTCGCGTGCTCCAGCCGAGAATCGAAAAGACGATCGAGCGGTATGATTTTTCACAACCGGAAAACCTGGCGCGTTTCGTACGGTTTTTGAGAAAACACCGAGTAGAGGAGCTTCTTCTGAAGGCAGGCGCTGTACGGGGTGATTCGGTCTCGATCGGACGGGTGGATTTCGACTTTATACCGGACGAGGACATAAGTTCCGTGTTGCCGGCGGACGAGAGCGATGAGAGAGCATAACGGCAGGGCCATGCGGATCGGCGTGATGGGAGGGACCTTTGATCCCATCCACTACGGCCATCTCTTCGCGGCGGAGGAGGCCAGATTGGTGATGGACCTCGACCGGGTGCTCTTCATACCCGCAGGGACACCTCCACATAAAAGCGGCGCCGAAGTGACGCCGGCCCGTCGCCGTTACGACATGACGCTTCTGGCCGTCGCCGACAATCCGTATTTTGAAGTTTCCGATCTGGAGATTCTGCGTCCCGGCAGCAGCTACACCGCAGATACCCTACGAGAGCTACGTCAGCAGTACCCTGGGGCTGATTTTTTCTTAATCATAGGGACAGACACGATGCTGGATTTGATCCACTGGAAAACCCCTCTGGACATTGCACGTTTATCCACGATCGTCGTCATCAAGAGGACCGGTTACGATGCAACAGGCAACCTCCCCGATACGATTCAAAGTGCCCTGCGAACGATCGAAACGACACCGCTTGAAATCTCTTCGACGGATATAAGGCAACGGGTGAGAGTCGGGAAAAGCGTCAAATATCTTTTACCGCCTCCAGTCGCGATGTACATCATGAAAAACCACCTCTATACGAATTCGGATGGTGAGCCGATTTGAGTTGGAAGACTTTTTTCATCGCACTTCTTCTCGCGTCTTTTTCCTTTGGTGTGGGAGCCTACTACAGAATTCACAAGATCGACATACCGGAACCGGGAACGCAAAATACCGGTGAAACGACCGGAAAAGCAGACGGGGAAGACCCTTTGAAACAACCTTCGATCGAGGTAAAGGGAAGGATCAATATCCTCCTGATGGGGGAGGACAACGTCGGGGACACCAGAAGGTCGGATACGGTGGCTCTTGTGACGCTCGACATCGACGAGAAAAACATGCGGGTTTTGTCCCTGCCGCGGGACACGAGAGTCTCCATACCCGGCCACGGCAATCAAAAGCTAAACCACGCCTATGCGTATGGACAGCAGGATTTGCTGAAGGCGACCATCGAACGCTTTCTTGGCGTGAACATACACTATTACGTCAAAATCGACTACGATAATTTTCCCAAACTGGTCGATCTCGTCGGAGGCGTGGATCTCTTTGTCGGAAAACCCATGAAATACAAAGATCGCAGAGGCAACCTCGACATCAATATCCCCGCCGGCAAGCAACATATGAACGGAGAGACCGCCTTGAAATACGTTCGGTTTCGCAAAGACGCCCTCGGGGATATCGGAAGGGTGCAAAGACAACAACAATTCCTGAAGGCTTTGCTATACAAGCTCTACGAACCGGAAAATCTGCTGCGCTTTACGACACTGGCAAGGGAGATATCGAACACGTTGATCACGGACATGGATCCCAGTTTGACATTTCAACTCTGTCTTTTCGTAAAAGCGCTGGACAAGGAAACGAACAAAATTTTTTTCATGATGCTCCCCGGAACGCCTACGACGATAGACGGTTTGAGTTATTGGGTTTCGGACACATCGGAAGCGGCCGCATTCCTCAATGCGAACACGGAAGAATTGATCTCGATGGACAAAGAAGCTAGGAAAGCGAACGGAAACAGATCGATCACGGGCGTATCCTCGGCTGCGGATTATTCCGCCGACACCGTCGAGGGCAAAAGAGGAGGAAAGGAGAGTGGAGCAGGACAAGATGACGGGTCTCCGTCACCGCAAGACGTTATGTCGATCGTGACGAGCATCCCCGAAGCCGTCGCGATTCTCAACGGCACCGGCAAAGGGGGAGTCGGGCAAAAAGTGGCCGCACATCTCCAGAAAATGGGCGTGGACGTCGTATATGTCGGCAATGCCAAACATTTCGATTATCGAAGCAGCAACGTGATCTACCCGGAAAGAGCCGAAGAGTCGACTCGCAAGACCGCGCAACTCCTGTCGAAATTATGTGGTATCAGCCATTCCCTGACGAGGGCGAATCGGCTCGCATCGTACCCCTCTCTGATCGTCGGACACGATTATGAAATCTTGCTGAAACGTCTGGAGAACAGTTATGCTACAATTAACAACGATGTAGCTGACTGATCGTCGCGGACGACAAGGCTGGGGGCTGAAAAGAGATGACGACCGTCGAAAAAGGGGTTTACGAGGAGTACTTGCCGATCATCGAAGCTCTGCAATCAAAACGTGGTATGGACATCGATTTTATCGATTTGAGAGCCGTCTCTGGCTTCGCAGACGCTTTCATCGTTGCGACGGCCCGCTCGGAGATAAACGCGACGACGCTTCGCGAGGCGGCCGAGGATGCGATGGATGCGATGGGCTTGGCCTACAAGACCGAGGGGGAGACGAGCTCGAAATGGAGCCTCATCGACGCGGGGGATGTCGTCGTCCATATATTCAGCCGCAATGGGCGGGATTTTTACAAGCTGGAAAGGCTCTGGGACGATGCGCCTTCGATCAGGTTCGAAAGCGAGGACTAAATCAAGCCGTTTCGACGCAGCGGAAAGACCCAACCACGACGGGGGTTGTGAAAACACCCCCGTGGCAGTGGTCCGGTTGATTTCCATCCGCAGGTTTTTCCCTCTCACAAGAATCGCTTGATTCTCTCCACATCACCCGCGTTCGGCCCACCAGGCCCAGCACGATCGTGCTCAAATTTCATACGTGCTCGGGCGGCGACGAGCTCCCCCCCCGGGAAAATAAAATATTGTGTGGTTGTGGGATTGTGTATAAACGACACCATGCCTTCCGAGAGCTCGAAACATGACTAATTTTTCACACATTCCCCAAAAATGATCCAAGGAGTCGCGCTCTCTATGATCCGTGAGAAGGGACGGATGAAAGATTCAAACGAGAAGAATCTTCACCAACAAAACGGATCCCGCACCTCCAAATCAAAGCGTGCTTTTTACGCGACCATGGCCTCTGTCTTCGAGAACTTGCCACCCCAAAAATGTCTTATAATAAGACTTATGTTTTAATTATTGGGGATCGCGCTCTCTATGATCCGTGAGAAGGAATCGACCTCAAGAGACGCACCCCCGATGAGAAGTCCGTCCACGTTTGGCTGAGAAAGAATTCCGGCGCTGTTCTCCGGTTTCACAGAGCCGCCATAAAGAATTCGAACGGATTCGGACACGGCTTTTCCGAACCGTTCCGCTGCCTTCGCACGAATAAAAGCGCAGGCTTCTTCGGCATCGTGGTTGCTTGCGGTCTTGCCGGTACCGATCGCCCAAACCGGCTCGTATGCGATTGTAAGCTTGTCACGGATCAAGTCGTTATCGCTTGCACCCGCCCAGGCTTTCCCCAGTTGCACGGAGAGGACATCCTTCGTCTTACCGGACTCGCGGTCCTGAAGAAGCTCTCCGACGCAGAATACCGGGGAAAGAGACGAATGAAGCACGGCAGACAGTTTTTTTGCGAGGAGATCGTCGTCCTCGCCGAAAACATGACGCCTCTCGCTGTGTCCTATGATCGCATACCGGCAACCAGCCTCCTCGAGCATCGGCACGGAAACCTCACCGGTGAAAGCCCCCTTTTCCTCAAAATACACGTTTTGAGAGGCTATCATTATGGCGTTCGATTTTTTGGCCGCGACAGCGGCAGCGATCGAGGTAAAGGGTGGCGCAATGACCACCTCGATCAAGCGCCGATCGAGTGCCTTCTTCGCTTTTTCTCCAGCCGAGGTGGAAGACAACCAAGCTTCCAGTCGATTCACGAAATCCGCCGACC
>DAIPHL010000011.1:0-25152 GCA_036771375.1 Synergistaceae bacterium | reverse complement strand
GGTCGGCGGCTTCTCGTTTCAGACAGTTTATCGAGGCGAGAAGCGCCTCGATCTCGATGAGATCGTCGATCGTTTAAAGAACAGAATAAGGAGTTGTAGAAAATGTGGCAATTTTTCAATGAGAAGGGTAAAAAGGTGGTACAGCTTGCCCATAAAGAGGCCTTGCGTCTCGGACACGACGTAATCGGCACCGAACATCTGTTGCTCGGGCTTTTGAGCGACATGGATCCGATCTGTGCCCAGATGCTTGAGGCACAAGGTGTCACTGCGATGGAGATAAAAAATCGGATCGACTCTCTGGTGGAAAAAAACCAGCCTAAAGACAAAATCGTGGACCTTCCTCTTTCACCGCGTGCGAGGCGGGTTTTGGACATTTCCATGAGGGAGGCACGCGGTATGGGACTCAACTACGTGGGGGCCGAACATATCATGTTGGGCCTGGTATCCGAGGGAGAGGGACTCGCTTCTCAGGTGCTCGGCAATTTTGGTTTCAACATATCGCGGATGAGAAAGGATATCCAGGGGATGGCATCGGAGATGAGCGACATGCAATTCGCTTCCGTCGGCATCCCTGCCCCTTCCGAGAATGTAAAAAAACACGAGTCATCAAAAACCCCCACGATCAATCAACTCTGTACCGATCTCTCGGAGTTGGCGCGCAAAGGCGAACTCGACCCGGTTATCGGACGGGACAAGGAAATCGCTCGTATTTCCCAGATACTGACTCGAAGGACCAAGAACAACCCCGTTCTCATCGGTAACCCGGGGGTTGGGAAAACGGCGGTGGTCGAAGGGCTTGCGCGCAAAATCGCGAGCGAAGAAATACCTGAAATGCTCAAAAACAAGCGTGTCGTTCAGTTGAACGTGGCAAACCTCATCGCCGGCACCAAATATCGGGGTGAGTTCGAGGAGCGGATGCGACGGATCCTCAAAGAATTGAAGGAAGCCAGAAACGTGGTGCTTTTCATAGATGAAATTCATACGATCATCGGCGCCGGAAGCGCCGAGGGTGCTGTAGACGCGGCAAACATCCTGAAACCGAGCCTCGCACGCGGGGATATTCAGGTCATTGGTGCCACGACGATGGATGAGTTTCGCAAATATATAGAAAAAGACAGCGCACTGGAGCGCCGTTTTCAGCCGGTCATGGTGGACGAGCCGTCCGAGGAGAATACGGTTTTGATCTTGCAAGGAATCAGCGAGCATTACGAGAATCACCATAAAGTCAAATACACTCCCGAGGCACTCGAGGCCGCGGCAAAATTGTCCGGTCGCTATATCACCGGACGCTTTCTTCCCGACAAGGCGATCGATTTGATCGATGAAGCCGCCGCTCGAGTCAGACTGGACACCATGGAGGCACCGGAAGAATTACGGGAGATGGAACGGGATCTCGTCAATCTCCGTAAGGAGAAAGAATCTGCCGTTATCGCCCAGGAATTTGAAAGAGCGGCTTCGCTTCGTGATAGAGAAAAACGCATGGCGGGGGAATTGGAGGATTTTCGAAGGAAGTGGCAAGAGGAGCGCAACATGCTCACACCTGAAATAGACGCGAACCACATCGCGTCTGTCGTTGCCGAATGGACCGGAATTCCTGTCGTACAGATGACGGAAGCCGAAGCACAGCGTTTGAGGCGTATGGAGAAGGAAATACACAAGCGCATGATTGGACAGGACGAAGCGCTCGAAGTCGTCGCGCGTGCGATTCGTCGCGCCCGTAGCGGCATGAAAGATCCCAAACGTCCCGTGGGGAGCTTTCTCTTCCTCGGTCCGACCGGAGTCGGCAAAACCGAACTTGCCCGTGCTTTGGCGGAGTTTCTCTTTGGTAACGAGGAGGCGATGCTGCGCTTTGATATGAGTGAGTACATGGAAAGACACGAGGTGGCGAAGCTGATCGGTGCGCCTCCCGGATACGTCGGATACGAGAGTGGTGGCAAATTGACGGAAATGGTGCGCCGCAAACCGTATTCGGTGGTTTTGTTCGATGAGATAGAAAAGGCTCATCCCGATCTTTTCAATCTTCTGCTGCAAGTCCTCGAAGACGGCCACGTCACCGATGGACAGGGACACAGAGTGGACTTTCGCAATGCCGTCATCATCATGACCAGCAACATCGGAGCCGAAAGCCTCGTCAAAGGGCAGTCCCTTGGTTTCGGCATCGATCATGGAGAATCGGGAAAACAAAGGGAACACGATTGGCAACGTATGAAGTCGAACATCCTCGATGCGGTGAAAAAGGTCTTTCGTCCCGAGTTTTTGAACCGAATCGACGACATCGTCGTCTTCAAGCCGCTTGAAAAGGAAGAGTTGCTTCAGATCACCGAAGTCATGCTGAAGGATGTCGTCCGCCGCGCAGCGGATCAGGATGTGGCGCTCTCCATAGGAGAGGAGGCATGTCAACTTTTACTGAGGGAGGGTTTTGATCCCAAATACGGTGCACGTCCTTTGCGGCGTACCATACAGAAGATGGTCGAAGACAAGTTGGCGGACATGCTTCTGGAGGGGGCGATCGTATCCGGAGACCGGGTGAGTCTCGACATCGAGCGCAAAGCGGATGGAGAAAACGACCTCTGCGAACTCTGTTTCAACAAGGACTCCGTCTGAACCCTACCGAGGCAAATTTCGATCGGAGACGCGTCGATTGTTCGGTCACGATACGCATTCATGCGTATTTAAGAGCGGGGCATTGTCGTCGTAAGGATAAGGAGCGATCTTCCCTTCCGTAACGCAATCTATCGCATCACCACGATCTGCGGCCGGGGAAATTGCAGAGGCATCGAAGGATCTTTCACTCCGACGGGTACAGCGCGTTGATTCAAAGGACGGAAAGAGGGTGTTTGAGTCCTCCCGGATGGAAGATTTTCCCCGGCTTCAAAAGAAGGTCCCTCGATCGCTCGCATCTTTGGACGAGCAGCGTTTCAGGCGCGTCTTGGTTCAATGCCGTGGCAAACGGTGAACAGTGCGGTTGGCTGAGCGCAGGAAACGGAAGAAACCGGATTGCGCGATGCGAAGAGTGTTCGTTTGCAAGTGACGAAGGACCTCCGCGATGGAGGTCCTTCGTCAAAAAAGGAAAATAAATCTCAGAAACAATCGCTTCCATAGAGATTACAAAGGCCGGCCGATTTGGCGTATTTGTACCAACCCGGGACGGGGGGCAATTGTCTGTCCTCCGGCAAGACCGAAAGTACGACGAGTTTCGGACCCGATAAAGACATACACTCTTTCAACGTCTCCTCCAAACTCTTTATGGATCTTGAGTGGTATCCCTTCAATCCGAAACCCTCGGCGATCTTGACGTAGTCGGTCTTCGCAAAACATGTGAATTTATCGTAGGAATCCGGCAAAGGACATCTCCGCTCGACGAACTCCGTTCCACGTATCCAGCCGAACGAAGCGTTGTCGAACAGGATGTATGTTATATTCAGGCCAAGGCGTGAGGCCGTCTCCAATTCTCCGGCCGTGAAACCGAAGCTGCCGTCGCCGACGAGACCGATCACCGGCACTTCGGAGGGAAGTCCCTGCCTCGCCCCAATCGCAGCCGGAATCGCATACCCCAGCGCCCCCATCGAAAAATTGTACGCACACCTGCGCCCAGCCCGCTTCAACTTCATGAACGCGGCCGGATAGACCGCGGCGATTCCTGGATCGATGGCGTAAAAGGCATCCTCCGGCATCGTCCTCTCCAGGAGACGGGAGACTGAAAACGGGTGTATCGTATCTTCGATGTCCTTTTCAAACGCCGCAAGTTTTTTTCAAACGCCTCCCCCGCCGCGAGAACCTTCGCCGCCCACGACGGCGTTTCCGGATTTCGACCATTTTCCGGAAGCGTCTCCAGGATTCGTTCCAACGTCTCCTTCGCATCTCCCAGAAGAGGTAGGACGTTGTAATTGTTGCCCAGCTCGAGCTCGGAGATGTCGATCTGGATCATCTTCGTCTCGGAGTTCGAGCTGGGGACCCGCCACCCGGAGGTCCCCGCGGAATCGGTGCTGGAGCCGACCAAAAGCACGAGATCCGATTCCAGGATCACCTGGTTCGCCCACTCCCTTCCTCCCCTTGCCCCGATGACTCCCAACGAAAGGGGGTGCGTCTCCTGAAAAATACCCTTCGCATTGATGGTCGAACCCACAGGGATGTTCATTTTCCTCGCGAGGGCTGAAACGGCGTCCCACGCCCCGGAGTGAATCGCTCCCTGCCCGCATATCATGACGGGGCGGGAGGCACGAACAAGTTCGTCTACAGCTTTACGGATGTCTTCTTTCGAAGCGGAGGAGCGAACGCCCGGGAACTTACCGTATTGCGGATGGACGAAGATGCTTTCGTCCGGGAGTTCCTCCGAGAAAATATTCATCGGTATTCTGATATGTACGGGACCGGGCCGTCCACTCGTCGCGGCGCGGAAAGCACGACGTATCAGAAATGGCAGCTCGATGCCCTTCGTAACGGTGTAACTCTCTTTTGTGATCCCTTCAAAAATCGCCGTCTGGTTGAAGCCGGTGAGCATGTTCTTTTTGGTCGTATGAAGTTCTACGTCCGATGTGAAAACGAGCATTGGAATACAGGCACCATGGGCTTCGGTGACGCCGGGGACCATATGTGTCGCACCCACGCTTGGGCCTTCGCAGATTCCGACTTTGCCCGTGGCTTTTGCGTATCCGTCCGCCATGAAGACGGAATTTCTCTCGTCGCGGCACATGTGGTAGGCGATATCGGAAAATTCGTCCCATGCTCTGTACAGATCGAGAGTGGTCTCTCCCGGAAGTCCAAAGACATCGGTGACGCCGTATCCTCTAAGCATCATCAACAGTGCTCTCGCAGTTTTCATGAAGGAATAACCTCCCTTTCGCTTTTATCATCACAGATGATGATTTTATACCCGGCAGATGCATTTGGCAACATACAAAAAGGGCTGTACGTTCGCCGCACAGCCCTTTTTGTGGTCAGTATTTGTCGTTTATGGCTACGCAACAGCCATCTTGTTGGCAGTCATCTTGGTGTAGACGAAAAGAAGAAGCAATATGATCGTCGCCACGATACTCAACATGATATGCGGGTGAATCGCCAGAAACGCAAAGATGAAAAACAAGATTCTCTCGATTTTTTTGAGATCTCTGTTCATCCAGCCTTCAAAAGCGCCAGCCAGACTGATGACACCGAGCATTGCCGACACGACGATGATCGCGAGCTCATAAAAAACGACTCCCTGCATGAGGATCATCGTATTGTACACGAAACAGTACGGCAGTATGTACGAGGGCAAAGCGATTCTCGTCGCGTTGATGCCGGTTTTCGCCGGATTTGCCCCTGCGATTCCCGCTCCTGTGAAAGCGGCGAGGCAAACGGGCGGCGTCAGGTCTGCCATGATTCCGAAGTAGAAGACGAACAGGTGTGCCGCAAGCGGGAGCACATTCATGCCGATCAGCGCCGGGGCGATGATCGTGCTGCAGACGATGTAGTTTGCCGTCGTGGGTAACCCCATGCCGAGGATCAGACAGGCGACCATCGACATTCCCAACGTGGGAAGCAGTCTTCCGCCGGAGATCTCTATGATGTTGTTCGAAAGAGTCAGACCGAGTGAAGTCAACGATGATGTCCCTACCACAAAACCGACCATCGCGCAAGCCAGGGCGACCCCCAACCCACCTCTCGCTCCCTCTGCGAGGGCGTCAAAGATATCCTTCGGGCTCATTCTGGTGTGTTTACGAAACGCCGAGACGAGGATGACGGAGATGACGCCGAGGAATCCGGCGCGCAAAGGTGTATAGCGCATCAAAAGTGTTGCGATGATCACGAAAACCGGGATGAGAAGATGTCCGTCATTTTTCATGACCACCTGTAACTGGGGCAGTTCGGATTTATCGAGCCCTGAAAGTTTTCTCCTGCGAGCTCGGATATGAACGTTCGAAAAGATGGCACAGTAATAGAGCAAAGCAGGTATGATGCCGGCAAATGCAATTGACAGATAGGAAATGCCAAGCAGCTCGCTCATGACAAATGCCCCCGCGCCCATGATCGGAGGCATGATCTGTCCTCCGGTCGAAGCGCAGGCCTCCACGGCCCCCGCGTATTCCGGTTTGTAGCCCACGCGCTTCATCAAGGGGATTGTAAAGGTTCCGGTGGTGGCGACGTTGGCGACGGAGGAACCGTTGATCGTGCCGAGAAGACCCGAGGCGACGACCGCCACCTTTGCAGGGCCGCCCGGTTTGCTGCCGGCAAGGGCAAGTGCGAGGTCATTGAAGAATCTCGCTCCACCTGACTTGGACAAAAACGACCCGAAGATAATGAAGACGATCACGAACGTAGAGGAAACTCCCAACGCCACTCCGAATATTCCCTCGGGGGTCAAGTACATATGCTGTACGATGCGGCTCAGCGAATACCCGCGAATCTGCAGCATCCCAGGGACGTAGTTGCCGAAACGACAGTATGTGAGAAAGAGTATGGCCAAAATCGGAAGGACGTTGCCGGCTACCCTGCGCCCCGCCTCCAATACGAGCAGAATCGCGGCAATTCCCATCCATATCTCATACGACATGGGCTCCGCGCCTCTTCGAGCGATGGTGTTGAAATTGACGGCGATGTAGCCGATCAAACAGGCCGCGACAGCGGCGAGCAACCAGTCGTACCAAGGCGTCTTGTCCTTCTGACCGACGGTACGGGAGGCCGGAAAAAGAATGAACACGGCGGTAATCGCGAACGTAAGATGGATCGCACGTTGTATGACGATCGCAACCGGTTCCAGTCCGGCGGTGTAAAGGTGGAAAAGCGACATCGCTGCAAGCCAGACGGCGATGAATTTTCCCGGTAGACCCTTGAGGTTCCTGTAACGACTTTCCGCGTCGTATTTTTCTATCAGCTTCTGTACATCTTCGGAGGAGATCTCCTCGCTATGTGTTTTTTCATACTCCACTCGTTCGGACATAAAAACCCTCCTCGACAGAAAAATGGAACCGTGGGAAATACGCACTCCCCACGGTTCCGTGTGTTGCGTTTATTTCTTTATGGCTCCGATCTCCTTGTAGTACTTCTCCGCCCCAGGGTGCAAGGGGATCTGGATGAAGCTGATGTTTTTCGAGGTCATGCTCTCCATCCTCGGCGAGACCGTGACGAGATCCTTTTTATGATCGTAGAGGGCTTTCGTCATCTTGTAGGCAAGGTCTTCATTGAGCTTTTCCGTTGCGATGAGGACGTTCCAGCTGGCGAATGTCTTGACATCTTTCGGCTGGCCCTTGTACGTATTGGCGGGAATGGTGAAGGGAATCATGTACGGAAGCTCTACCCCCACCTTTTTGATGAGATCGGCGGGGATGTCGACGAAATCCACAATCCCCAGCGTGCTCATCTCGACTACCCCGGCTATGCCGACTGCGCCGACGGTGAGGGCGGCGTCGATATGTTTGTCGGCCATGGCCGAAGACGTGTCGGAAAGCCCCAGCGGCTCACAGCGGAGGTCCTTCTCCGGATCGAGTCCGGCTAGGCGGAGAAGCGTTTTTGCGGTTGCTTCGGTTCCGCTTCCTACGGCACCGGTGGAAACCCTCTTGCCTTTCAGATCCGCGATGGTCTTGATGGTGCTACCTTTCGGGACCAAAAAATGAATGGGCTCGGCATAGAGAGGAAGAAGTGCCCGAAGATGTTTTTGCGGCTTGCCGTCGAACATTCCCTTGCCGAGGTAGGCAAAATAATAAAGCCCGTCCGCAAAGGCGACCTCGGCCTCGCCCTTTTCAATCAATTGTATGTTCTGTGCGGTTCCGCCCGTGGACTGGGCGTTCGCTTTCAGATCCTTTATGTTGGTGTTCCATATTTTCGCCATTGCTGCCCCGACCGGGTAGTACGTTCCTCCGGTCGTCCCCGTGCCGATGTTGATGAAAGTAGCCGCGAAACACTGCGTTGCGATGAACAGAGCAGCCAGGGAAAGTGCACAAAAAACCGCCATCTTCGATGATTTCTGCGTAAACCGTTTCATTCAAAACACCCTCCATTTTGATTTGATCGTTCTGGAAATAATTCAAAACACGAGCGATTGCTTTGGAAATCGGATTCGGACAGAATTTGTCTCAATTCCCTCCTTCCATTCGAACATAGAGAAGTAATATAATACGACATGTTGGACACGCAGATTATAATACCATGTTTTTCTCTTTTGTGAATGACTCGTAATTATCTGATAAAACGGAACAATTAATGACATGGAATATAAAGATTTATACCGATAAGGCGATAAAAGGTGGTATGACGACATGAAATTCATTCGTGAACATAACAAAGTTTATGCAAAGGACGAGAAAGGAGAACTTCTTGCTGAAGTCGTTTTTCCGAATGTAACAAACGGCACGGTCTCCATCGACCGGACGTTCGTCTCCCCTGTGCTTCGGGGAGGTGGCGTCGCAGGGCAGCTTCTGGACATCGCCTACGACGAGATAAAGCGACAGGGGAAAAAGGCACGAGCCAAATGCAGCTATGCCGTCTCCTGGTTTCAGAAGAACGAAGACAAAAGGGATATTCTCGTCGATTAAAGATGATACGGAGCATAAAATATATATTTGCAGACGGAACCGACCCCTACCGGAACCTCGCCCTCGAAGAATGCCTTCTGAGGATGGTCGAACCCGATGAATGTCTTCTCTACCTCTGGCAAAACGCCAAAACCGTGGTGATCGGCCGCAACCAAAACTGCTGGAAGGAATGCCGGGTCGAGGAACTGGAATCGGAGGGGGGGCGCTTGGCTCGAAGACTCTCTGGAGGCGGAGCCGTGTTTCACGATATGGGCAACCTGAACTTCACGTTTTTTGCGTCCGATGAAAATTACGACGTAGCAAGGCAACTTGACATCCTTATCGCGGCGGTGGCAAAACTCGGCGTAAACGCCTGTCGGTCCGGGCGCAACGATGTCACCGCGGATGGGCGGAAGTTCTCGGGGAATGCATTCTACCGAATCGGCAATCGACGTTACCACCACGGGACGATTCTTGTCGATGTGGATATGGTGGATCTGTCGAGGTACCTGAACGTCTCTGGCAATAAATTGAAGAGCAAGGGGGTGAGTTCCGTTCGATCGCGGGTCGTCAACCTCTCCGAGCTTGCACCGGGCTCCACCGTAGTTCTTGTTCGGGAGAAACTGATCGAGGCGTTCGAAGATGTCTACGGCATGCGGGCATCCTTTCTACCCGTTTCCGCCGTGTCCGAGGGGGAAATATCCGAGCGAACGGCGCGTTTTGCATCCGACGAATGGCGGTATGGTGCCTGTGCACCGTTTGAATATGAGATCTCGCGGCGATTCGACTGGGGGGAGATCACGATTCAACTGCATGTTGAAAAAGGCGTCGTAAGAGATGCGAACGTCTGGACGGACGCGATGGACGTCGACTTTGCATCCCTGCTTCCCCAGTCTTTTGCCGGAGCACGTTTTTCCGCGGCATCTTTGAACGAGGCCGTATCCTCCCTCCCCTCTCCGGAGAGCTTGACATTGCGAATGTCAAAAGATATAAGAACACTCATCAGCGAGGAGATATCCTAAAAATTCAAGGGATAAAGGGTTACGTCGCACGCTTTCTCCCAAAGAGACGGGCCATGCCGATTCCGGCGACCACAAGGAGCGGCATCAGCGCCAGAAAGCCGAGCGTCGGTTCGAGGCCGATCCTGTCCGCAAGCATGCCGATCGGTGAGGCGACGATGTTGGCAATCCCCCATGCAACACCCATTACAAAGGAGCTTGCCGTGCTACGAAACTGTGGTACGTATTCCTGTGCCAGAGCCAGGGTGATCGGATTCGTCGCAGTTATACAGGCCCCACCCAATACGAATAAAGCGATCGAGAGGGCTCCGCTTGTCTTGATCGCGGGAAAGAGAAAGAGGGGCGACAGACAGAGCATGATGACGATGATTCTGGTCTTCCCAAACACGTCTCCGAGTTTTCCCCCTATGAGATTGGAGATGGTTCCGGCGAGGGTAAAGGTGAAAAGGACGGTTCCTCCCATCTCCAGGCTTCCCCCTCTTCCAGTGACGAGAAGAGGGAGAAAAACTCTTATCCCCTGGAAAGTCGAGTCTCTCACGATCGATATCACGATCAATCCGAAACAGAGTTTGACGACGACCCACATGCTTCCCAAAAGACGTGGAGGGAAACCCATATTCGATTCCCTTTCCCTTCTTCCGTGGGTATTCTTTGGAATCCAAATCCTTACCGCAAGTAAAAAGACAAGAACGAAAAACAGGGCGACAGGGATTCGGGAAGTCCCCAGCACCGACAGCAAAAAAACGGCATATAGCGGGCTGAGTGCTGCCCCGAGCGTGCCTGCGGCAGCGAACACGGCAAGATAGGACCCCAAACGAGCGGGGCCTCCAACGGCACCGGCAAGCCCATGTCCCTGTGGATGAAAGCTGGAAGTGCCCAATCCAAGGATGCCGACAAAGAATAAAGCCATGGAATAGGAGGACGCGATCGGCAAAAAATAAGCGCCCGCCGCACTGAGCAGAGGAGCCCAGGTCGCGAAGAGCGGCCTGTCGCATTGATCGGACAGATGCCCGGCCAATGGTTGGACGATCAAGTTCAGCATCCCGAAAACCGTGCTCAGGAAACCTGCTTCTCCCAGTGAAAGGGATAACCGTTTTACGATTTCAGGCAAGAATGTCGGTAAAAGCGTGGGGTGCAGATCGTTCAGAAAATGTAGTGCGGAGACTGCAAGTAGCGATTTCAACCCATTCGAATCGGTTTCGTCACCGGCACATTCTCGACCTTTTCTCTCCACACCCCTGTTGTTGTCCATCGTTCGATTAAACCCTCTTTCGTCTTCATGCGATCAAAACGCATCACTACGCGAAATTCATAGATTGATAGATTATACTATATGCCTCACGACGAGCATGTTATCGCCGGCCATCATGAAGGGGTGGGAATGACGAAGTCAAGAAAAAAGCGGCGAGTGAGCGACATCTTCAAAGAAGCCCGTCCCACGTCGGATAAGGTTCGTTCGGCGCTCTTGAATATATTGGCAGCATCCGGGAGACTGGCCGGGTCTCGTTTTCTCGACCTTTTTTCCGGCACGGGCGGAGTGGCTCTCGCCGCCATGGAGCGTGGCGCGAACTCCGTGCTGGCGGTGGAGTGCGATCGAACCCGCTCGCTCTTTATATCGAAACGATTTGCTCAAAAGTACGACACGACAGTCGCCTGTTGCGTATGTTCGGATGTTCGGAGATTTTTGCCCAAACTCCTCGAAAAACAGCGACGAGATGCTTTCGATCGAGGCAGGTTCGACATTGTCTTTGCCGACCCCCCCTACGAAAACGGTTGGGGAATGGAGCTCCCTCCCCTTCTCGAACGCTGTTCGGAGCTTTTTGCTCCGGGGGGAATCTTCGTCTTCGAGCGTTCCGCGAGGGAGCCAATACGAGATATTTCCACACCACACGATGATAGAATATACGGAGATACGATCCTCTCCTTTTACCACCTGGGAGGGGACGAGGAGGGAAACCTTTGATCAGAGCCGTGTACCCGGGATCTTTCGATCCTTTCACAAACGGGCATCTCGATATCACACAGCGCGGTGCAACGATCTTTGACGAACTCATCGTCGCGGTCCTCATCAATTCCGAAAAACAGCCCATGTTCAGCGTCGAAGAACGCCAGATGATGGCACGTGAGGCCGTTGTACACCTGCCCAACGTAAAGGTCATGGCGTTTGAGGGACTGCTCGCGGACTTCATGAGGCACGAGCGAAGCCGGGTGATCCTTCGAGGACTGCGGGCACTCTCGGATTTCGAGTACGAATTTCAACTGGCTCAGATGAACAAACAGCTCGCGCCCGAGATCGAGACGTTCTTCATGGTGACCGACGCAAAATACGCTTACCTGTCCAGCCGCAGCGTTAAAGAAGTATTTCAGTATGGAGGCGCGATACAAGAGTTCGTGCCGCCGGGAGTCTTTCGTCGTATGCGGGAGCGTATCCCCCCGGTCAGGTTGTGAGCGTTTCAATGAAAGACGAAGTTCGTTTTTTTTTCAGATCGATACCGCCGATGGAAGAGCTTCTTAGGCTTTCGTGGGTGGAACCGTTCGAACACGAGCTGGGCCGCGATGCGGTGAAATCTCTTTTTAACGCTGTGCTGGACGACATCAGAAACGAGGCTCGCAACGGGAAAATACGGCTCGACCTCTCGGTCCGGGATATCGTGGAACGGCGCGCGCACAGTCTGATCCGTCAAAAAGCCACGAGCAACCTGAGAGCGATCGTCAATGCGACCGGGGTGGTCGTTCACACGAACCTCGGACGTTCTCCCCTGCCACCGGAAGCGCTCGACGCGGTGGTGAATGTCTCACGGGGATACAGCACATTGGAGTACTCGCTGGAGGAAGGCACGAGAGGCGAGAGAAACGCGCACATCGAGTGGTTGCTCTGCAATATGATCGGCGCCGAAGCGGCGCTCGTGGTCAACAACAATGCCGGCGCGGTTCTCCTCGTACTTGCCGCACTTGCGAGAGACAAAGAGGTCATTGTCTCTCGCGGCGAGTTGGTGGAGATCGGAGGGGCGTTTCGCATTCCGGACATTCTCTCCTTCTCCGGTGCCAGAATGGTCGAAGTCGGCTGCACGAATTGCACGCACTTACGGGATTACAAAGATGCCGTCACCGATGAAACGGCTCTGCTGCTCAAGGTTCACCCGTCCAATTTCAGGATCGACGGTTTTACGGAGTCGGTCTCGCGGGAGGAGCTTGCCACATTCGCAAGATCGCGCGGGATTGTCTGTATGGAGGACCTGGGCAGCGGCTTGCTGGAGGCGACAAGAGTCCAGGGGTTGGACGACGAACCGACCGTGGCGAAATCGCTGGAAGTCGGAGTCGACCTGGTCACTTTCTCGGGAGATAAACTCCTTGGCGGACCGCAGATCGGATGCATTGCCGGCAAGCGTGAGCTCGTCGAGAGAATACGGAACAATCCGCTTGCCCGTGCCCTGCGGGTGGACAAGATGACCCTCGCCGCCTTCGAAGTCATTCTGCGAATGTACCGAAGGGGACGAAGCGATGCCATCCCGACCGTTCGGATGCTGCGCGTCGAGCGAAAGGAGCTCGAAGTTCGTGCGCAGATGCTGACCGAATCCATAGTGCTTCTTCTCTCCGAGCTCGATCTTTCTTCTTTTTGCGTTCAATCGGTCGAAACCGAAGATACGGTCGGAGGCGGAGCTTTTCCTGCACGTAACCTACGGGGTTGGGGAACGGCTCTCTCCTCGAACGCAGGACTTTCCGCCGAGCGGCTTTCCGCACGGTTGAGGACGGCATCCATTCCGGTCATCGCGAGTATACGGGAAAACAGACTCATTTTTCACATTCGGACCCTTCAGGAGGGAGACGAAGGACGCATCCTCGATGCGCTTCGAGAAACCTTTACCCGTGGCACCGGTGAGAACTGAATCCATGGACGAGTATCCGTTCGTTCTCGGCAGCGCAGGACACATAGACCACGGCAAGACGACTCTCGTGCGGGCGTTGACCGGGGTCGATTGCGATCGTCTCGAAGAGGAGAAACGGCGTGGCATCACCATAGAACTCGGTTTTGCCCCGCTTGCGCTTCCCTCGGGGAGGATCGTCAGCATTGTGGACGTGCCGGGTCACGAGCGTTTCATCCGACAAATGGTGGCGGGATCGGCAGGAATCGACGCGGTCATGTTGGTCGTTGCCGCCGACGAAGGTGTTATGCCGCAGACACGTGAGCACCTCGATATCCTCAAACTGTTGGGAGTAACGAATGGCCTCGTGGTAATCGCCAAAAGCGACCTGGTCGATGACGATTTACTCGATCTGGCCGCCGCGGACGTGAGGGCACTCACCGAGGGCACCTTCCTCGAAAAAGCACCGCTCCTCTTTGTGTCATCCATCCTCGGGACCGGACTTGATTCCCTGATCACCGAGATAGATTCTCTCGTGACGAGAACACCTCCTCGAAATCGGTCCGGCGCCTTTTTCATGCCCATCGATCGAGCGTTCGGAATAAAAGGCTTTGGGAGCATTGTCACCGGGACGTCCTTTCATGGTACGCTGCGGGAAGGAGAGGAAGTGGATATCGTCCCTGCCGGATTGCGTTCGAGGGTGCGCTCCATCCAGATACACAAAGCCGCGACAAAGGAGGTGGTGGCGGGCCAGAGAATCGCCGTGAACCTCGCCTCGGTGTCCCTGGAAGATCTGCACAGAGGCGATGTCGTGTGCGCGAAGGAACGATTTTTCCCAACCGAATGTCTGGATGTCCTGCTCGAGATCCTTCCTTCCGCACCGGAACCGATCAAACACTGGCAGCGGCTTCGATTCCACATCGGGACGGCCGATGTCGTTGCGAGGGTATCCATCCTGCAGGCTGAAAACTCGAAACGCGCTTTCTTGATATCACCGGGAGAATCGGTACTGGCACAGATCCTCCCCGAGTCACCGATTGCGGCCGCGTCGGGCGAGCGCTTCGTCGTGCGTTTCTACAGCCCACTCGCTACGATCGGAGGCGGAGAAGTCTTGTTGCCCTACGCGCAGAGGGCACAAAACGTAAGGCAACGCGCGGAAAGACATGAATTTTTATTGGAGCTCTTGAAGGACAAGAGCCCTGCATCATTCCTCTCTGCGTTGATAAAGGACAAGGGTATGATCGCCGAACGAGAGCTTTTCGCCCTCTCGCAGATGGAGCCGGATTCTTTTGACAGAGCGGTGGAGGAAGTGATAACCGCCGCCCCCGCGCGGGGTGTCTTTGTATTTGGTTACGTGGACGCGGAGAAAAACCGGAAACCGCAAAAAACACCGAAAACACAGAAGATGTTCTGTTCGCAAGAGGTTTTCGAGAGGTCGAGTGAGGCGATCACGAGCAAGCTCTCTTCCTTTCATGGGGAACGTCCCGAGCGATTCGGGATGGCGGTCGAAGAGCTCATGTCTTCGTGGAAAGGGAGTTTCTCTTCTTCTGTGATGACGTCGAAAGATTTTCGTGCGCTTCTCGACCTTCTCGTCGCCGAGAAGCGTATTTCCTCTCTCGCTGACGGAGAAAACGAGACGAAGTTTTGTCTACCCGGTTTTACGCCTTCGGCCGACACTCTTCTTTCGGGAAAAGTAAAGCGTGTTCGTGAACTGTTGGAGGACGCCGGATTCAACCTCCTCGATTCTTCTGCCCTCCTCCGTACTCTGGAAATGCCGCCATCGGAGCTGAATCGGGTCATCGGGTATTTGAAGGAAAAAGAGGGTCTTCGAGTCACTTCGGCGGGCATGTTGTTGCCAAAGACGATCTTTGAAAAAGCGCTTGCCCTGATGTCGTCGATGCAGGGGGACATCACCGTAGCAACATTCCGGGACGGAATCGGAACCAGCCGTAAATACGCTCTCGCCATCTTGGAGCTCATGGACTCTCAGGGAATCACCCTGCGCGTCGGCGACAGAAGGATCCTGCGAAAAAGATAAGGTCAAAAAACGAGGGGGTTCCAGCCCCTGGACGTTTTTAGTCTTTTCTTTTCACTCACTGCCACTGCAATCAATGCGACTGCGCCCACGCCTTTGTCGCATCCGCCGCCACCGCCCGACGGCGTGTCGGGGTTTGACGACACAAGCGAGTGCGTGAAAGGAAGCGTGGCATGCGGGGGCATCGTTTCCTTGGCGTAAAGCTGGTACCTCGCTTTCGGCAATTGCGCTTCGCCGTGGATCTTGTAATTGACCGTAATGGTCTCCTTGTCCATCCTGACGGCGCTCTTTTACCCCGAAAGGCGAATCGCGCTCGGGGACGTCGGTCCGAGCCACTCGATCTTGACGTCGTTCAGCTCGGTTTTACTGAACGTCATCTCGTTGATGTCCTTCTCAAAGCTTCCGGCGATGATCCGAAGATGCTGCACATCTTCCGGCTTCACGATCGCCGCAGGCGTAAGGAGGACGCATTTAGGACGGAGACGGTTCTGGTCGGTCGAAGAGCCACCGGTGGCGCGGCATCGCCCTGCCGTCGAGATCCGTGTAGCACCAGACGTTCGCGAAATCCCAGCCCATGTTCGTAAAGACACTCTGGTTCGCGAAATCCGTCGTCGTGGTGCCTGTGACGTCCGCCACGGTCGGGAGAGGCGGGGGACTATCTCCCCCGATCACCTTCAGCGAAGGGTTCGCGCTCTTATTCCAGACGCTGGCCAACAGGGTTGCTGCAGACATATTCTGCATGAAATGACCGACTAATCCGCCCAAGTTGGTGTGATCTTCTCCCGAGGCCGTACCGTAGGCGTACGTTAGCGCTTCTTTTCCCCATTACCCTCGCCGGTGGCGAACGAGCGTTCGACCGCAAAAGCTCTGTTCATCAGGCCCGCCGCGCTATTTCCAGAAACGGTTCCGTGCTCGGAGTAATCCGCTATTTTTGTTGGGGTTGACTGAGCAACAGTTCCCACAAGTCCACCGGAGATACTCTCGGAGCTGACGTCGCAGACAGCGTCGCAGCTCAATACCGTGCCGGGAGCAGGCACACATCCGATTAACCCGCCAAAATCTATAATGATATCGCTCGCATCAGTCATGACTTTGCCGGCGGCAACGCCGCAGTTGACCACACGCTTCTCCTTTCACAGTCGCCGACAAGGGCGCCTGTAGGACCTGCAAGGTCTTTAGGCACATTGACATCCACGCTGATGACGAGCCCAAAGGTTGCGGATCTCCTCCCTCTGGAGCAAGGGGGAAGAGACCTCTTGGTGCAAATCTCTTCGGGGCTGTGTTCTCATCGATACGAAGATTGAAGATCACGTGTCCGCCGCCGTCGACGTCGAAAAAGCCCCCAAATCCCTTGTCGGTCGTCCTCCAAGTATGGCCGTCAAGGTCGATGCTCCCGGTCAGCTTGAAGAACCTGTCCTTAAAGGCCTCTTTTGTCTGTACGATCTTCGCCAACTCCGTGGCAAATCGATGCGATAGGCCTTCTCCGCCGTGCTGTCGTTGTAATTTGGGTCTGTGTCGAAGGCCTCGACTGACTTGCCGTCCCACTTCGTCGGCAACATCCCTGCTGTTCTCGCCGTCCCGGTGAACACCGAAACAAGCACGAGTGCGAGAATAAAAATGCCGCTAAAAGTCTCCGCTTGCCTGTCTTTATTTTCTTTTCACGACTTCTTCCAGCTCCCGCCGGGCACACCTCTGCCTGACGGGGAGAACGGGGGTGAGCGTGCGGCGTGGATGTTCGAAACTCCGAAGCGCCCGTCGAAGAAGGGCTTTTTCTAGTTGCCGTTCGCATCGTACAGCATAATGTGATCGTTCGGACCGTACTCGCATTTGTGCAGCAGGACGGCGGAGTTGGCATCAGGGCCGATGATCGTATAGCCGAAGGCGTCCCGGCCCAGGTTACTCACCTGGTTTTTGCTGACGATGAACCCTCCAGTTTCGTGCCGAATGGTCCCCATGTTGCCAGTTGAGTAGTTTGACGCGGCGAAATAGAGATCCCTGAACGCGGCCTGCGAGAACAACTCGACCAAGATTGCAAGGGACAAGATAAAGGTTGTTTTGCGTCTTGCAGTCATAAACACCCACTCCTTCTTAACGAACAAAAAACTTCTATGAAAAGTTTGAAAACAGCCGTGAGAACAACATCTTCGACAAACACCCCCTTCGCGAAACACGTCATGTGAAAAAACTGTTCGTCATCGAAAAAACAAAGGAGAAGCGCGCGTAAAAACGCGGCTTCTCCTTTGTCGATGTCGTTTCGTGAGGTTGCAAGACAGAAGAAAGCCATTGCGTCCTCGCATAATCACCAGCTCGAATATCCGGTCGGTCTCCTGGCTCTCGTTCGCCCTACTCCCGCATCTTTTCGCGTTTTTTGCAATGACGTCGTGCGGTTTCGTCCCGATTACAACAGCAGAGGCTGCTCCAACTTGTACCGGATTCCCTAACTCCGCAGATCCTATAAAAATTAAAAGTGTTTTATGTTTTTAGAGAAACATAACCTTGCCTTCATAATGATGTATTACACAACACTTCCTTATATGGATGTTGGAGATATTCATGCATGTGCAAAAGCGGACTGCTATTGTCAAGAACACTCCCGAGTTTTGCCTCTTCTCCGCAAGTAAATATAGCTTTCAGGAATAACCCCCTAACCATCGCCGTTTTCTTCGTTCCTCGTCGCAGAACGAGTAGTCGTCGTAAAAACCTGGCGCCCTGGGCCTGAGGAAAGTTCAAAATCACTATATTATAGCAGCGTCGGTTTGGCGAACGCGCTGTCGTACGTGAAAGATCCGATCAGAATTGCGAGCGGATACTACATGACAATATCCCCCTTATATCCTCCTGTTTGCGATGCCCTCCCTGATTTGGTTCAGAATCCGAAGTGTCACATCCTGTCTGTTCTTCATGCAAATGACGAACAGAATATCGATTAGCATTAAAGAGGAGAAGCGGGATTCCATTGCCTCGGTACGCATTGCGCTCTCCTCACCACTGCAGATGAGATTAACCGAGGATTTTTTTGCAAGCGGGGTTTGATCGCTCTGGGTTATCGTGATTACTTTTATCTCCCGTTCCCAGAGGTAGTCCGTAAGCTCAATCAGATCCTTGTTGGAACCCGAGTTCGAAAAGAGCACGACCACATCGTCCTTTTTCATCATGGCGCTGTACATATACTGCCAGTGCAAATCCGACGACACGTCGCACAGTATCCCGGTTCTTATAAATTTATGATAAGCATCCTCTGCAAGCGCGTAGGAGCCGCCCATACCGAAAAAACATATTTTGTTTGCCCTCAGGAGAAATCCGCTCGCCTCGTCGAGTTTGGCGGCAGAATTCTTCTCCATCGCACTTTCCATCGCGTGTGTGCTCGAGCCGAGAATTTTTTTCATGATCATGTAGGTATCGTCGTTTTCCGTGACTTCATTGTGAACATTTTCGAGCGGGGAGACAATGCCGAGAGCCAAATTGATCTTAAAATCCTGAAACCCCTTGAACCCGAGTTTGCTGCAGAAGCGAAAAACCGTCGTATCACTGACACCACAATAATCAGCCGTTTCGTTGATCGGCATATGGATAATCTTCTTCGGATTTTCCAGCACCTTCTGTGCAACGAGCTTCTCCATTTTGTTCAGGCCCTGATAGATCTCCATAATCCTGCTCTTCAGATTTGTCGGCATACTCATCCGCGTCACCTCTGTAAATGACATCCACTTCGGCCGGTCGAAACCCGATTTAACGTGGCGATCATTATAATATAGCTGCTTTCCCCGCCACTTTTTTGCATTTCTTGTGCTTTGTATATCTTAATGACATCGAAGACGTTTTTTTGTGTAAGACACCGCTATCATCAGTGTTTCTCAGCAACCACATCGTGCCCGCCGAATTCATTTCTCAAAGCGGCAACCAATTTGCCGGAAAAGGTGTCGTCCTGCAAAGACCGGTTTCTCATCATTAAAGAAAGCGCGATGACCGGGGCAGGGATCTCATAGTCCAACGCTGTCTCAACGGTCCATTTGCACTCTCCCGAGGAATGCACGATACCTCTTATACCGGAAAGATCCGAATCCTTGGATAGCGCCGCGTGAACAAGTTCCATCAACCATCCCCGTATGACAGAACCGTTATTCCACAACTTCGACAGTTTACAAAGGTCTATGTCGTATTCCGACCTGTGAAGAATTTCGAACCCCTCTGCGATGGACTGCATCATTCCATATTCTATGCCATTGTGAATCATCTTAACGAAGTGTCCACTCCCCGTCTGACCGACGTATAGACACCCTCCCGGCAAAGAGATATCTTCAAAAACCGGTCTGAGGGTTTCAAAGGCTTCGCGGTCTCCACCAATCATAGTACACGCACCATGCCGAGCACCGTGCGGACCTCCGCTCGTACCACAATCAAGAAAACAGACTCCCTTATCGCAAAGTTCGAAATATCGCCTTTGGGTATCGTGGTAATTGGAGTTTCCGCAATCCACCACGATATCGCCTTTTTTCAGAAAAGGTTCAAGGCGTTGCAACAAATCATCAATCGTTTTTCCAGCAGGAACCATGAGTAAGATAGCTTTTAAGCCATCGCCAAAAGAGGAGACAATTCCTTCAATCGTGTTCTCCACCCGTCCACCCTCCGCCATGAAGCGTTCCGTGTTTTCAGCTGAGATGTCGTATCCGACAACGGCATGCCCTTTATCCATCAACTTCAGAGCAAGACCGAGACCCATTTTGCCCAAACCAATCATTCCCAATTGCATCCGAACAATCTCCTTATTAACGTTATAGTAATTTCCGTAGAGCTGCCATATCGGCAATCTTACGGCAACGAGCAAAAGGAGCAAGGTCAAAACGAAGCATATCGGGAATCCAGAATATCGTCCCCGCTCCGGCTAAATCAGCTGCACAAACACCGTTCAGGGAATCCTCCACCACGATGGATTCCTCAGGACGGACACCGAGAGCCTCCATCCCCTTCAGGTAGATCTCCGGGCTCGGCTTCGACTCCTTCACCTCGTCTCCACATATCACAATGGAAAAATATAGGCGCAATCCGCTCATATCGAGAATAAAATCCGTCTCGTCCCGCCGTGTCGAAGTTGCAAGCGCCATCGCATAGCCTTTGTCACGCAGATATGCCAATGTTTCCAGAGCACCTTCCTTCATTATCCGGCCCCCAGTTCTGACAAGTTTACGCCACCGACTCTGGGACAGAGCCCTGATTCGTTCGAACGGATACCCCTCTCCGTAAGCGCTCTCATAGATTTTTTTGCAATCGGGCAACGACCTCCCGATTGTCAACGAGAAGAGTTCGGGGCAATGCCCTAATCCCATCTCGCAACAAACCTCGTTTCTTATATCCGACTTGATTCTTTCCGAATCGATCAAAGTTCCGTCAAGATCGAACAGGATTCCCTTACCCATTTTCATCCGCTCTCAAGACTCGCCAGACTCCATCAGCAAGGACAGCTCTCGCTTCGCTTGTTTTATGATGTCGACGCTACACAACAGGTCCACGGCGGTAAACGCAAGAACCTTGCTCCCCAAAAGCAAAACGTGTTTCGATCGATCGGAATTTGCCAGCTCCATAAAAAATTCGGTATGATTGGATAGTTTTTTCTCGGGATAAAGCGTTGGATATACCATCATCCCAGGAATAACACGACTCAAATTACCGAAATCCTCTCCCCCGTTGTCATCAACGTAGCCTTCCATGGTGGGCTCTTTCAACAAATTCAAATTGGCATGCAAGAGGTCGCCGATCGTTTTATTGACAACCCTTCCCTTGTAACCGGCTTTCTCCGTAAGTTTGAAGCAGCATCCCGCAGCATCGGCAGCGGCCTTGATGCAGCACTTGAGTTTTTTCACAGCATCCGCTATCGCCCGCTCGCTAAAAGCCCTTATCTTGACTCGAACCCAGCTGTGATCCGGAATAAAACCGTCGTCGCGGTTGGGTTCCATGATGAGCGACATCACGGAAACTCCAGGCATCAGCTGCTGACGCATCATTCCTATCCCGACGTAGCAGTTTACGGCCGAATCGGTGGCGTTTATACCGTCTTCCGGATGCGAGGAGGCATGGGCTTTTTCTCCAAAATATTCAACATCTATCTGGTATGATGACTTGCACCTGCCAGCGACCTTCGTCATGCCAGTCGTCGGGTGCAGCAGTAAGAGTGCGTCGATGCCGTCGAACACACCCTGTTCGAGCATAACGACCTTTCCGCCGCCGGATTCTTCAGCAGGTGTACCAATCACATAAAGCTCACCGGACAGGCTGAAACGCGACACCGCGTATTTCATTGCAGCAGCTGCCCCGACAGCCGTCGCCGCAATGATATTATGGCCGCACGCATGTCCAAGGGACAGGGCGTCATATTCCGCGAGTATTGCGACCTTAGGTCCTTTGCCGTCACCATATTTTGCGACGAACGATGTGCCGAGCCCAGCAACACCCTTTTGTAGTGAAAAACCTTCTTTCGCGAGAAAATCCGTCAATAATTCGCTCGCAAAAAATTCCTCGAACGCCATCTCAGGTCTTTCGTGAATGCAGCGACTTATCTCAAAAACGGATGCCTTTCGCTCATCGATAAAATCACTTATCGCCTGTTTGACGGGACTCAAAGAGCTATTCGCTTCAACCATTATATTTTTATCCGAGCACACCAAGGAAGCTCGCGACCATGGACATAACGAGCACGAACAAAACCACCTTGTTATACCGCTGCCCTATCTTTTTAAAATACCAGTATATTGCGAAGATAGCTACTAGAGGAAGCAATCCCGGAATAATTTGGTCGAATATCTCCTGCAGGACTATCGGTTGCGTGTTTGCCATCGCAAATTTCAACGGAGTGGAAACCTTTATATAGGTCGACGACAGACTGCCCATCATGAAAAGACCGAGGACCCCCGTCGCCGTTATAATCTGATTCACGGCTCCGTTGTTTATTAGCCGCATGACCGATTCTTTGCCCACCAAATATCCCATCTTGAGAAGATTATATCCAATGATCACCATGATAATCGGATATAGGAAGGGTATCACTGCGCCCAACGCATTCGAGGACAGCGCGAACGAGCAGCCGAGACCGAGTATGATTGGTTTAAGGGTCCCCCAGATCAACGTATCTCCTATGCCAGCGAGCGGACCCATAAGGCCGGTCTTAATTCCCGTAATCATCTCCCCTGGTACGGGTTCGCCTTTCGACCGCTGTTCCTCCATCGACAGCGCTATGCCGTGAATGATGCACCCGATTGTCCCCTCTGAATTGTAAAACTGGAGATGCCTTGTCAGCGCCTCTGTGTATCCTTTGAAATTGTTCTTGTAGAGTTTTTTCAGGCGCTTCGAAAGCGCGTTGCAGAAAGCGAGAGCCTGAAGACGCTCGTAGGAATTGCTCAATTCCGTCGAAAAAAACCACATCATGTAGGTATTCCAAAGATCCTTGTTGGATAGGCTGTAGGTTTTCTCACCGGGTTGCGCATCCTCTTGCGCGGAAAAAACATCGTCCTCTGGTTTTTGAGAAAAATATGACAGAAGCGCAATGCAGGTGCCGAATATGGCAGCCGCCATGATGTTAATCTTGAGATATGCCACGGCAAAAAAGCCCAAGAAGAAAAAGGGCATGAGCCTTTTGTTTCCGATCGTCATGATGATGATGGCAAAGCCCATTGCAGGCAAAATCCCCCCGGCTACCTTGAAACCTCCAATAACCCATGAAGGAAGCGCCTCCATCGCCCAGGTTACAGCGCTCGCTCCGAATAAATTTATTATGAACACCGGTATGAAACGAAGAACCAAGGCAAAGATAGCGGGGTATGTAAACGCACAGTGAAAAATCTGCTTGTCGTTGCCCGAAGCCGCCAATTTATCGGCTTTTTGAACCCATATGGAGTTCGACGTCCTTCTGATCTGATCTAAAAAGACACCCAAAATTCCAAATGGGACAGCCAATCCAACGGCGGTGTTGGCATCCATACCAAGTTGGAGCGCGATCGGTATTGCGATGACTCCCGCAAGCGTCTGGTCTGCGGGGATATTCCCCCCCGTGGCTATGATTCCGAGGTACACAAGCTGGATATTCGCCCCAATTATCAACCCTGTGGAGACATCACCGTACAACATTCCCAATATGAAACCGAGGACGATCGGGGAACCTGTGGCCGTTCCCAGACCATAACCCATGCGGCTCGTGCCGGCAAAGTAAAGCAAACCACATACAACCGCAATAAAGAGTGTCATTATACCTACCCCCTATGTTTACTAAAGCGATTCGAGCTTGAAAGAGAACTTGCCTTGTATCTTGTCAAATGTGACAGACGGTTCCTCCGGGACCTGGTGAAAGACAACTTTGACGCCCTTCGCCTGAAGCCTGGCAAGCATGGAGGCATCCTCGTCGTTCAAGGTGATGGGCCCGTACACCTTTACCCGTCCGGGTGCGTCCCCCAGACCGCCAATTTGCAGTTCGTCAATGCAAAGCCCTTCTTCAACGCACTGGTATATCGTCTTAACATCCCTAATCAGCAGAAAAATCGCCCCCGAACCTAGCCGTGAATCTTTCCATTGCTTAACAGCTTCGTCTTTTGAAAGCACCTCCACAGGAAAACCGGTTGGTGCCGACATTCTGTAAATGTTCATCATAAAATCATCACCGTATAGAAGATCATCAATGATCAATATCCGGTTCACGCCGCTCTGTCGTATCCATTTTGTGACCACCTGTCCATGTATCAACCTGAAATCTGCCCTCACCAATTTGATAACGGCCATGCAAAAACCTCCTTCCTTAATTTTTATTTTAAAAACCCAGTTTCGCCCCGACATCCACCCCACCTTCAAACAATGAAGAAAGAGCCACTTGTCTGAGTTCGGTAACCCCCTTACCCTCTTTGTCTATATATACCTGCAAAAGCATGGGGAGATTCACGCCGCTGATAAGTACAAGCGGGTATTTTTTCATCAATAGCGCCGCGCTGTTGCATGGAGTTCCGCCAAATAGATCGGCTAAACAGATCACTTCGTAGCCGGATTCCACAAATTCGACAATCCGACCCTCGAGCTGTCCCGCGTAATCGGCGCCAGAAACCCCTGGTAACAAAGGTAAGGCTTCGGCATCTTCCATGACTCCAACAATCATCTCCGCCGTCTCAATCAAATGCCTACAAAACATGCCATGAGAAAGAATCAGTATTTTTTTCACACATCACCACCCCCTTGCTAGAATTATTTTTTTATTTATAGCATTCAAAATGGCTTTGTCAACCCAAAAAGGAAAAAATTTCTTTTAACGTTACTTACCCTTCTCCAGAACTTGAAGCTCTGATTTGCATAGAAGCAAACATCTCCCGGCAACGCGCTTCCTCGACGATTTAAAAATGACGTAAAGCTGTTTCCAATTGGATATGGGGTGTCCCGATGAGAATGATCCTCTTTGGCGGCTGGATTTTTATGATGGTTCGCCTGAACTTTTTAGTCTCGGGGCGATCGCAATACAAACAATCTCGCTCGTTCAGACTGCGGATATGGGCAAACCTATTAGCATACTGCAAAGCAAGCCCAACGCAAGATTTGAAATGTAACGATTATTTTCGTATGGAGCGTAACCCTTATTGTGTATTGTCATCAAACGGCGGCATAAAAACCCCTCAAGGGCTTGACATATTTGGCGAGTGGTTGTATTAAATTGTATCAAGGGAAGATTTCCCGCCGATTGGAGTGAAATCGCAATGCGCCTCGTCTCCGCGGAGACGCCGACC
>DAIPHL010000010.1:0-25388 GCA_036771375.1 Synergistaceae bacterium | reverse complement strand
GAAATACTTTTTTATTATTTGGAATCTGATAGATTGCCATATGAGTTGCGGAGCGAAATGATGGCTTTCTTGAAAAAACAGATTTATAACAACCTTTTATCCCAATATATGCCGTCTGGTTTTGTTTTTGCACACAAAACGGGAGACATGCCTAATGTTTTACACGATGCTGGAATTCTTTATACACCAAATAATAGAAGCGTGCTGATAGCGGTACTAACTCGTGATTTTGAACGAGTTGTAGATAGTATTTTTTTTCATAATGAAATTGGAAAGGTTATTTTTGAGCATTTTGCAAACAATTAATTAAAGGTCCATCAAGGATATTCGCAAAAAATATTTTTTCCTGGCAATTTCCTTCAGTCCTGTTGCATTTGTAACCTCATCCATTGACATTCCAGCTAGGCACTTCATGGACACATGCTGCCTTGTCCTTCAATGGCTGGTGGTTGTATGCTTGCGTCAGGTTCAGGCATATCTCGGGTTTGGATTTCCCGATTCAACCGTTCAATGACATTGTTGTTGTGGATTTTGAGCCAATGTTTTCCGGAAAAACCATGAGCGTCAGTATTTCCCGTAATTGGCAGCAACTGTTTTTACCTTTCCCCGAGTTGCAGCTTTGTCATCCTGTGGACGAATTGTCTTGAACTTCGCCGCGCGACTGATTTCGTTTTTCGCACCTTCATTCAAACCGTATAATAGTTCTCGTCGTGAGATACCTCCTCTAAGACTTTGTTTGGACAACTTAAATCGTCCCAGACGGTATTTTATGTCTTTTTAGCTGCATCAAAGATCCTTTTTGCTCAATTTAGGGTATCTTTTCGAATGAAAAAATGTATTGCAAAATATGGTGATCACGACTGAGCACATAGAATAGAGAAAATGATTGGCATTACGCAACGTCAAGTGAGGTCGCATAGGTGCAAATTTGCGATCACGCGAGATTGGTAGAGATGAGCGTTAGAGCGCGGAAACTACGCTTACCGATGAAAGACACAATAACACTGGGATCGAACGGTAAAAACGCCGTTCAACTCGACGAAAAGGTGTTTGTGGAGGTATTTGTATGAGTAGGGCAGGAGTAAATTCAAGTATTGGAGATGAATATCAGGATTTAGTGGCAGCACATTGGATGGTCTCTATGCTCAGTGAACCTGAGATCTTGGAAATAGAAATTGACGCGACTTCACTCTCGCCCGCCGGGTGTCCTTATTCCGTAGACGATATCGTAATCTCTTATCGGAATGGCAACAAAACCTGCTGTCAGTGCAAAAGAAATCATTCAACTCGTAGGGGCTGGAATGCGACTTCTCTCGAAAATGAACTGAAAAAAGCTTGGAAACAATGGCGAGATTTACCGAACTGCTCGATTTGTTTTTATTCCCAAGACAATTTTGGAAAATTAGCTCGCCTCTCCGACAATGTAAGAATTCACGACAATCTTGCATCGTTTGAATTCAACCTTCCCGGCGAATTAAAAAAAGAGTTTGATCTATTAACATCTTTTGGAATTGAAAAAAACCGAGATGGAAACACACTGCTGTCACCCGCGGAAGAAACTCTGCAATTCCTGCACCATCTGAATTTTATAACATTTCCGCGCGATGTTATTCTCAAAGTGACGCTAGGTATGCTTCGGTACAGCACAACCGACGCTGAAAAAGCCTTCGAAGAAATTAGAAATAAAGTTGGCTGTATCGCGAGGCGTGCAGACTTCAGAAATCGTGATCGATTATCAGTGAATTCGGAAGGCTATTCTGTATCTTGCGACGATTTACGTAAATTTCTAATGGATAGGGGGTTAAGAATTACACCGCTCAAAGAAGAGGCCCAATTGCGCCGTGATCTTGACTTGATTTCCTCGATTGGGCGTATCTGGCCGAGAGATATCTGCGGTTACCGTATAAAGAGGAAGGAAACAACCGCTTTACTGAAGCTGATAGAAAAGAAAGAAGCCATGACTCTTCTGCTTGGTGAACCCGGCTCGGGTAAAACATGTATCCTTCTTGAGCTCCTTGAAATCCTTGAAAAAGACGAGGCGCTTTATCCTGTTCTTGTGCAAGCAAGGGATATCACCTCAGATTCTTTAGGGGAAAAAGATTTTACGGACAATGTTGCACGGATGGCAGAGTTTCGGCACGTTGTTGTAATCGTGGACTCTCTTGACGTTATCTCAATTGCGCGAGATACTGCCCTTTCGGGCTTTTTCCTGTTGTTGTCTCAACTTAAGTCTCTGAATAATGTCTCTGTTGTCGCATCGTGTAGAACCTTTGATTATAAGTATGATACAAGACTCTCTTCTCTCAAAGATACGGCTTGTCTTATAATCGCCCCTTTAGACTATGAAACCGAGATCGTCCCAATGTTTGAAACTCTGGGCTTCGAACAAAAGGAGATTGTCATCGATCAACAAAAACAGCTACTGACAAATCCTAAAATGCTGGGTATGTACGTGGATCTTATCCAAACCGGAGGATCGACCGATGCCATAACTTGGATTGAGTTATGCGAGGCATATTTGGAAACATTTATTTTGCGTGATTCGAATTTGGGTGATGAAGCGTATGAGGTGTTGAAACAAATAGCAGCGCGAATGCTAGAAAAAAGGCGGCTCGATATAACAAAACTAGAAGTAAACATTCCCTGTGAACTCGCTAGACATCTTATGAGCACCAATATTCTAGTAGAAACCGAACGCGGTAACTACACTTTCGGGCATCAAAGTTTGGTTGACCTGCTTTGTGTTGCGCAAGCAATGGAAAGCGGCGCGAGCATGTTGGAATTCATTCAAAGCATGAAGCCAGTTCCATTCATCCGACCGACGATACGAGCTTTTTTCTTTTATTTGCGCAGCCATGATCCAAAATCCTTTCGCCAACAAGTACGAGCCCTTTTGAATTCCCAAACCATCGCATTTCATTTGAAACGGCTTATCGTGATGTCGCTCGCCGAAATAAAACCCATTGATGCAGATTGGCCCCTTGTGCTTGATTTGCTCAGGGAACACACCACACTTTTTGGATGTTTTTTCTCGGTTATTGATATTGTCGTGTGGTTTGATTTCATCGAAAAATTTCTGATCCCAGAATGGTCTACGAATGATGAGCAGAGATGGCAATTTCTGTATCTTGAACAACTATCCAAGTGCTCTGAAATGGAACAAACACTGATTGCCAAGAAATGGTGCCTTGCTTTACACAGTGATGTTATCGATCAAACGGAAACGGTAAGGCGTGCAAGTATTGCACTCAGGGGAATGGTACAATTGGAAACGGTAGAACTAAGAGACGTTTTCATAAGTATCATTGAAAATCCGGATAAAGAATTTTATAGTCTTCTCGCTACTCCACTCTGTAAATGGATCAATGCCACTGATTCAAACGAAGATATTCTGTGGCGCTACATTACACGTGATGTAAATGATGCAGATTTGGACAAACTTGAAGAAACATTACACTGTGAGGGGCATTATCTGGAAAATAGTAATTTTTTAGAGCGGCGAATGATAGCTTCGGAAAATTTTTTGTCTTTGGTAATCGATTCAATTCAAACATGGAGTCGAAAATTGACAGTTACAAGAGATTTTTCGGCTGTAGACTCTCATTTTCTTCAAAAAACCTCCTACCAAAGAAAACGCTCCAAATACTCTCTCCATCATGTTGGTTTTCTAAACGTTATTTTTTTAGCATTGGAGAAATCATGTATAGATCATGCCATGAGGGACTCTGATTGGTGGATGTCCCATGCAGAAACACTTGCTAATAGCGAAGAGGCCGCTCTCAGGTACATTGCTCTTCTTTGTTTAACAGAAGTTCCAAACAATAACATCGCCCTTGTTCGACATATTTTGCATGATATAAAATGGAATGATGTCCACCCGTTCAAATACGAAGTAGCACGCCTTCTGGGTACTTCTGCTCCATATCTTTGCAATGAAGATTTAGAGGCTTTGCAAAGAACCATATGTCGCCATTATGAAGACGTGGCAGAAGAGGATATTGGGTGGTTCCTAAAAATAAAACGTGATATTTTACTTGAAATCCCCGCACCATATAGAACTGTAGAAAGCCAGAAGATTATTGACACCGCGAATAGATTTTTCGGAAACTCTGACAGAAAACCGCCTGTCACAAGTTGGGCTGGCATAATATTTTCACCGGTTACTTGCGATCAATTTTTGAGCTTTAAAAACAGTTCAGTCCTTAGAATCATACAACATTATGACACGCGATCTAATAGAGTTGATGACTTCCAAGGTGATTTTGGAGTAGGAGGCCCAGTTGAGGTTGCACATCAACTCTCGGAAGCTGTGAGTAAAAATCCAGCTCGTTTTTTGCCATGGGGAGAGGAAGTTTGGTCGGTAATAGCACCAATTTTCCGCAACGCAATATTAAGTGGAGCAAGTCGTCACGTAAAATACTGTTTTGGGAATCTAAAACCTCCTTCAGATTGGAAACCTGTTTGCACGCCAGATGCTGAGTTTTTATTGTCACAGCTCTTTTCTATCTTCGACAAATGTCCCTGTGAAGGACTTGAAAATACGTTGATTGGAGTATTAGAGGCCTGTTCCAACATTGTAGTGGAAAAAGCTGACGTCGAACACATATGTGAAAACCTCGTCATGTTTGCATCTTCACCTGATCCGTCTCTGAAAGACTGGGACAAAGACGATGTACTTGGCACTGGTCTCGCGTGCACCAGAGGCATCGCAGCCAGTGCGACGGGTGTAATGGCGAATCGCTGGCTTGAAAAAAATCACGAGGAACTACCCCAATTGCTTGTTGAATTACTTCAACAATTTGCATCGGATGCGCATCCCTCAGTAAGGTCGATGATTTTAATTCATTTACCATACTTTATTGGAAAATATCCAAAGATCGGATGGGATTTGTTCGATGCATGTGTTTCCATAACACCTGCAGTTGTCTGGGAAAATGTATATGAATGTCTTTATTACTTTTATTATCATTCTTTTGACCGAGTGCAAAAGTATCTGTCAATGATGGAAAAAGTGCTATGCCTGAAGCAGGAAAATCATGGGGTATGTTGATGACACTCGGTTACTTGTCAAATAAGATGAGCTTCTCTGAACTGAATAACGCGTTGATAAGAGTTAATGAAGAATCGGCTTGGGTGGGTGTAGCGGAGATTTTTTCTCATAACATAACCGACCACACGGTTCGAGACAAATGTTTGCAGGGTTTGGAACATCTTTTAAAAAATGCGCCAGCAACTGACGATATTTTTTATTCTGTCGCTAGTGTTTTTAATGATGAGGGCTCTAAATATACATCGCTTTCAATGAGTTTAATTGAGGCCTACTTTACATATGTAACGCGAATCCCAAATAGAAAGAGAATTTCCATGTATAATTTTCCAGATTGGCTTAACGGCATCTGTCAAGAAGAAAGCGACTTAGCTCTGTTCGCTGCAGAAACACTACTCGAAAAAGTAATGGATACGGACTTGGATATTAGAGCCAATGAAAAATTCACAAACCTACTGACCTGTCTCTTTCGTGAGGCAGAAGAACGGGAAGAAACTGATGGAGGAAATATGCTGCAAAGAGTCATTGTCTTACAGAATTCTCTTCTAGAAAAAGGCGTGAGCAATATAGAGAATTGGCTTCGGGAGGCTGAGAGGCCTTAAAAAATATCTTCAAAATATGAGATTAGAGGGAATCAAGAAAAAACGAAGATATTACTCGATTTAGGTTGTAAAGGACTTATAAAAGTTTATGTGTGAGATAAACTAATATGGGAGCCATGTCTTTTCACCCAACAATCTACAAGATTCCCGCTTGAGGCTGGCTAAGCGTGATGTTTCCGTGCATAAAAACCACAGCACACATTTTCGATGTCTTGCAGCGGGATATAAAGCGTCTGGCATCAAAATGTACGCCCCCAGCGATTTCCGGAACCAAACGCAAAACTGAGCGAACCATTTATACCTTGATGGAGAAGTAACATAAGCAGGCGCATTTCGATTCTCCGAAAAACATTGAATAGTATCTCTGGCTCGTTTTGTCAGTTTTTTATAAATGGGTCAAGCTCCACAAATTTATGAGGGGAATCTGCCCCCGAAGAACGACGTTGTTTTTACTTCTTTGGTTGTACTCTATAAACAAACGTTTGAATTTCTTACATGTAATTAATCCGGTCCTACGCCAGCTCGATTCTGTTGCGGCCCTTTTGTTTGGCTTGGTAGAGCGCTCCGTCGGCTCTGAGCGTCGCCTGTTTGAAGTCCCCGTCGGAGACCTCGGTCGCGCCGATGGAGATACTCGATTGTGTCTGAGTTCCGTCGATCTTCAGATTTTGTGTTTTTTTCCGGATGAGCTCGAGGGATTTGATCGCTTTCTGGAGGGGTGTGCCCGGGAAAAGAATCAGAAACTCCTCCCCGCCGTACCGGTAAACCTTGTCGGAGGGACCGGCATACTCGACAAAGCAATCGGCGAAGGTCTCGAGCACGCGATCGCCGAACGCATGGCCGTAGGTGTCGTTGATCCGTTTGAAATGATCGATGTCGAGCATGGCGAGGGAAAAAACACGGCAATCCGACATCGATACGCGGGAGAAGTCGCATTCCATCGCCGAGCGGTTGAGGAGTCCCGTCAGGGCGTCGACGTCGGAGAGCGTGGAGGTGATTCCGAAGAAAAGGCTCTCGATCGATTGATTGAAAATGAACACCTGGTGGAGAAAAACGGCGAATTGGCTGGCGGACGAATTGCCTTTCCGCGGCGATTCGACACACTCCCGGGCGATTCGTATCAGCTTTTCCAGTTCTCGGACCATATTGCGATAGCGTCTGTGAGAGGCGATACTCTCCGGTGGAGTCGCGGCCATCCTCTCGCGAAAATCCAGATCCTCGCAACCCCGTACATCTTCGTAAAGAAGCGTGTTCAAATCCGAAAAACGCAGCGAAAACATGATGTTGAGAATGGCTTTCCGTGTAGCGGCCAACGCCTGGCGAAGGTTCAAAAGAAATCGGTTCAGCTCTTCCGCGGAAAAATCCTGAAAGACAGGATTGTGGTCGTCGCACTTCATGTCTGTAACCCTTTCTTGAATTCAAAAAAAGGCATTGATCAATCCCGACTGCCCATTTGTTCGAGAAAGATGCTTCTCGTGTGTTCGGTCTTCACCCACTCGCCCTGGCGCCTCGCCAGAAAGGGCGCTTTGAAGAGGATCGGTATCCAGGTCAGGCCGAACCAAAAATAAGCGAAGGAGTCCTTGGCGTAGCGGAACGTCAATTTTCGATTTCGCATGGAGGGGCCGACCACTGCGCAGAAGATGCAGAAGGCGAAGATCATGAACAGGGGCATCCCGACGAAAAACACCCACTCCAGAGCGGTCTGTGGCGTGTTTTTACCGAGCGTCGGAAAGAGTATCGCGTTGTTGACGATGGTGTAAATCATGCCGGCGATCATCGTGAGCAGGGCGATGCAGGCCTTTGCGGGAGCCAGTAGATACAGGAAGAGGTCGAGGTATTGCAGTTTCCGCAGACGGAAGAAGGCCTTGAGTGATTTCATGCCGTATTTCCAGCAGACCCAATAATGTCCTTGCATCCATCTCGTGCGCTGTTTCTTCGATATGGAGAGATCCTGCGGTTTTTCATCGTATATGACGGCATGGTCGTTCCAATGAACCTTGCTGCCGGAGAGAATGATTCTCGTCGACATCTCCAGGTCCTCGGTGAGGCTTTCGAGGTTCCACCCGATTCGGCGAAGGGTCGCGGCCCGGATGACGAGTCCGGTACCGCCCAGGGTGCAGGAGAGACCCCACAGCCCGCGGGCGAGCTGCCAGAAACGGTTGGTGAACCAGTACGCCAGCGCGTAGGAACGGGTCAGCCAGTTGTCATCGGGGTTTTTGACGTCCAGAACGCCCTGGATCGCCTCGGCCTCGGGGTGCTGTTCCATGTAGTCGTTCATGCGGGCGAGAAAGTCCAGCTCGACCAGATTGTCGGCGTCGAACATGGCGAGGGCGTCGAAGTGGTCCATCGGGATTTTGGTGAGGGCCCAGCGGACGTTCCAGGTTTTGCCGTTTTTGGTCGTGTCGGTGCGGATGAGCGCCTCCGCGCCGCATTCGACGGCGACCTGGGCGGTGTGATCGGTACAGTTGTCACAGGAGACGAAGACCCGGTAGCAGTTCTTCGGATAGTTCTGCCCCCTCAGACTTTCCAGGAGAGGAGCCAGCACCGAGGCCTCGTTGTGTGCCGGCACCAGTACGGCAAAGCGCCGATAACGGGTCGCTTCCGGCAGTGTCTTTTGGCGGAAGCAGCCGCGGAATGCGACGACGAATTGATAAATCGCATCCGCTCCCAGGAGAGCGAAGAGTGTATAAAGGCAGAACTGTACGATCCACCAGCCCCACCAAATAACCCAGTAATAAAGCTCCTCCGCGCCGTTCATTCGAACTATCCCCTTTTCGGTTTCTGAACGCGACTTTATCGTCAAGTTGAATGATACCACGTTTGCCCCGATTCGTTAAGACTCGTGCCTTCCTTAAGGAAAGGCGTTTTGTCCTCGATCCGAAAGAGAGGGCAGCCCGTCGGGCGTATCCTGCAAGAGAAAGGAATGCGGCAGGTGTTTGTGCCTTAAACATTTTCGTAAGGTGCAATCCCACAAATTGGTTTTGTGTAAAGAACTTGACAGAAGGGGCGGAATACGACGGATAAAATGTAATTAAGGGTTGATGGGGCTGGTTTTAGTATAGTGCGATTTAAATGATATAAAAATGCCTTTACCTGTGCATAAAACAAGGGGAGGACTTCTCATGAGTCGACTGGAACAGGCTGATCGGATGAAAAATGCACCCCTTTCGAAAATACGGGAGATCATAGACACTTCGACGAAACTCGAACGAGAAGGGAAGCCCATCATTCACCTGGAAATCGGCGAACCGGATTTTGATACGCCGTAACATATCGTCGAGGCCGCCAAACTGGCTCTCGATCGTAAGGAAGTGCATTACGGGCCGGTAACCGGAACGGCCGAGCTCAGGGAGTGCATCTCGAAATCCTATCAGGATCTCTACGGGTTGCGCTACGCCCCGGACGAATTGATGGTGACGCACGGCGTTGCGCATGGAATTTTCCTTGCGATCATGTCTTACCTGAATCCTGGCGACGAAATTTTGGTGCCGGATCCGGGATACTTGTGTTATTTCACCGTTCCGAATATAGCCGGAGCCAAAGCGGTTCCCTACCATCTGGATGCCAAGAACGATTATCAGATACGAGAGGAGCTCCTATCGGGACTTGTAACACCAAAAACCAAGGCCATCTTGTTGAACTCCCCCTCCAACCCATGTGGATTTCTGCTCGAGCGAGAATCGCTGGAAATCGTGGCGAAATTGGCCGAAGCGCACGATCTGTTGGTCATTACCGACGATGTCTACAGTCGGATGGTATATGACGGAAAGACGTTTTACACGATCGCACAGTTTCCGGGTATGCGGGAACGCACCGTTGTACTCAACGGTTTTTCAAAGTACTACGCCATGACGGGTTGGCGGATTGGCTATCTCCTATGTGATCGAAGTTTGATAAATCCCATGATGCGGTTGGGTTTTTACAGCATATCCTGTCCGAATACGTTCATCCAGAGCGCGGCGGTGGCGGCGTTGCGGGAGGACGACTCCCCGTCTGTTTCGATGGTGGCGGAATATCAGAGACGGAGGGACTACATGTATCGGGAGTTGAATTCGTTAAAGGGCTGCTCCTGTCACAAACCGTCCGGCGCGTTTTATATCTTTCTCGATATCCGTCAAACGGGGATGACCTCGGAGGAGTTTTGCCGTTTTATGCTCAATCGATGCTACGTTACCATGACTCCCGGCGATGTGTTCGGCGATCGAGGCGAGGGGTTTGTCCGAATTTCCTACGCGAATTCCATAGAGAATCTCAAGCTGGCGATTCAGCGGATGAGGGATGCGCTGACGGCAATGACATAGAATCATTGTTGACGCCTTCTTCACTTCACGGAAGACGTACGTTTTCTTTGCTAAGCGGATTGCGCTTGTGGAGGTGGAGGAATGGACAGGCCAAAATTTTACTTTACCAATGTATTCAATCAGTTTAAGCCGCTCCTGCTTGAGTACAGCATGGGGAGGAAGCGTTTCCCCAAGGGGAGTACGATGTTCTCATCCGCGCAGACGTTGGATTTCTGTTTCTACATTGAAAGCGGGTTAGCCCGTTATTCCGTGATGCACGAAAGCGGAGCGGAGAAAACCCTCTTCTATCATGGGGCGGGAAGTATGTTCCCCGCGTATTCATCGCCCCGCCAGTACCGGATCGGTGAATTTGGTTTCAGCATCAGCGAGATCGAGGGATTTGTGATCTCGCAGAAGAGGATCAAGGAACTCATGACGCAAAATGTGGCATTGATGAAAAAGATTCTCGACACATATTTGGAAATGTTCAATTTTCTCGTTTTTGACTCCATCAATCAATGTTACAGCAGCGCCTATGTCCGTCTGTGCAATTTTCTCTATATCTACATGGAAGATCGTAACAGCACGGGAGAGGACGGACTCGAGATTCGTCTGACGCAGGAAGAGCTGGCGAGCATTGTGGCGGTCTCGCGGGTACAGATTTCCGCCATACTGAACAGATTGCGGAATCAGAAAATCATCCAGACGGACAGAAAGAGAATTTGTATCAGGAATATAGAGCTTCTGGCGGAACAATGTACCGGCGAGGCCTATATCGAATGATGGAACGGCGACGAAGAGGGGGTGCATCATGGATTTTTGGGAAAACCATCAACCGAACAGACCTGCGATCGGAACCTTTGCGCATCTTGGAAGTGGTATTGCAATGGAGTGTCTGGCACTGGCAGGCTTTGACTATGTGATTATAGATAACGAGCATGGTCCGTTCTCCGTGGAAAGCAGTCTGGAGATGGTGAGAGCGTTGCAGGCGCTGCGGTGTAAAGCATTCGTTAGGGTATCCGATTCGAGCAGAGCGTCGCTTTTGAGGATGCTGGATATAGGGGCCGATGCCTTGATCATTCCGGATGTCCACAGCGTGGAAGAAGTTCGAAAAATTGTCGAATACACGAAGTACTTTCCCCTGGGTAGGCGGGGATTTGCCTTTTCCCGGAGCGCGCTTTATGGCGAGGATAAGGGGCTGCGGAATCTCGACAGATATTTTGTGAAGACGAATTCGGAAAAGTGGGTTATCCCGCAGTGCGAGACGTTGGGAGCACTGGAATCGATCGAAGAGATCGTCTCCATAGAAGGGGTAAACGGCATTTTTATCGGTCCTTACGATCTTTCCGTTGCGTTGGGTGCCCCTGCCCAATTCGATACGAAAGCCTTCCGCCAAGGTGTCGAAAAAGTTCTCCATGCATGTAAAGAATATGAAAAGATCGCCATGATCTTCGCGGGAAATGCCAAGCAGGCCGAGGAGTATTGGGAGCAGGGCTTTGACATGGTCGCGATAGGAACCGATTCGGGATTCCTTATCGATCGAGGCAGGAGTGTCATGTCGGAGTTGATAAAAAACCTTGGGAGGGAGTTGCGATGAAGTACGCGCCATTGTTTGAACCGATCAGAGTGGGGAATCTGACGTTGAAGAACCGGTTTGTCATGGCTCCGATGTCAACCCATATGGCCCACGATGGTTTGGTGACGTCGGAGGAAGTTGCTTATTATGCGAGGCGTGCCGAAGGCGGAGCGGCGATGTTGATTGTGGGGTCTGTCTGTATCAGGCCTGACGGGGATTTTGGCGGTCAAATCTATATCGATAACGATGACCGCATCGAGGGATTGCGCCGGTTAACCGACGCAATCCATCAAAGCGATTGTCTCGCCATGGCCCAAATTCATCATTCCGGACGGGAGACCAATATCAGCACCTGCGGGTATCAACCGGTCTCCCCTTCTTACTTCGAGCCGGAAATCTACTCGGTCTTCAAGGCCGAATACGATCCGCCCCGTGTGTTGACCACCAAGGAGACGGAAGACTATGTAGAATACTATGCCCAAGCGGTACGGCGCGCCAAGGAATCCGGGTTCGACGCCGTCGAACTTCACTGTGCCCACGGATACCTCATCTGTGCGTTCATGTCTCCCTTGACCAACAAACGAACTGACAAATACGGCGGAAGCTTCCCCGCGCGAATGCGTTTCGTCACAGAGATCATGCAGCGCTGTCGGGAACTGGTGGGCGACGATTTTCCCATCACCTGCCGGATCGTCGGGGACGAGATGCGTGAGGGCGGCATTGATATGCCCATGTCGGTCGAGATCTCCAAATACTTGGAAAATCTGGGAGTGGCCGCGATCAGCGTGTCGGCGGATATGTATCCCTTCGTTAGGACGGTCCCTAATATGTACCATAAAAGGGGCATCAACCTTTACCTGGCGGACAACGTCAAGGAGGCGGTGAACATTCCGGTCATGGCGGCGGGACAACTGAACCGTCCGGATGTTCAATTGGACGTGATACAAAAGGGGAAGGCGGACATTGTCTGTATCGGACGTCCTCTGTTGGCCGATCCCGATTATCCGAACAAGCTGAAAGAAGGTCGCATCGACGATATCACTTATTGTATCGCCTGCAACAAGGGCTGTCACGACAGAACCGCCGGCGAGCGGTATGTCAAGTGTACCATGAATGTGCGGACGGGACGTGAAACCAAAGATCGCTATCGGATCGAGCGGGCTAAAGGACAAAAGCGGGTGTTGATTGCAGGAGGCGGTCCTGGTGGTATGGAGGCCGCCAGAGTTCTGACACTGCGTGGACATAAGGTGGCACTGTACGAGAAAGAAGGAGAGCTGGGCGGACGGTTGAGATTGGCCGCCGTTCCACCGTACAAAAAAGGTTATGGAGAAGCGTTTGAACAGATGCTGCGGAATATACGCAAGTTGAACATCGAAGTCCATACGGGAACACCGGTGACTGCGAAGCTTCTTGGGGAGCAACGGCCGGATGTGTTGATCGTGGCGACGGGAAGCACGCCGATCGTTCCCGCCATCCCGGGGATCGAGCGGAGTTTTGTTGTGACGGCGGACGATGTGTTGGCGGGAAGGGTCCAGGTCGGTCAGAGGGTGGTGATCCTCGGTGGAGGTTCCGTGGGGGCCGAGACGGCCCACTACATTATGGAAACATGGCCCTGCAGGGTGGATCTGGTGGAGATGCGGGATGGGATTGGTATCGATATGCCCCAGGATGCCAGGATTTGTCTCTTGAAGCATTTCGATACGATTTTCAATCTGCACCAGCATATCTCTACGACAGTCTGTGAGATCAAAGACCATGCGGTGGTTGTGGAAAAAGACGGAAACAGGATGGAGCTGAGCGATATCGACACGGTCGTTCTCGCGGCGGGGGCGAAGGGGAACGTTTCACTGCTTGAAGAGGCGCGGGGCATCGTTTCCGAAGTTTACGTCGTAGGGGATGCCGAACACCCCGACGATCTGGTAAAGGCAATTCGCCGGGGCTTCGAAACCGCTCTCGCGATATAACCGGCAAAGGAGGGTATCGAGAAATGCAACAGACATGGACGGTCATAATGGGTGCGCAGTTGTTGACGTTTCTGATCGCGGGGATCATGGTCATATGTTGGATGAAAAGACCGAAAGACCGCTACGACGAGCTGTTGGAAAAAGTCAATGAACGAAACGATGTGCAAGTGGGAAAGGAGTAAGTGACGACGCATGGATAATCGGGTTATCTACATCGTTTATTTTGTTTTTTTCTGCTTGATGATGATCGGCATCGGATTTTGGGGACAGAAAGAACGAAAGGCCGGTCGCGACAAGAGCGACGTCGAGTATTTCCTCGGCGGCAAGGTCACGCCTGTCATTGTTATGGCGATGTCCTATTGCGCGGCTTCCGTAAGCGCCGGGTCGTTTATCGGAGATCCCGCCCTGATCTCGACCGTTGGGTGGCCGTATTATTGGTTTACCGTGTTCAGCGTCCCTGGTCTTGTCATTCCCGGTATATTCCTGATACGCAAACTTCGCTTGCAAAGCGAGAAGTACGGTTCGCTGACCATCACCGATTACATTGGCGCGCGTTTTCAAAGCGATGGTATCAAGCTGTATATGTCGGTGGTGATGGTCATTTGCTACCTGTTCATGTTGGTTTCACAGTACAAAGGCGCGGCGATCCTTTTGGAGATGTACACCGGCGTCAGTTTCAACGCGGGGCTGGTCATCATGATGGTGTTGGTGGTGTTCTTCGTCAACATGGGAGGACTCCGTTCCGTGGCTTGGACCTCTTTTTGGCAGGGATGTTTCATGGTCGTCCTCTCGTTGAGTTTGGTCTTGGTGTCGCTGATCAAGATAGGTGGGTTTACCGGCCTCGAGAGCTCTCTTGCGGCGAAAGCGCCTGAACTGTTGACGATTTACCACACCGGGGAGAACGCCGTCATTCCATGGTATGCGATTCCTTGCATCTTCCTGTTCGGTTTCTTCGTTATGTTCAGCCAGCCCTATATCAGCTCCCGTTACCTGGGGTTGGAGTCGATCGACCGTAAGAAGATAGGGACGTTCCTGCTGATCACGCTCGTCGCCGGTTTGATATTTAACTCCATGGTCATGATGGGATTGGCGGGACGAGTCTTCTTCCCGGATGCAGAGGCGGACTATCTTACGATTACCATGTCGACGACGTTTTTCCCGCCGCTGGTTTCCGGAATCATGATGATTGGGTTTTTCTCCGCGATCATTTCGACGGCGTCCTCGATCCTACTCGTCATGGGACAGAGCCTGGGGAAGGACATCTTTGCGCAGATTTACAAAAGAGCCACGCCCAAGCAGGTGGTGTGGGTGACACAGGCCAGCGTGATCCTGATCGCGCTTCTCGTGTTGCTGTTCAACTACGTCAAAACGCCTCCGCTGCTTCAGATCTTCGTTCTTTTATCCTTGACGGGTGTCGGTTCGATGCTCGCAATGCCGCTGTATGCGGGCGTTTTGTGGAGCAAAGCGAGGCGGGAGGGCGTTTGGTGTTCGGCCATCGCCGGTCCTGCATCCTATCTGATCATGACCTACGTGTTCGACATGAGCTGGGCGGTCTCCATGGGGTTGTGCGTCGTGCCGGCGGCGATCGGAATGTTCGGCGTATCGGCGTTGCTGAATAAGATCGTAGGGGTCGATCAGGAGTTGTACGATCTCTCTCAGGTTTGAGCGATCCCGGTATCTACCGGACGGATGGGTTTTGCCGGTTTCCGAAAGACTTCCAGGGGAGAGCGTCCTTCGCGCTGTCGACTCGAGTGGAAAAAGAAAGGGGCGGTCTTTCTCGACTCGCCCCTTTCCCTTCTCGGTCGGTCGACGTTCTTTTTTTCTTCGCGTCGGTCTTTCGTCACCCGCCGCATGTGCCGGCGTGTTCATGTCCATGGCAGAGGGAACCTGTGGACATGAACCCATTTTCCAGGCAACATTTGACGACGCGGTCCGCATCGCCCGTTGCCCCCGTGACGGTCTTGACGCCGCGCTTGCGGAAGATCTCGGCGGCCTGTTCTCCCATGCCGCCGGAGATGACTACCTTGACGCCCCGATCCGCAAGAAAATCCGGCAGGAATCCCGGTTTGTGTCCCGGATTCGGAACGGTTTCCCGTTGTATGATGTTGCCGTGCTCCGTTTCGTAGATCACGAAGTCCTTACAGTGGCCGAAGTGTCCTGCCACGGCGTCTCCCATTGCCGCTACCGCAACTCTCATTTTTCGATCCCTCTTTCAAGTAATTCCACGATGTCGTCGAGCCAATTTCCGTCGAACTCTTCGAGCGTTCCTGCGTCCACGGCCGCGGAGAGCCCGGGATTTACGGGGATCTTGCATATGAGGTCGATGCCGTGGCGACGCGCGAGCTCTTCTGTGCCTCTTTTCCCGAAAATGTCGTGGCGCCTGCCGCAATCCGGGCATTCGTAGTAGCTCATGTTTTCGACCAGGGCCAGCACCGGGATCTGCATGATACCCGCCATTTTGACCGCTTTTTCCACGATCATCCCCACAAGTTCCTGGGGGGAGGTCACCACGATCACTCCGTCCAAGGGAATGGACTGAAACACCGTCAAGGATACGTCGCCGGTTCCGGGCGGCATGTCGACAAACAGGAAATCCACGTCTCCCCAGACGACATCCGTCCAGAACCGCTTGACCGCTCCTGCGATGAGAGGGCCTCTCCAGACGATGGGGTCGGTGTCGTGTTCGAGAAGCAGGTTGAGAGACATCACTGAGATGCCGCTTTCACTTTTTACCGGGAACAGGCCCAACGGCCCCTCCACGGCTCTTTCCCGTATTCCGAAGGTCTTCGGAATGGATGGTCCCGTTACGTCGGCGTCCAGGATGGCGGTTTTGAAGCCTCTGCGTTGCATGAGTATCGCAAGCAAGGATGCAACGAGGCTTTTCCCGACGCCTCCTTTCCCGCTGTTCACTCCGATGATTTTACCGATGTTCGACAGTTCGTGTGGGGTCTCCAAAAAAGCGTTGTGCCCTCTTTCGTGACAGAGTCCGTCACGGTCTTTGTCCATCTTGATTTTGCCTCCCGTTCTCTTGAAGCGGTCTCGACCGGTTTCGTGCGGTTGTCTCTTGCAAGATGCTTGCACGTAGCGCCGGAAGTCCCGCCGGAGAGCCGCTTTCTCCTCTCTTCCCGCCATGCGGGGTAAAAGGCGCAACAAAGGGTGTGCGGGACCGGTCCCTTCGCTTTACGGAACGGAAGCTTTCAGCTCTCTTCCGCCTCGGCTCCATGGGCGTGCCCGTGCCTTTTGCAGTGACGGCTTCGTCCACACCCTTCCGTTTTGCCCTTGCAGAGGAAATAATCTCCGCCCTCGATTTTGAGGGGTCTTCCCTCGACGAGCACGGTCGCGATCTTTTTCCTCGCTTCCGTATAAATCTGCTGTACGGTCGTTCGTGCGACGTTCATGAACTGTCCGCACATTTCCTGTGTGAACTCCTCGTAGTCTCCAAGACGGATCGTTTCGTATTCGTCTACGGTCAACACGACCGGTTCCTTTGGGGGCATGTCGCCCTTCTCCGGTGCAAATTTGCTGATGCGCGGTAGAGCACATACTTTTCTGTACTTTCTGGGTCTTGGCATTCCGCGCGCCTCCCCGCACGGATACGGCCGAAGCTTCCCTTCGGCCGTATCGTCCGAATCACCTACAGCGCCTGGAGGCGTTCCTCGATCTCCGCCAGGCGTTTTTGGAGAGCGTCCTTCTCCTGCATCAAAAACTCGCGGGAGTCGACCGATGCCGGGGAGTCGCACGGGGCGTTCCGTCCGGATCCATGCCCGAAAGCGCATCCGCCTTCCCGGAAGCTCGCCCCCCGGCGGGCGCAATGCCTTTTCCTGGCTCTCGTGTGGTTATGCATGTGCTCCGTTTGCTCAGACAGGCACAATTTCATGCACCTCCTCGTGTGATTTATGACATATGCCATTTACAAGTCCATGATACTCTATTTATGACATATGTCAATAACCGGAGGTCGTTCTCCTCTCCTCCGGGAGAAAAGACGCGGGAAAAACGAGGCGAGCGGCGTTTTACTCCGTGGGGTACGGAGCTTTTGTCAAGGTTTTGGGACGGATTGTCCCGCAAGTGGTGAGGTTGGAGGAAGCTCTCTTTTGATTTTGAAGGACATGTTGTGCTCCAGCAGCACGTCGCTGAAACCGAGCTCCTTCGCCACGTCGGACGTGGTCTGGGCGTATTCGGCGTATGCTTCCTCCTGACCGGATTTTAGGTCCACCGCCTGTTCGGAAGAGGGACGTATCCAGACGCTTCCTTTTACATAGCTGCCGTTTCGGAAGATCACGACCTTTTCTTCGGGGTGCAGCGCGGGGTCCAGAAGGTCTCGACCGAACGAAGTCGGAATCGAAAAGCCGAGCAGCGAGGCGATCGTCGGGCCGATGTCCATCTGCCCCGTGGGAATTTTTCTGACGCCGGCGAGCTCTCCCCGGGGAAGGCGTATCATGATCGGGATCGACTGCAGGGTGCGTTGTGAGGCGGCGGTCGAGAGGTCCCGTCCGAGGAGTTTCCCGAGTGCTTCGCCTCCGCCTGGGATCGCGGGGTGATCTCCGTAGATCACGAGAACGCTCGAGTTCAGGAGATTCTCGCGTTCCAGCGATTCGACGAAGCGTCCGAGCTGCCTGTCGGTGTATCGGATGGACCTCAGATAGTTTCCGAGAAGGGTGCCTTCGAGCCTGCCGAGCTCGATGTCCGTCACCTGTTCCTTCAGCGGTCTGAAATCGAAGGGGTAGTGGCTCGTGAGCGTGACGAGAAAGGCGTAAAACGGAGCGCCCCTGTCCCGCAGCTCCGTCAGATAGCGCATGGACTGTTCGAAAAACGCCCTGTCGCTCATTCCCAGCCCGATCGCCTCCGATTTTTCGAACTCGTTTTTGCTGATGTAGCGGTCAAACGCGAGCGCGGGGTACATGTGACCGCGGTTCCAGAAGCCGGGTCTATCCCCGTGCAGCGCGATCGTGTGGTAGCCGAGGGATTTCAGCTCCGAACCGAGGGAGTGGTAGGAGTGTCCGGCAAAGCGCATGAAGGCGACGCCGTTCGCGGTCGGGTAGAGCGAGGTGTTCACCATGAACTCCGAGTCGCAGCTGTTGCCGGATGCCGTCTGGTTGTACGCGAGGGGGAAGTACAGGCTCTCCCCGCAGAGGTGGTTTATGTTGGGCGTGACTTCTTTTCCTCGGAGGGATAGGCCGACGACAAAGTTTTGCAAGGACTCGACCTGTATGACGATCAGGTTCTTTCCGCGCATCGTTCCGAAGGTACGGCTCTCCCGGTTCGTTTTTTCCCTGTCGGCTTCGCGGGACGACAGCCAGTCGGATATGGTCTGTATCTCTCCTGCGTCGAGTTTTCGCCTGGAGAGACGTTCCTGGACGATATTGCGGACGTCGGCGACGTGGTATACGAGGGTTCCCGTTCCGATCGCCACGGCGGGCCGGTCCCAGAGGGATTTGAGGGCGCCTGGGACGGTCCTGTTGTAATCGGCGATCTTCCATAACACGCCCCCGATCCCTGCCGCGAACAGGACGCCGAGCACCGCCGAACGAAGGAAAGACGGTCTGGTCCATGCGTTTCGTCTCGTCAGGAGGCAGGAAAAGAGGGCGAAGAGGGGGATGTCGATGAAATATTTGATGTCCGAAGGGCGAAGCAACGCGGCGATCGAGTCGGAGATCTCTCCCGCCTGCGCCGAGAGGCCGAGATTTCGAAGCGTGAAGAGGTCGGCGTAGTATCGCATGTAGAGCACATCCGTCAGAAGCAACAGGGACAGGGCGAGGTTCAGAAGGAGCAGTGAAAACCGGCGGAGCCTTCCCGGCAGAAGGAGCGGCAAGACGGAAAGGCAGAGAGGCACCGAGAAGTTTCCCGCGAAGGTGACGAAGGAGAGGGCGTGTCTCTGCGAGAGGGATACGTCGAAGGAGTGGAATTTGTACCATATGGCCAAAAGGTACGCTCCCACAAAAAGAGACTCCCACAGGACGGCGGAGAAAAGCTCCCGTTTCTCCCGCCTGTTCCAGTAGTCGTATCCCACCATGATTCGCTTCATCGACCGGCCCCCATACGAGCGAGGTGACTCCTCATCCTTTCGGGTCATTATAGCACGTGGTCAAAGGATCGGGGCAGCCTCCGAGCGACGTCTAGCCGTTCAGCTCTTTTTCGATCGCCCTCGCGGCCCAGAGGCCGGAGGAAGATGCCTGGATGACGCCTCTTGTGACGCCGGCTCCATCGCCTGCGGCCCAAAGCCCGGGGATTCGGGTCGCGAGGGAGGCGTCCAGCTCCAGTTTCAGGCTGAAAAACTTTACCTCGACGCCGTAAAGCAGCGTATGCGAGCTGTTGATCCCCGGAATTACGTGGTCGAGCGCCGTGATCATTTCGACGATGCCGGTGAGATGCCGGTAGGGAAGGACGAAGGAGAGGTCTCCCGGTTCCGCGGTTTTGAGGGTTGGCCGCACGAGTCCGCGGGCGATGCGATCGTGGGTGGAGCGCCGGCCCTTTCGCAGGTCGCCCAGGCGCTGTACCATCACGCCGCCCGCGAGCATGTTGGCGAGGCGCGCGATGTAGCTGCCGTAACCTGTGGGGTCGTTGAACGGTTTGGTGAATTTCGTCGAGACGAGGATGGCGAAGTTGGTGTTCTCGGTCTTGTTGTCTTCGTCCCGATTGGAGTGTCCGTTGACCGTGAGGATACCCTGGCGCGACTGATACTCGGTCGTCACTTCGCCGTGAGGGCACATGCAGAAGGTACGGACCTTGTCGTCGAATGTCGGCGTGTCGAAGATCGCTTTGATCTCATAGAACTGATCGGTGATGTCCTTGGCCCACGCAGCCGGTATTTCGACCCGTACCCCGATGTCCACGGGCAGGGCGGCGATGTCCAGCCCCAGTTTGCGGATGGTCTCCTCCATCCACGGGGCTCCCTCGCGCCCTGGAGCCAGCAGAACGTTGCGAGAGCGTATCTCCGTCCCGTCTTCGAGCAGGACGCCCCGCACGTGTCCCGAAGCGTCGAGTGTGACCTCCCGCACGAGGGTGTCGGTGCGGATCTCGCAGCGGTCCCTGACGTAGAGATAGAGGCTGTACAGGATCTCCTTGGACCTGTCCGTTCCCATATGGCGGATGGTCGCGGGCAGCACCTCGAGCCCCGCCCGGCGGGCACGGTCGATGATCCTCGACGCAAGCTCTCCCTCCGGTTTGAAGAGGGCCGCGGAGGCGCCGTGTTCCAGGTAGATTCCGTCGACTTCGTCGATGAGGGAGAGCAGCGTCTGCCTTCCGCAGTACTGTTCCAGATTGCCGCCGAACTCCGGAGTCAGGGTCAGTTTTCCGTCGCTGAACGCACCGGCTCCGCCCCAACCGCAGACGACGTTGCACGGTTTGCACTGCAAGCACTCCGGTGCTCCGAATTTGAGCGGACAGGCCCTTTTTTCGATATCCTTGCCTTTGTCCAGAAGAAGCGCCTTCCTGCCGGACTTCGATAGCTCGATCGCCGCAAAGAGCCCTGCCGGACCTGCTCCTACGATGATGACGTCGTATGATTTTCGCATCGTGCGGATTCTCTCCCAACAGCCCCGTGCCTTCCTGCGGAAAGCCGGATGGCGTTTATCGTTAAACGGCGTGGATTCGATGATAATATACCATCGAAGGGACATGTTGTTCAAGAACAGGGATAAAAGTGGTAAGATTGCGCGGGATCGAACGAAGCGACACGTTCATTTTAGAGGAGGTTCGAGAAGATGCGATTTGAGATATTGGAGAGCGGCTCCAAGATCGGGAACAGAAAGTTGCTGGGTCTTGCGTTGTTCGAGGGGTTTGGCGCGAGAGACCTGGATCCTCTTCCCTCCAGCCTCGCGCTCCTGGTCAATATGGTGATTCCAAGGGAGCACTTCAACGCCAAGAGGGGCAAGACGCTCGTCGTCCCCCTCGCCGACGGGAACACCCAGTGCATCGTTCTGGCGGGGCTCGGCAAGTGGGAGGAGGTCGTCCCGGACGACTATCGCCGGGCGGCCTTCGAGATCGTGAGGCACGCGGCACGACGGGGAGCGACGACGGTCTCCCTGGCTGTGCCCGGCGCCGAGGATCGGGCGGTCTCCCGCTGCATCGGCGAAGGAGCGGTGCTCGCCGGCTACCGCTTCGAAAAGTATCACACCAAGGACGAAGATGATCACTTCGCGGTTCCCGAGACCCTTTCCGTTCTGGAAGGGAACAGGGACGGCCTCCTGGAGGGGCAGATCATCGCGAGCGCGCAGTGCTTCGCCAGGGATATCGCGAACGAGCCGGGCAACGTGATCGATCCGGAGACGTTGGAGACGAGGGCGCGGGAGCTCGCGGCCGAAAAGGGGCTCTCCTGTATCGTTTTGGAGAAGGCGGAGCTCGAAAAAAGAGGAATGAACGCCCTTCTTGCCGTAGGGAGCGGTTCCGCGACACCGCCACGGCTCATCCATCTGACGTACGAGCCGGTCGAGGAGCCTGCTGCGAACGTCGCACTGGTCGGCAAGGGACTTACCTTCGACAGCGGAGGGCTTTCGCTGAAGCCCGCCGACTCGATGGTCACGATGAAGGGCGACAAGACGGGTGCCTGCGTGGTGTTCGGGGCGATCGGGGCGATCGCCGACCTCAAGCTGCCGGTCAGGGTGCACGCCATCGTCGGCGCGGCCGAGAACATGCCGAGCGGGTCGGCCTACCGTCCGGACGACGTGATCCGGGCGTACAACGGAAAGACGATCGAGGTGAACAACACCGACGCCGAGGGGCGGTTGACCCTGGCGGACGCACTCGCCTACGCGTGTATTCTGAAGCCGGATTGTGTGATCGACATCGCGACCCTGACGGGTGCGTGCGCGGTGGCGCTGGGAGATTCCACGGCGGGACTCTTCGGCAATCGCGACGAGTGGACCGAATCGTTCTACGAGATCTCGCGCGCGACAGGCGAGCGCTTCTGGAGACTGCCGATGGACGACGAGCGGCTTCGTGGGAAGCTCAAGTCCCCGATCGCCGATCTCGTCAACTCGGCCGGACGTTACGGCGGAGCGATCACGGCCGCGATGTTCCTGGAGAATTTCGTCGAGAAGGACATCCCGTGGATCCATCTCGACATCGCCGCGACCGATTTCGCGAAGGAACCGTATTCCTACTACGTGAAAGGGGCTACGGCCTACGGCATGCGGGCGATCGTCTCGTTCGTCATGGAGAGATTCAAACGCTGACGCGCCTCGTTTTTCGCGAAAGAGGAACGAAGAAAAGAGAGCGGTCACGCCGAGGAAGGCGGGCCGCTCTCGCCCTTTTACGGTCGCGTGGCAAAGGGGGTTTCGGTTCTCTTTCGTTCAGAACGGGAAGACGAGCGAGGCGATCGCCTCGTCCCGCTCGAGCCGCAGGTGATGCGTGTCGTTCGATGTCAGCAGGGAGGGATATCTCGACCGCGTCGATCCGACGGACTTTCCGTTCCAGATGTCGACCACCGAGATCGAACAGTTGTCAAAGCGCATACGCCAGAGCAGGTCGATGTCGTCGAACTCGAGAAGCGCCGCAATGAGCGCACGAAGCACGCCGCCGTGGGTGACGACGAAGGTGTCGCTCCCCGGTGCGCCGCATTTGAGCTCTTCCGCCAGGACCTGCGACCGTCTCATGATATCGGGAAACGTCTCTCCGCCCTCGGGCGCGCAGGAGAAGGGAGCGCGCCGCCAGCGCTCGAACGTCTTGCCGTCTTTTTCCTTGATCTCGGGAATCGAGAGCCCCTCCCAGACGCCGAAGGAGATCTCCCTCAGGTCGTCCCTCGTCTCCGTTTCGAGCTCTTCGGCGCCGTCGTTGCGCTCCCGTATCGTCTCCGCCGTACGAAACGCGCGCATCAACGGACTCGCCAGGATGCGGGAAGGCCTTATACGCGACAGCCTGGTCCCGAGCAGAGCGGCCTGCCGGAGTCCCTCGTCGTTCAAGGGAACGTCGGAGCTTCCCTGATAGCGAAAGGCCTTGTTCCAGTCCGTCTCGCCGTGCCTGATGAGAAAAATTCTGTGGTTGTCCCTGTTCATCGGATCGTGTCGGCGTTTCTAGAGCGAGACATGTCCCGTCCGCTCGAAATCGGGGAACGTCAATGCCTCTTTAAATCCGGGGATCCGTATGGCGTCCGTCGAGCGGGTTCGAGCTGTGCCTCGGGACGGGACGGCTGCGAAGGCGACCCGGTCGTTCGCCGTGAACGCGCGAAATTTTTGGTTTCTTCCGTCCGTCGAAAGGTGGACCCGAGCCGGATTTTTCTTTTCGCAGCGGAAATTGACGATCCGCACGTCCGGACCGTCCTCCCTCGCGGCGGCGTGGGCGACCCCGCTTGACCCCGCCATCGGTTTGTTGAATTTCCGTATCCGCTCCATCGATATCAGCTCCCGAAGGTTTTGTCCGTTCTCCGTCAATTATAGCATCGGTCGGGATCTCTCGTTTTCCGGAATCGCCGCGAGCTCCTCCATGATCTTGACGGTGGCGCTCGTGCCGATTCGATCGGCGCCGCTTTCGAGCATGCCGAGGACGTCGGAGAGGGTTCTGATCCCGCCGGAGGCCTTCACGCCGACGGAGGGGCCGACCGACGTCCGCATCAACCTCACGGCCTTCCGTGTCGCCCCGCCACCGCCGAAACCGGTGGAGGTCTTTACGAAGGCGGCACCGGCCCGTTCGCATATCTCGCACGCCCTTGCGATCTCGTCGTCCGTGAGGAGACATATCTCCAGGATCACCTTGATCGCCGCCCTCCCCCTCGCCGCCTCGACCACGCCCTGGACATCGCGGAGGACGCCCTTTGAGTCACCCGATTTCAGCGCGCCGACGTTCAATACCATGTCGATCTCCCGTGCCCCCCGCGTCGCCAGTCTGTCGGCCTCGAAGGCTTTTGTCTCCGGCAGCGACGCACCGTGGGGGAAGGAGAGGACGGAAGCGGGCGTGACATCGCTTCCGGCGAGCTCGTTTACCGCGAGGGAGAGCCATGAGGGTTGTACCATCATCACGCCGACTTCGTATCTTCGGGCGACGGCGCACCCCTCGACGACCTCGCGTTCCGTCGCCGCCGGAGAGAGGACGGAGTGTTCGAGCTTTTTCGCCAGCCGAAAGAGCGAGTTTTTCTCATTCGTTGTTTTCCCTATTTTCTCCATGTTTTTTGCCTCCCATATATAAAAAGACGGGTGTTCCGGTTATAATGAACCTTCGAGTGTAACCGTGGTTTGCGAAACGACAAATAACGAAACGGGAGCGTTATGACGTCATGACAAGAAAGATCGTCTCCATTTTGCTTGCTTCAATCATATTCAGCATACTGGCACAACCCTCCTTCGCGGAGGAGGAAGACCTTTCCCCCGGTGTTTTTCCGTCTCTTGCCTCGGTTTCCAAGGAGGATGTCGGGGGAAAGGCGTCCTCTTCGGGAAAAGGAGGCGACCCGGTAAAAGCCGTGGAAAAGATCTCGGTCTTCGTCTCGGTCGTCTGTGAACACGATGCGGAGCTCGAGAAGACAATGAGGACCGCCGTGGAGGACAGGCTGCGCCTCTTGGGTGGCTTCACGCAGACCGACACGATGGAGGACGCGAGCGTGTTGTTCTCTTTCGTCGGGTTTCGTGTGGTCTCCAAGGGGGAGGCGCTCGACAGGATCGTCTATTCGTTTGCCTACGGGATGCCGGATCTGGCGTTCGTCGATTCGAAGCTGATCGCCATTCCCCGCTATCTCTATCACGAGCCCGTCATGATCACGGAGGACAAGCTCGGACGAAAAATCGGCGGAAACGTGGAAGCGGCGAACAGGGATTTCATGGAGCCACTGCGCCGGTGACGTCGAAAGAATTTCGTGGACGGGGGAACGAGGCGCTTGAAAGCCCGGGGTCGCGGCAAGGGGTAAGGGCAAAAGGAAAAGGCGCGTCCTGCGGATCCTTCCTATGATGAGGGCCCATCTTTTCATTGGGACGAACACGACGCCGGAGGCCGCCGACC